>JAVVEZ010000107.1:0-9910 GCA_032250895.1 Pseudomonadales bacterium | reverse complement strand
CCTGTGAACCTGCAGGCACATAAACAGGAAAACCCTTGGCTATGTGAATTTTCGTAACACGGCACAGCATTATTATATACCAATCAGTTAATAAAAAAATATATTTCCTTACGGACTTCTAAGCTCCTAAGAGATAAATACTTTTTTCTGAAAGTTTTGACTTCAAGCCCGATTTTACACAGGAACATGGTCAGAAAGCCAAAAAAACCGAAGATAGATTTTCTCTACAACTTATTGATTATATTATTTTTTTTAAAGTAGCGCCGTTTAAAAAAGAGAGCTAAGCAACTGATTGTTGGCCATAAAATATTTTGCCTTGAAACCATCAGAAATCCAGTAACAGGTATTGCTTGCAAATCCTTGGCATATTTTTTGCGCTATTTATTAGCGTCTGCGTGACCACTATCTTCGGCTTCACCCGTTAGCCCAAGACGATGGGACCTGTGAAACCACCACATATATAACAAAAAATAATAAAAATCATCGCCTTGGGTTAACGGAGACCAAAGCCCCTACTTTCTTCTATTCCTCCTGTCCTGCTCTTCTCTTGTCAGCGTTTTGAATATCTACGGGGCAATGATATTTTTGTGGGATATTTTCCCGCCAACCCGTATACTGAGCGTCATGGATGGAGAAGCAGACAAGGGCATAAATCCCGAACCCGGCAATATTCTGGTACTGGCGCTGAAAAAGATTCTGCGCCCACTGGTACGCCTGTTTATTGCCAATCAGATTACCCATCCTTATATGGTCAACCTTCTCAAAGCCATTTATGTTGAAGTGGCCGAGACAGAATTTCCGGTCAACGACAAGAAGCAGACGGACAGCCGCATCAGTTTGCTGACCGGTGTCCACCGCAAAGATGTAAAAAGACTCCGAAACGAAAACCTGAATCGCTACCAACCTCCGGCAAGTGTCTCAATAGGAGCACAGCTTATTTCCCGCTGGCTGGGTGACCATGATTATCTGGATGCCAGCGGCAGACCTCTCCCTCTTCCCCTGCGTACACAGGATACCCCCCAAAAACTGACCTTTGATCATCTGGTGGAGGACATCGCCAAACAGGATCTGCGCCCCCGGGTGGTTCTGGATGAACTCTTGCGTCTGGGGCTTGTGGAACAGGATAAAAACGGACAGGTCATTCTCAAGTCAGAAGCCTTTATCCCACAGGCAGGGCTGGAAGAAAAACTCTATTTTTTCGGGAAAAACATCCAGGACCATATTTGCGCCGCCTCTCATAATATCAGCGGCAGGACTCCTCCTTTTTTTGACAGAAGCGTTTACTACGACAAATTGTCTCAGGAATCGATAGATACTTTAACCGAGATGTGTCATAGAATCGGCATGCGTGCGCTACTTGAAATCAATGAAAAAGCCCTTGAACTTCAAACTCGAGACAAATCCAGGCATGTCGACAGATACCGAATGAACTTTGGCATTTTTAATTTCAGTACAGACTATGACGAAAAGGATGATAACGATGAATAAAACATCGTTAGCGGCGATTACGGGTGGTAATGATCTTGAACATGGGGGACGCAGTAGACGATTGCTCCTGGTTTTCATGGCTGCCCTTTTCTTCGCATTTGCCATCACTCACCTGCTCATCAATACCGGTCCCGGCGAAGACAGCGGCAGCGGCATGGGTGGCACAGGCAAATTCGGTGAGAGTGGCATGGGCGGCACCGGGGGACCGGTCATTAATCTTGGTGTCGTGGACGATGACAAGAAGAAAAATGGTCAAACGACATCTGAACACCCTTCCCGGGTAGAAACCATCGTGCAAGTGAAGGATCTGAAACTGACACCCGCAAGCAACAACTGGCTTGAACGCAAGAATCTTGTAGAGCCTGTGGCAGGCTCGGATATGAGCATGGCAATCACAGAATTGAAGTCAGTGCTCTCTGAAGTGGACACCAGACCATCTCTGCCCCAGCAGGCCCGCCCCGACCTTAACGCTGTTGCACTGCGTGAAGTAGCGCTTGACCTTGACGCGGAGAAACCAGTTACCCTCAATATTTCGGTACTTGCCGAACAGGTCCTGACTTCAAGCCTGGAAATTACCCGTGAACTGATGCTGGCGGAAAGCACGTTGATCACCAACTACACAATGACATCAACGGCGGCAGACTCACTGATGAGTATCGATGTGCTGGGCCGCTCCGATGCCCAGAGAAAGCGTATTTCATTACCCGCCCGGCCTGATCGTCCGGAACGGCCCAGTGCCCCTTCGCAGCGCTTCATTCCGGTTGAGCGGGTGAATATTCCGAGTCCTCCCGTCAGGCCCATGCGACTATAGGGCTGAAAATCTGGATCCCGGTTATGCCGGGATGATGGCTTACACAGAGCTTCCTTGACAGGCTGTTGAAAAACAGCCTGTCAGCCCGGACCATGGACGGACTTTTTCAACAAACTCTCAGGGAAATGTGTGCGACAACTGGAAACCGACCACCCGATCGGCACTACTGTTGGTAAAACCCACGATGGTATAAAACATAAGGGTCCAGTCAGATGCCGGTGTCCATGAATAAAATGGCATGAGTTCGTGGCTTTCCACAGAGCTCTTCGCTGCGGCTTCCCGAAAGTCATAGACAAGCCCGATGCTGGAACTTTCTGTTATTTGCTGCATCGCACCCAGCGAAAAATAAGCGGAATCAGACAGTTCATACAGCGGTGTTTTTCCTCTGTCCCGGTAGCCAATATTTGAGAACCAGGTGGTGCTGGCCACCGTTTGATAAAAATCAAGCTGATAACTGACATCAAACTCCCCCGTACCCAGTTCCTCTTTTTCATTGGCGGTGGGCAGCTTGAGTTTCACAGAGAAATCGACAAAGGCGAAGTCATTGAATATGGGCTGGAACTGATAGCTTCCCGACAACACGACATCGCCAAGGCCCTGCTCGGAGATGGTGGTATCCGAGCGGGCATCCGGCCGGGCAACATTCCCGGTATCAAGGAATACGTCTCCCGGTCCCTTCAATGCCAGAAAAGGCGCCGTGACAGAAAAAACCCACGGAAATTTTGCTATTTCATACGTCAGTGGAAAGTACGCAATTTCAGTATCCTGCGTCCCCCCATAATCCCCCTCACCATAATAGGCACCCAGCGTGAGCTTGTGAACAGCTGTGCCGGAATCCTGTGCAAGCAGATGGGCGGGAGCAATGCCGACAAAAAACAGAGCAGCGATGACGATGGCCTTGTTCATCCGGTTTTACCTTGAACAACTCGCTGAAGATAGCCAAAGAGAAATCTTTGGACAGAAATTATAAAGGCCGTACCCTCTGTAGATACTCTGTTTGGGTAACTTATCAATAAACGAAGCTAGTCTTATCAACGGGTAGGCCTAATTACCATTACCCAAACAGACAATCAGTATCTACAGAAGAAAGATACGGACCTTTTCATACACATAAAAGTACCGATTCCCGATCACCTCCTTGCCCACTGATTTCAGTTCTAAGGTAGGTGGAGTTTATGAGGGAAATTTTCCCACGTCAATAAAAAACATTAAAAACATGAGCCCGGCATCTTCATTGTGAATCACGGCTGTTCAGGTTCGAAAACAAGCGCCGCCGAATTGATACAGTAGCGCAGACCGCCCGGCCCCGGACCATCAGGAAAGACATGACCGAGATGAGCATCGCAGCAGGCACACAGCACTTCGGTTCTGCTGCTGAACAGGCTTCTGTCGGGCTTTTCAACAAGCGCTCCAGGACCCACCGGAACACTGAAGCTGGGCCAGCCGGTACCGGAATCAAATTTTTCCCCGGCGTCGAACAAGTCAGTACCACAGCAGCGACAACGATAAATACCTGCCTCTCCACGGCATTCCCAGTAGGCCCCGGTAAACGCCCGTTCGGTTCCTTTCTGCCGACAAATGCGATACTCCTCAGGACTTAGCTGCGCCTGCCATTCCTGCTCGCTTTTAACAATTTTTTCCATACACTTCTTCCTTAGATATGGTGATTGTGATAGCTATTTCGTACAATGCCTTCCCCCCGCTCAGGGGCGAATATAACACAGGCAAGCTTCGACAGAATTCCTGAATTCACCAATGAAGACATATTATGGCCATGATCAAACAGTCCACAAAACTCAGACAGGTTTGCTATGAAATCCGTGGGCCTGTTCTGCAGGAAGCAAAGCGCCTCGAGGAGGAAGGCCACCAGATCATCAAGCTTAATATTGGCAATCCGGGTGTTTTTGGTTTTGAGGCCCCCGAGGAGTTGCTGCAGGATGTGATTTACAACCTGCCGACTGCCCAGGCCTATTCAGACTCCAAGGGCCTCTTTTCCGCCCGCAAGGCGGTAATGCAGGAAACCCAGCGCCTCAATATAAAGGGCGTAGGCATCAATGATGTATATCTCGGCAATGGCGTCAGCGAACTGATCGTCATGGCCATGCAGGCGCTGTTGAATGATGGGGATGAGGTTCTGGTGCCGGCTCCCGACTATCCACTGTGGACGGCGGCGATCACTCTCAGTGGCGGCAGGGCCGTACATTATCACTGCGACGAAGCGGCAAACTGGTTTCCGGATATTGACGATATCAAAAAGAAAGTCAGTGATCGTACCAAAGCCATCGTCATTATCAATCCCAACAACCCGACCGGCGCCGTCTATCCAAAAGAGCTGCTGGAACAGATTCTCCAACTCGCCCGGGAACATGATCTGATCGTGTACTCGGACGAGATCTATGACAAGATTTTATACGATGGGGTTCAACATACCCCGACAGCCTCGCTTGCCGATGATCTTTTCATCGTAACCTTCAACGGCCTGTCGAAATCCTACCGGCTCGCCGGTTTTCGGGCCGGCTGGATGATTCTGAGCGGCGACAGGGAAAAAGCCAGGGATTACATCCAGGGCGTCGAGATTCTCTCCAATATGCGCTTGTGTGCCAACGTACCGGCCCAACATGCCATACAGACGGCCCTGGGCGGTTATCAAAGCATCAATGAACTCATCATCCCCGGTGGGCGCCTGCGTGATCAGCGTGACATTGCCTGGCAGATGCTCAATGATATTCCCGGTGTCAGTTGTGTGAAGCCGGCCGGTGCCATTTATCTGTTTCCACGACTGGACCCAAAAAAGTTCAAACTCAAGAATGACGAGAAAATGGTTCTTGATCTCCTGTTGCAGGAAAAGGTTCTTTTGGTGCAGGGCAGCGGTTTCAATATCGATGATCACAATCACTTCCGCCTGGTCTTTCTGCCACGGGTTGATATCCTCAACAAGGCCATTACCCGCATCGCCGCATTCCTGGAAAAATATGCCCAGCACTGAGCTTCCGGACTCACTGAAAACCCAGGTTCCTCAATAGTTGGGCCAGGTTTTTTTCATGGGCCGGTAAAATTGGCCGAAAATGATAGAATTCATAACGTTTTCGATAGTTTTTACGTAAACCTTCAAATAACCCACCTGCAACACCAGATGCCCTATTGGCCCCGATGGCAGAGAGTGACGCGTGGTCAGCGCCGATATCATAAGCTCCACGAATAGCCCGATCCATCAGCTCTTCTCCATGAAGACCGACTTCATCATGCAGATCCAGAACAAGATCTTCGACCCCGTAAAAGCCCGGGTCTCTGTATTCCAGCCCGAAGTGTCGGCAGAATTTCTCATACAGTAAAAGACTGCCCTTTAATTTTCCATCGTAACTGTAGCCAGCAATATGGGGGGTCCCGATGGTCACCAGCTTCAACAATCCAGGATCCGGTTCCGGTTCATTTTCCCAGGCATCGATGACGGTCAACAGATCATTTTTTTTTCGTAACCGTGCCTTCAGTGCGTTGCCGTCGATCACGCCGCCGCGTGCTGCGTTGATGACGACCTGGCCGCCGCAAAGATTGTTGATGACGCCAGCGTCCAGCATATGAAAAGTGGGGAACTCCGTATCATAGGTCAAGGGTGTATGCAATGTGAGGATGTCCTGCGCACTCGCCTGCTCAAAAGAAACCAATCTGGCAGCGTGTCGACCGGCAGGATCAAGCAGGGGATCATGAATGACGTAGTCCATATTCAGTTTTTCCAATCTTGCCGCCAGCAGGCCACCAATATGTCCAGCACCAACTATTCCAAGCGTTTTTTCCAGCCAGGAAAAATTCTTGCTCAAACTCAGGTGGGAAAGCGCCGCTATCACATATTCCACGACTGAATTGGCATTGCAACCAGCGGCATCGGCAAAAGCAATGCCGGCATCACACAGGTAGTCCTGGTCGATGTGGTCTGTCCCACTGGTAGCCGTACCAACAAATTTTACGGGTGAATGTGCCAGAAGAGAGGCGCCGACCCGGGTTACGGAGCGCACCAGCAAAACATCGGCATCATGAAGGACTTCCTCCGTGATGGCACGCCCCGGCAGCATCAGCAGCTCAGCATGAGGAGCAAACAAATGTCTGAGTCCGGTAATATTTTCATCGGCGACGATTTTCATTTCAGAGTTGCTTCCGCCCCGCCATTTTTAGGGAAGCTCTGAATTGAAGTTTAGCCGGGAAAGGAAAATCAGGCTTTGCATTTGCGGATTCTGTAGCGATATAAATTGCTGTCTTCAGAGGCCTGTAGCAGTTCATGGCCAAGAAAATGACAAAATTTTGGAATATCCCGTTGCGTTGAAGGATCCGTGGCAATAACAGACAGGATGTCCCCGGCAGCTATTTCCCTGATTTTTTTGTGCAAAAGCATGACGGGCTCAGGACAAAAGAGTCCGCGCGCATCCAGCAGATGTTCCGGAGATGAAGATGCCTGGTCAGTCACGGCCTGTCCTGTATGGATTTATGCTTTCAATATGACAGGTTCGGGATTCCGGATCATAGACGATTCTGGCTGTGCCCATTTGCAATTGACGTTTTACCTGGGCGACCTTGCTGTGCAGACTGTGCTCCTGATTGCCATAATCAGTGCCTTCACGGGTGACGAACTCCTCGATCAGGCTGTCAAGAGTCTGTGGTTCAATGCGAGCAAAAGGTATTTCCATTCAGCAACATCCCCGCTCACGTTGGAACGGACAGGTGCAAATTGACCAGTTCAATTGTTTTTCTGTCCAGTGCCTGAGCTCTTTCCGCTTCGAGATTCACAAAATCAAAAAGATCGGTATCCGCCAGATGAGAAGGCGCCACGTTGGTAATACTCTTGAAAATCACATCCAGCCGCCCGGGAAACTGTTTTCCCCAGCTTTGCAGCATTTTCTTGATTTCCTGCCGCTGCATATTTTCCTGGTTTCCACACAGGGTGCAGGGAATAATGGGAAATTGCTTCAAGGCCGCAAAGGTTTCTATTTCTTTTTCCCGGCAATAGGCAAGCGGTCGGATGACAATGTTTCTTTTATCATCGCTGAGCAGTTTCGGCGGCATCGCTTTCAATTTTCCGCCGAAAAACATGTTCAGAAAAAGTGTTTCCATGATGTCATCACGATGGTGCCCCAAGGCAATTTTATTCGCACCTATTTCCTGAGCGTAGGCATACAAATTACCCCGGCGCAGACGCGAACACAGACCGCAGAAGCTTTTTCCCGGCTCGGTCTTGTCAACAACCACAGAGTAGGTATCCTGCTCGATAATATGGTAATCCACATCGATGGATCGCAGATAATCAGGCAATGTCCGTTCGGGGAACCCAGGCTGTTTCTGGTCCAGATTGACGGCCTTGATCCGGAATGAAATCGGCGCATGTTTCTGCAAGTTCAGCAGAATATCCAGCATCACATAGGAATCCTTGCCTCCGGAAAGACAAACCATCACCAGATCACCCTCTGCTATCATGTTGAAATCGGCGATCGCCTTGCCCACCTCGCGCCGGAGATTCTTCTGTAGCCGGTTAAATGTAAAATTACTTTTTTGGACGTCCATCATTGGCCCTGTATCAACTTTGCGTTTAGAATCCACTGACGTAGGCGGTGGCTGTCAGGCATAAAAAGGCCGACAGTATAATTCTGACGGCCTCGAATTTCCATGAGGAGCTGTCCATGCACTGCAAATCGACAAGAGGCCCCCATCTTCTCCTGTTCTGCCTCCTGACATGCCTGCCCTTGTCCCTCGCTGCCCAGTATCCCGATCAGGCGGTGATTTTGCAGTATCACCATGTCAGTACCCATACCCCCCCCGTTACCAGCCTCAGTCCGGAAGAGTTCAAGACACATATGACCTATCTGGCGACCAACGGCTTCCAGATTGCAGCGCTGGAGAGCGTCGTGAACAAGCTGCAAGGGGGAGAAAGCCTGCCGGACAGAACCGCAGTCATCACCTTCGATGATGCCTATATCTCCGTTTATAGCGAGGCTTTTCCGGTACTCAAAAACTACGGCTGGCCTTTTACCGTATTCGTCAACAGCGCTCTGGTCGGCAGCAACCCGGGCTTGTACGTCAATTGGGAGCAATTGCGGGAAATGGCTGCCGCAGGAGCCACCATTGCCAACCACACGGTCTCCCACCCCTATCTACTGGATAAAGACCCCGGCGAATCGGAAGCCGCATGGCTTCAGAGAATCAGTGATGAAATTACGCTTGCCGAAGCCAGTATTGCCCGGGAAACCGGCCATGATCACAAACTGCTGGCCTATCCCTATGGCGAATACAACAGTGCCATTCAGGCACTGGTCAGGAAACTCGGTTATATCGGGATTGCCCAGCATTCCGGGCCGATCAACGCCAGCTCGGACTTCAGCGCCCTGCCCCGTTTTCCTTTTTCAGGGATCTATGCCTCGATGAACACCTTTGCCATCAAGGTCAACAGCCTCGCATTCAAACTGCTCTCGGTCAGTCCCCTTGACCCGACAACCAGCGCCCTCAGCCCATCTGCGCAACTTGTTTTTGCCCCCGGCGGTTACCGTATGCAGGAACTGGCCTGCTACAACAATGACCAACGCATCGAAGTGCAACAGGCCAACAACACAGAACTGCATGTTACCGTGCGCAGCCCCATCGAAAACCATAAGCGCCGCTTTCGCTACAACTGCACCGCACCTGGCGCCCAGGGCCGTTATTACTGGTATTCAATCCCATGGATAAATCCTGCCATCGCTGAATGAATCACGCTTCATCCCAGTTATCACGCTCCAGCAGCCCATTGGAAAGGATTATTGACTGGAGTTCATCCACATAGTCTTCCCCACGCTCCGAATAGCTGTGCAGCCCTTCGCTCAGGTTATAACCGTTGATGGCCTTGTTTTGTTCCCGCAACTGCATGCGCATCCGGCGCAGGTTCTGGTAGCTGGGGAAGGTATTGATATTCATGAAATAGGCATGAACCGAGGCCTGAATGCTATCGAAACTTCTCACTTCATGGCTGGCATCCTGATGTCTGCGCCTGGGAACCAGGCCGCAGCCCTCGCTATAGCACCACTGACCGAAGAAGTTATTGCCCTCAAGGGCAAAGCGCGATGTTCCCCAGGCCGACTCATTGGCCGCCTGCGCCAATGCCAAAGAACTGGGAATGACATCCACACGGCGCAGCAGCAAACGAAAATGCGCTTCACTGAAGTCTTCCAGTGTGACCACTTCATATTCTTCGCTCAGGGTATTGATGAAAGCCTGCTCTTTTTTGGTCAGCGTCTGGCCACCCAGCATTTTATCCATAAGCGTCTGAATTCTGAGCCGCAAGACAAGAATGTTGCGGTTTTCCTGATCGATGAAGGGTTGCAGGAAATCAAAAAAGGTTTGTTTTTTCAGTTCGACGTCCAAAATTTCTGAAAAATTCGGAATAATGACAAGCTTATCTTCAAGCCTGCCAAGGCTTTCATCATTCGAGAGCAGGGATGGGTCCAGGTTTTTCATCACAAAAGCCGATGCAAACAGAACGAGGAGAAGAGTATAAAAACTGATCTGGTACCTGAGACCTGGCTTGGAATCGAGCATCATGGAGATCACCCTGTTCAATTTGAGGGTACTACCGGATTGATGGCGCAATATTACCAC
>JAVVEZ010000106.1:0-9912 GCA_032250895.1 Pseudomonadales bacterium | reverse complement strand
ATGCCTTCGCCGGTCTGCCTTGCACTGAACACGCTGGCAGGCTCTGATGCGGCAAAGGAGGGGTGACATGACACTAGGCCAAAAGGGCTTTTTGATGCTCATCCGGCTTCAGGTTTCATAGCGGTCGAGCAGTTCCCGCACCAAACCGCTTCTGACGATGTCCTCGCGTTCGAAATTGTGAATATGAACACCCGGCAGACCCTTGACGCGCGCAATGGCATCGGCCAGGCCGTTGGGACCACGAATATCGCTTTGGCGGATGTCCCCGTTGATCACCACCTTGCAGTCGTCGCCAATCCGGGTCAGAAACATTTTCATTTGCGTGAGAGTCGTGTTCTGGGCCTCGTCGAGAATCACGAAGGTATTGTTGTTGAAGGTTTTGCCGCGCATGTAGGCCAGCGGTGCTCCCACGATGCGGCCATGACGCAGGCAGTAATCCACCACGCCGCGGCCCAGGCGCTCATTCAGAATGTCCCGGAAAGCGTCGATGTAGACGGCAAATTTGTCCTCCACTTCGCCGGGCAGGAAACCCAGTTGCTCGCCGGCTTCCACGGCGGGCCGGGTCAGGATGATTCTTTCGATGCGGCCCGATTCCAGTGCTTCGGCAGCGAGAGCCCCGGCACAATAGGACTTGCCGGTGCCGGCCGGTCCGATACCAAAAGTCAGACAGTGATTCTTGATGGCGTTGATGTATTTCTGC
Source organism: Pseudomonadales bacterium (assembly GCA_032250895.1). GTDB lineage: Bacteria > Pseudomonadota > Gammaproteobacteria > Pseudomonadales > Pseudohongiellaceae > JAVVEZ01. The sequence goes on along the minus strand of JAVVEZ010000106.1, from coordinate 9,212 downwards.
TGTGCGGGAGTTTGCGCTTCCAGGGGTTTTATCTGGCGGTGGGGAGAGTAGGCGGTATCGAGTTGACTGCTGCGGGAGCTTAGTTCGACGATATTGCTGACTTCGTCGCCAGCTTGTCGTTTCGATCGAGGCCGATTGTCTCTGTATCTTCGTGGCGGTGGGCTGCTGGATTCAATTTCCGTTGAGTATTTTATCTGACGCTTCGCATGGGATCGCTTGGCCATACTAACTATCTCCGGTCAGGTCAATGATGAATATTGAGTGAGCGTTCAATAATTAAGCAGCAGGTTTATTTTTTGGTGATGGAGATACCCTCCTTGCAGATAGTCAAGATGCGAACGAGAAACTCATCCGTTTCTCAAAAAACTGCCAGATAATGTTGGCGATTATTGGCTTCAAGCGGGCTCAAGTTTGCCACACATGATTCCTTCAGGCAATCCCCGGGAGCCGATTCATGCATAAAATAATGGTGTTTTCCGTTTCTGTTAGTCGTGTATAAAGAACGCATAAATAATAATCAAAAATCAAAACGGCGGCTGTGGAAATTCGTTGCTGTCACGCCGGTGGGAATGGCCGGAAGATAAATCGCCGGAGACCTCTTAACCTGAAGCGCTTAAGGGCTATAATAGCCCGCTTCGATAGCGCCGGAATCATTCAATCCCAGGAGAAAATCATGCCAGCACCTCAGGATACCTGTTGTTCCATTGCACCTTATTTCAAGGTGAACGAAGGTCAATTGCCCGCGTTCAAGGCCTTGTGCCGGAAATTTGTCGCGGCAAGCAGTGGCGAGAAGGGCTGTCTGTACTATGGTTTTACTTTCAATGGTGATGAGGCCCACTGCCGTGAGGGCTACGTGAATGCGGATGCCCTGCTGACACATCTGGATAATGTCAAGGACTTGCTGGAAAGCTCTCTGCAGATTGCAGAGCTGACACACCTGGAAATCCATGGTCCGGCATCGGAGCTGGCCAGGTTGCGGGAACCGCTGGCGGCGATGAATCCCCGGTTTTTTCAGCTGGAAGATGGTTTTCGACGCTCATGAGGTTCCGGCCCTGTATCGATCTGCGCAATGGCCAGGTGGTGCAGATCGTCGGGGGCTCACTGGATGACAGGGAGCCTGGCCGGATCCAGACCCATTTCACCAGTGAGCGCAGTTCGGCGGAATTTGCCCGGCTGTATCGGGCCGATGACCTGCGGGGCGGGCATGTGATTGCGCTCGGCGCGGGTAACCGGGAGGCGGCATTGGCGGCATTGCGGGCCTTTCCCGGGGGCTTGCAATACGGGGGCGGGGTAAGCCCGGAAAACGCCCTGGAGTTTCTCGACGCCGGAGCCAGTCATGTCATCGTTACTTCCTATGTATTTGCCCAGGGCAGAATCGATCTGGAAAGACTCGGCAGGCTCCGGGCTGTCACCGGCCGGGAGAGATTGGTACTGGACCTCAGCTGCCGGAAAAGGGATGGCCACTTCTGGGTGGTTACCGATCGCTGGCAGGTATTTACCGGAGAAAAGGTCAATGCCGCGCTGCTTGAAAAACTGGCCGGTCATTGTGATGAATTTCTGGTTCATGGGGTTGATGTGGAAGGCCGGATGCAGGGCATTCAGGAAGAATTGATCACGCTGCTGGGCGAGTCTTCGCCTCTTCCGGTAACGTATGCCGGTGGCGTGAATGCCTTGAGTGACCTGGATCGGGTGATGATGCTGGGGCAGGGCCGGGTCGATCTCACCATTGGCAGTGCGCTGGATATTTTTGGTGGGCAGGTACCCTATACCGAAGTAGTGGAGTGGCAGCGCGGACATTGAGGCTCCTACCTCCCCACCTGTTCAGGAATGCTTCCGGGTATGCTGCGCTCCAGAAAGGGGTCACAAAAGATATGGCCGGATTTGGCCCCTTTCAGGAATATCTTCTTGCGCAGGGCGTGGACCAGTTCGGGGGCGCCACACAGAAAGACCCGGGTCTGCGCGATGGTCGCGGTATCCAGATGACGGTCGAGCACGGCGTCGAGCATGCCCGTTTCCAGTTTGCCCGACAGCTCGTCAGGGATGCTGTCTGCTGCGTCGAGACAGGAAGGGAAGTAATGAAATTGTGGGTATTGCTCTGCCAGTTTGGATAGCTCGGCACAGTAATACAGATCCTGTACGGTTCTGCCACCGTGAAACAGAGAGATCGGGCCCTGATGCCGCTGTCTGAGGGCTTCGTGGATGATGCCATACAGCGGCGCCAGTCCGGTGCCGGTGCCGGCCAGCACGATGGGATAATCATCCTGTTCCTGTTGGGTATAAAAACAGTCGCCTGCCGGTCCGCGAATATGCAGAACATCGCCAGGCCTGGCCTTCGTAAACAACCAGCTGCTGAAAAGCCCCCTGGGTGTCTGTCCGATGTGCAATTCGATGACATGGTCCTGCTCGTAATTATTGGCGATGGAATAGCTGCGACTGATGCCATCCTGATTGGTGAGGGTCAGGTATTGACCCGGGTAATACTGAAACATGCGGTCCCCTTCCCTGACGTCCAGCACCAGGCGCATGACCCGATGATTGAGCAGGTCCAGACTTTTGATCCGGACCGCCACGGCAAACTCTTCGACCGAAGGCAGGCTGACCTCGACGTCCGTGTCGGGAACCCATTGACAGGCCAGGGCGTAACCTCTGGCCTGCAAGGTTTGCTTGATCCATTTTTTGGCGTTTTCAGGGGCTTCGCAGTCAACCGCCTTCACCAGGCAGGCCTGGCACATGCCTGCCTTGCAGGCATAGGGAATGATCTGTTGGTTGCGAAGCAGGCAGTCAAGCACACTTTCATGCTCGCGCAGGGAAAATGTGCCTGAATTGAAGGTGAGATCCGGCATGAATGAAAAACCGCCAATCAGAGGTTGAGGACGTCATCGTGGGTGCTGGCAACGATGGCCATGACCTCATCGATAAGATTCTGTGGAACCTTCAGTTCCTCTAGGGTGGCGACCAGATGGCCGGCAACGGCGTTGAAGTGCGCTTCGGTCAAATGCATATCCTTGTGTGCTGCACGCATATCCTTGCCGGTATAATTGTTCGGTCCGCCAAAGGCCATGGTCAGAAAGGATTTCTGTTTGGCAATCTGTCTGTCCATGTCGACCTTGTCGAAGAAGTGGCTGATCAGGGGATCTGACAGTACTTTTCTGTAAAAAATATCCACTGCGGTATCAACGGCAGCAGCACCGCCAATCTGTTCGTATACGTTGGTCATGGGAAATCTCCTTTACCGTTTGATTGTTATCTCAATACGATGGGTCAATGTAGAGAGCAGGTTTGTTTTTAATCATGTATTACATTTACATTATTAATTGATTTGCCGGGGGAGGTCAACCCCGATTTCTGATTCAGATCAATTATTGGCGACTGAAGGCGATCAGCTTCGGGTTTTTGATGAGGTCGCTGAGGTGATAGCCGGCCAGGGTGTCCATAAAATTTTTCTGGGCAAGAAACAGTACGTGTTTCAAACCGCACATGCCATCGATGGCGCAGGTGTTGTTCTGGGCATCGAAGCATTCCACGATTTTGGTATTCTCAAAGTGCAGAACCACGTCCCTGAGGTTGATTTCACTGGGGTCCAGTGCCAGCCTGATGCCTCCGTAACGGCCCTGGGAGGTGGCGAGGTAGCCCAACTGCGACAGGGTGTGGACCACTTTGCGCAGATGCTCTCTGGAAATATCAAAGGCTTCGGATATCCTGGCGATGGTCACTGTCTCCCCGGAAGCCCCGGTATACAGGAGGACTCTGAGTGCGTAGTCGGTGTGGCTTGTCAGGCGCATGGGAAATGTCCGGATGCTGGCGGGCAGGCAATTTTTTGATTCTATAGTCATTGGGGATGGCTGGCAAAGCTGAAATTTGGAGAGGGTATGACGCCCTTGTCGTTTAGGCGATAATGCAGCTTTCAGGAAAACTGCCATGAGCTTACCGCAAACGCTGCTTTATCTGGCCTCCGAATCACCCCGGCGCCGGCAACTGCTGGAACAGCTGGGCATCCGTTTCAAGGTCATCCGGCAGCCGATCGACGAAAGCCGGCAGGCCGGGGAAGATCCGGAGTCCCTGGTCCGGAGGCTGGCGGCCGCCAAGGCAGTGGGTGGGCTGCGGGCACTGACGATGGCAGATCCGAAACTGCCGGTACTGGGTGCCGATACCGTGGTGCTCTGTGAGGGCCGCCTGCTCGGGAAGCCGCAGAACCGCGAGGATGGCTTGCAGATGCTGAGCCGGCTCTCAGGCAGGGCGCATGAGGTGATGACGGCAGTGGCCCTGGCATGGCAGGATAGGTATCACGTGACGCTGGCGACGACCCGGGTGGTATTCAGGCCGATTACAGCTGCAGAAATGACAGCCTATTGGCAGACCGGAGAGCCCTGTGACAAAGCCGGGGGCTATGCCATCCAGGGTCTGGGAGCCTTGTTCGTGGAACGCCTGGAGGGCAGTTACAGTGGCGTGGTCGGCCTGCCCCTGTATGAAACCGCCAATTTACTGGCCCAGTCCGGGCTGGGTGCCGAACTGATCATGCAGGCCAGTGTGACATGAGTACGGAGATCCTGATCAACGTCTCTCCCCTGGAGACCCGGGTGGCCCTGATCGATCAGGGCTTATTGCAGGAATTGTATATAGAGCGCAACAGAAAGCTGGGCCCGGTGGGCAATATCTACAGGGGAAGGGTGGTGCGGGTGATGCCTGGCATGCAGGCCGCCTTCGTGGATATTGGTCTGGAGCGGGCGGCTTTTATCCATGCTTCTGACATTGCCCTGGTCAACAAGGAGGGTTTTGACATGGCGCCGCCCCCGGAAACGGCGATTGGTGCCTTGATCCGGGAAGGCCAGTGGCTGGTCGTGCAGGTCATCAAGGAACCGATTGCCAGCAAGGGTGCAAGACTGACCACCCGCCTTTCGATCCCCTCCCGTAATCTGGTGTACATGCCGGGCAGTCAGCATGTGGCTGTGTCCCAGAGAATCGACAGTGAAGAGGAAAGGCAGCGCCTGCTGGCGCTCATGAACACGTGCCTGCAGCAGGAAGATCTCGTCGGACGCTGCGGATTTATCCTGCGAACGGCAGCCGAAGGGGCAGAGGAAGCGGATATCCTTGCCGATATCCGCTTCCTGCGCAGACTGTGGAGCACAGTGGCAAAGCGGATCGATGCTGCCGCAGCAGGAGAAATAAAAGTCATCTATCATGATCTGCTGTTATATGTGCGGGCCATGCGGGACCTGATTACGCCCCAGGTGGAGAAAATCCGGGTGGATGAGCGCCAGACCTGTGAGGATATCCTGAAATTTTCCGAAGAATTCATTCCGGAAATTTGCGAGCGCATCGAGTTCTACGATGATGAACGTCCCCTGTTTGACCTGTTTGGCGTTGAAGACGAAATAGAGAAAGCATTGAATCGTACCGTGAAACTCAAGTCGGGTGGCAATCTGGTCATTGACCAGAATGAGGCCATGACCACGATCGATGTCAATACCGGCGCTTTCCTCGGGTTGCGCAAACAGGAAGAGACCATCTTCAAGACGAATCTGGAAGCGGCCAAGGCCAGTGCCCGGCAACTTCGGGTGAGAAATCTGGGCGGCATCATCATTCTGGATTTTATTGATATGGAGGACGCGGAGCACCGTCGCCAGGTCTTGCGGACACTGAGCAAGGCCCTGGAAAAGGATAGTGCCAGAACCCGGATCATGGCCATGTCCGAGTTGGGTCTGGTGGAAATGACGAGAAAACGTAACCGGGAGAGTCTGGAACAAATTCTCTGTCAGGAGTGTCCAAGCTGTAAGGGCCGCGGCTCCGTGAAGACCCCGGAGACTGTCTGCTACGAGGTGTTCAGGGAGGTGGTGCGGGTGGCCCGGGCTTTTGAGAATGACTCACTTCTGATCATGGCTTCCCAGCAGGTTGTGGACCGTCTGCTCGACGAAGAGTCCGCCACCGTTGCCGATCTCGAGGTTCTGACCGGCAAAAGAATCGGCTTTCAGGTTGAACCAATGTATACAGCAGAACAATTTGATGTGGTGCTGTTTTGACAGGGTCTGCTGACAAGGGTGGCAAGATTAATTCTGACGGCACCAAGGCAATCACTATTCTGGACAGGCTGAGACTCTTGCTGCGCTGGCTGTGTCGTTGTCTGTTCAGGTTTTCGCTGTTGCTGCTGGTGATCGTGGCCCTGTGTCTGGCCGCTGGCAGAACCCTGACTCCGCTACTGGGCAGTCAAAAAGGTCTGATAGAAGCCGAATTGTCACAATTGCTGGGCACACAGGTGAGTATCGGCGCAATTTCCGGGGCCTGGTTTCACTACAGTCCGGTCATCGTGCTGGAAAATCTGCATATACCCTTTACGGATACTGGTGCTGGAGCCGGTCGTGCCGGTTCCCATCTGCTCAAGCATCTCGAACTGCAACTGGATGTGCCGCAGAGCCTCTGGCGCCGGGATTGGGTGATAGGCAAGGTCGGTATCCGGGAACTGAACCTGACTCTGGTCGAAAATGCCCGGGGTGGCTGGTCATTGGCGGGCTTCGTGGGTGGTGGCCCCGATTATACCGAGCGCTTCCTCGATGTCGTTCTGAACACCTCCGAACTGGCCCTGCGCAATACGGGAATTACATTGGAAACTGCGGGTGGCGGTCGAATGCGTTTTGAGCAAGCGACGCTGGAATTGAGAAACGGCACGGATCTGCATGAACTGCAATTGCAGGCAAACCTGGCCGGACAGTCGAAACCGCTCAGGCTGAGTCTGGAAATTGACGGTGATCCGAGGACTGAATTCAGTGCGCTGGCTCATTTGAATCTGGAACTGGCGGCTTTCAGCGATTTCAATGTCTTGCACAGTTTCGAGACCCTGCAAGTGGCAGCACTGGATGGCGGGGCGGAAATGTGGCTGAGTGCTGATCAGAACGGCATTCGTCAGGTTCAGGGCCGCTTTGACAAGGTCGATGCCCTGCTCAAATCCACTCAGTCGGCGGGCAGCAACGAGATCGGGGCGGCGCAATGGAAACTTTCTGCGCAGCAGACAGAGACTGACCACTGGCAGGTGTGGATCGAGGATCTGGCTTTTGACCGGGGTTCCCGGCACTGGCAGCCATCGGATATCTTTCTGGAACTGAATACCGGTGGCGAAGCTCTGGCGCTCGAGGCCAGCCTGGAAGACATCGACCTGAGTATTGTCAGCGCCATGCTGCTGGCCTCCGGCACCCTGCCGGAGCGGGCGGATAGCATCCTGCGCGATCTGAACCCTGACGGTCGACTGACCCATGCCCGGATCAGTACCGATTTTTCCGGAAACTACCCGGGCGGTTTCAATCTGAGCGGTAATTTACAGGATGTGGGGGTGGATGCCTGGCGGTCTGCGCCAGCGGTCTCCGGCATCAATGGCTATATACAGGCAGATGGCGACAGTGGGCTGGTGGAACTCGATTCGAATGATTTTTATATTCACCTGCCCAGGCTGTTTGAGCACGGCTGGCATTATGATCATGCCAATACCCGGATTCACTGGCGTCTGGAGGATGGGGAGTTCAAGGCACGCTCCACGATGATGGATGTCAGCAATGCCAGGATGCATGCCAGACTTCAATTTGATCTGGCCAACCGCTCGGATGAGCAGGGTGAAATAGTTTCTGAACTGGCGGTGCTGCTGGGGGTTCTTGACGCCGATGCCCTGGCGGTGAAAGACGATTATTTGCCCACCATAGCCAGTCTCGAGGGCACCGTAAACTGGCTGGATACAGCCATTTTGTCGGGCCAGATCAAGAACAGCGGCCTTATTTTCAGGGGGACGCTCGGCAAGAACATTCCGCCAGATTACAAAACCATTCAGTCTTTTTATCAGCTGCAGGATACAGACCTGAAATTTCTCCCGGACTGGCCCAGGCTCGAGGCACTCAATGGCCAGGTCAGGATTGACGACAATAAAGCGGATGCCTGGATTGCAGACGGCAACACCAGTGGAATAAAACTGAGTTCGGCGCAGATCGGGATCAGGCCCCGGGAAGATGCGCTGCCGGGTTCCTGGCTGGAAATTACCGGTGGGAGCCGGGTGGAAGCCGGCCAGGGCCTGGATTTTTTGCGCAATACACCGCTGCACAATACTATTGGCGACTACATTGACAGCTGGCAGGCAGCGGGCCTGCTTGACGTCAATGCCCATCTGCGCATGCCTTTGGGGATGACGGATCAGACGGCGCTGGTGGAAGTCAGCGTGGCCAGCGAATCCTCTCAGCTGACGATTCCGGATTATGGCCTGGCGTTCGAAAATCTGGCCGGGCGCATGGATTACTCCACGGTGGCGGGCCTGCATGCTGAAAACCTCAGGGCGACCTTGTTCGGGTACCCGATCAGTGCCGACATACTGACGTTCAGCCGAACCGTACCGGGCTCCGTCCTGACCGAGACCGGCACCCGGATTTACAGCCGTGGCAGAACCTCGAAGACCCTGTTGGCCGACTGGTCAAAGCAAACAGACTTCGTTCGGAAATTGTTGTCCTACACCGAAGGAGAGGTGGATTACGAGGCCGATCTGCAGATTTTCAGCGCTCCGGCGACAGGCCCCCGCCCGAGCCGTCTGACCCTGAACTCTGATCTGCGGGGGCTGATGGTCAAGCTTCCGGAACCCTTCACAAAGACAGATGAAGAATCCAGAGATCTGCAAGTGGTCATTGATTTCATGGCTGGGCGAGGCCAGGTTGTCACCCGTTATGGTGACAATTTTTATGCACAGCTGTATCTGAACGAGCAGGGCCTGGATCGGGGGCAGGTTCGCTTTGGCCCCTTGAACCGGGACTTTGCCTTTCGTCAATCCAGCAGTGATGATCCGGGCATCCTGATCAGTGGCGAACTGGCCGATTTTGACGTGCGGGGTTGGCAGAAAGTGGGGGAGGATTTTATCGTCACGACGGAAAATGGCTCAGAGGAAGACAATCTCAGGAATCTGTTGCGCCTGGCCGACGTGAATTTTGATCGCTTGCAGTTCTTCGGACAAGAGTTGCACGACATCAATGTCCAGTTGAAACCCTCCCGGGCAGGCTGGAATGTCTATCTGCTGAATGATCAGATAAAAGGCACCTTTGACTTCCCGGATGATGCGAGGGAACCTGATCTCATTGCCCTGGATTATCTGCGTTTGCCGCAGACCGGGGAAGCTGCCACCGATACAGAGACGGGAAGCACCGAAACAGAAAGCACCGAAACAGAAAGCACCGAAACAGAAAGCACCGAAACAGAAA
>JAVVEZ010000021.1:0-47369 GCA_032250895.1 Pseudomonadales bacterium | reverse complement strand
TAAAAAAAGAAGCGGTAACAAAAGAAGCGGTAACAAAAGAACCAGAATCAAAAATGCAAACCCATGTCATGAGGACCCCAGGAGGCACTATGGGCAAGTTGATATCTTCACTATTTTTGGCGGCCTTGGCGCTGCTGGCAGGCAGTATTGCGCTTGCCCAGGCGGATGCTGGCAGTCAGCGCAGCTATCCCGATGGCTACATCAGCGGTCAGGTCACCGGCGCGAACGGCCCCGAGGCCGGTGTCTGGGTCATTGCCGAGACGCAGGAAACCAATACTCCCTTCATCAAGATCGTGGTCACTGATGACAATGGCAACTACACCCTGCCGCAACTGCCTGAGGCTACCTACAATGTCTGGGTACGCGGCTACGGTCTGAAGGATTCCGACAAGGTCGAAGGCCGTCCGGGCGATGAAAATCTCAAGCTCAGCGTCGAGGATGCCTCCACACCCCAGGAAGCCGCGCAGATATACCCAGGCGACTACTGGTTGTCGCTGCTGGAAATACCGGGTGCGGATAAATTGCCGGGTACCGGTCCGGTCGCCGCCGGAGGCAATGGCTTTCTGCCGACCATCGAGAGCCAGGACCGTTTCGTGCACGAATTCAAATCCGACTGCAACTTCTGTCACCAACTCGGCAATCACGTGACCCGCACTCTGGACCATATGGCCGGCCTGGGTTTCGATACCGACGAGGAAGCCTGGATTTACCGGACCTCACTGGGTGTGCGTGGCGGCAACATGCAGGCTGCCTTCGTGCAGTTCGGCATGGATGGCATGTCCAAGACCATGGCCGACTGGACCCGCAGGATCAAGGCCGGCGCCGTTCCTCCTGCGCCGCCACGCCCGTCCGGGATAGAACGCAATATCGTCGTTACCCTGTGGGATATCGGCGGTCCGCAGGATTTCATGCACGATGAAGTCGCCACGGACAAGAACAACCCCACCGTCAACGCCTTCGGTCCCGTCTACGCCGTCTCCGCCGGCCACGGCACCCTGGCGGTAGTCGATCCGGTCAGCAACGATTCCTACAAGTATGTGATTCCCACCCGCGAAGACCCGCGTGAAGTCAACTCCCGTTTTCCACCGCCGGGCAATCCCTCCAACTTCTGGGGCATGGAACATTTGTGGGGTTCGGAAAATCCGTCTGATCCGCATAATCCAATGATCGGCCCCGATGGCCGCGTGTGGATGACCTCAAAAATCCGCAACGCCGAGCCCGACTGGTGTCAGCAGGGTTCCGACAACAAGTATGCCCAGTACTATCCGCTGACTTTCAGCAACCGTCAGGCATCCGTGTTCGATCCCGAGACCAAGCAGTTCGAGCTGATCGACACCTGTTTCGCCACGCACCATCTGCAGTTTGCCAGCGATCCCGACAACACGCTGTACTTCAATGAACTGCTGGGTCCCATGTTCGGCTGGATCAATACCCGCCTGTTCGACCTGACCCATGACGAGCAGCTTGCCCAGGGCTGGTGTCCGCAGATCATCGACACCAACGGCGATGGCAGGATCACCAAACCGTGGAACAGAGCTGGCTCCGACAATCCGGATCCGAATCTGGATACCGAAGTGCGCTACAACATGTATGCCGTGATTCCCGACCCGAACGACGGCAACATCGTATGGGGCGCCTCCGAGAGCTATCCCGGCTTCATCATGCGTCTCGACCGCGGCAACAATCCTCCGGAATCCTGCATCACCGAGGTGTACCAGGTGCCCGAGGGTTCTCTGGACCCGCGCGGTATCGATATCGACAGCGAAGGGCATCCCTGGGTGGCCATGGCGGCCTCCTCCGAATGGGGCATGTTCGATCGCAGCAAGTGCACGGTGCTCAACGGTCCCGGCACGGATAAAGGTACGCATTGCGCGCAGGGTTGGAAAACCTGGCAGACCCCTGGCCCCAAGCTGGGGAATACCGAGTATCCGGCCGACTTCCATTATTATGGCTGGGTCGACCAGCACGACATCATGGGTCTGGGCAAGGACACGCCGATCCTGACCGGCTCCAACTCCGACTCGCTGATTGCACTGGACCCGGAGACAGGTGAGTGGACCTACTTCCGCGTGCCCTATCCATTGGGCTTCTATCAGCGCGGCCTGGATGCCCGCATCGATGACGTCGACGGCGGCTGGAAAACCCGCGGCCTGTATGCCAATTATGGTACGCACCTGGTGTGGCATACCGAAGGCGGCAAAGGCACGACCGGCAAGGTCGTCAAGTTTCAGGTACGTCCTGATCCCCTGACACACTGATCAGCAGGCTGGCCAAAAAAAAGAGCTCTTCGGAGCTCTTTTTTTTGCATCTGATGCCTGGAAGGCAGTGAATGGGCGCCATGCTTGCGCCGGAGCATCTGGAGCAGATGCGCAGTCCGAATAATGTTGGTCACTTATTGGACACCGATGCGCAGGGAAAACTGATAAACATCAACGGAATTGGTGGGCCCACCAGGACTCGAACCTGGGACAAACGGATTATGAGTCCGCTACTCTAACCAACTGAGTTATAGGCCCTTTGTTTTTTAATCGTCCAGGAAGCTGCGCAGGTGGTCGGAGCGGGTCGGGTGACGGAGTTTGCGCAGGGCCTTGGCTTCGATCTGGCGGATGCGTTCACGGGTCACATCGAACTGCTTGCCGACTTCTTCCAGGGTATGGTCGGTATTCATGTCTATCCCGAAACGCATTCTCAGCACCTTGGCTTCTCTGGCGGTGAGGCTGTTCAGCACGTCCTTGGTGGCTTCGCGCAGGCCTTCGTCGAGGGAGGATTCCACCGGTGAATCGATGTTGGCATCCTCGATGAAATCGCCCAGATGCGAGTCTTCGTCATCACCGATAGGGGTTTCCATCGAGATGGGTTCCTTGGCGATTTTCAGCACCTTGCGAATCTTGTCTTCGGAAAGCTCCATGCGTTCGCCCAGTTCCTCGGGCGTCGGTTCACGGCCTTTCTCATGCAGCATCTGCCGGGAGATGCGGTTGAGCTTGTTGATGGTCTCGATCATGTGCACCGGAATGCGAATGGTGCGGGCCTGGTCGGCGATGGAGCGGGTAATGGCCTGGCGAATCCACCAGGTGGCATAGGTGGAAAACTTGTAGCCGCGCCGGTATTCGAACTTGTCCACGGCCTTCATCAGGCCGATGTTGCCTTCCTGGATCAGGTCCAGAAACTGCAGGCCCCGGTTGGTATATTTTTTCGCGATGGAAATCACCAGGCGCAGATTGGCCTCCACCATGTCTTTCTTGGCACGGCGGGACTTGGCCTCACCGATGGACATGCGGCGATTGATGTCCTTGATTTCGGTGACGGTGATGCCGGTTTCTTCCTCGAGCGCGAGCATTTTCTTCTGCGAACGCAGGATCTCGTGGCGGACTTTCAGCAGGTGTTCGGAGTAGGGCTTGCCCTTCAGGAATTCATCGATCCATTTCAGGTTGACTTCGTTGCCAGGGAAATTCTTGATAAAAACACTGCGCGGCATTTTGCCGGTGCGCACGCACAGGTTGACGATATTCTTTTCATGGCGGCGAATACGGTTCAGTGAGGTACGTACCTGTTCCAGCAGGGGTTCAAACTGGCGTGGAGAGAGTTTGAAGTATTTGAACACTTCCCCCAGGTTTTCCAGTTCAGCCATGGATTTTTTATGGTGGCGGCCGTGCTTTTCAATCGCTTTGATGGCGGCCCGGGACGCTTTGTGCAGGGCCTCAAAGCGAATCCGCGCCTCTTCCGGATCAGGGCCGCTGCTGGGTTCCTCATCATCACTGGTGTCGGCGGTAGCCGTCTCGGTATCGTCTTCGTCGTCATCGTTGCTGCCTGCGGCAGCGACAGCGCCCGTAGCGGCGGTGCTGTCGTCGTCGCTGTCAGTGGTGCTGTCGACGACGACTTCCTCCGGAACGGCGGTGTCCAGATAGCCAGTGATGATATCGCCCAGGCGCTTGCCTTCCTTTTCAACCAGGCTGTATTCGGCCAGCACGGTTTCCACGATGCCGGGATAGTAGGCCATGGCGGCCATCAATTCCCGCAGGCCCTCCTCGATACGCTTGGCAATGACGATTTCGCCCTCACGGGTCAGCAGTTCAACGGTACCCATCTCGCGCATGTACATGCGCACGGGGTCTGTGGTCCGGCCGGCCTCATTCTCGACGGCGGCGAGGGCAGCGGCAGCTTCGGCCGCAGCCAGTTCATCGGTTGCATCATTCTCGATCATCAGCAGCTGATCGGCATCGGGGGCGGTTTCATAAACCTTGATCCCCATGTCGTCGATCATCTGGATGATGTCTTCCACCTGATCCGGGTCAGAAATCGACTCCGGCAAGTGGTCATTCACTTCAGCGTAGGTCAGGTAATTCTGTTCCTTACCCTTGGCGATTAAAGCTTTAAGACTTGATTGTTGAGACCCAGTGTCGCTCATATGCCTGTTATCAACCTGTGCTAAACATGACGTGAAGTAAAAAAATTGCAGCGGGGGATTATACCGGGTTCAAAAATCTGATGCCAGCCGGAACTTCCCTATGTTTGGGCTTTGACCGGATAATTCAAGAAAAATTCGGGAAATATTCGGCTATTGCAGGCGCGGCCTCAAATTTTATTCCGGGCCGCTTTCGCCCTCGGGCTGCCGCCGCCGGGACGAGAGCTTTTTTCTTGCTTCTTCAAGCAGTTGCGCATGGGCTTTGCTGCGGCGGTGCTGAGCCAGCAGATGCTCGATAATGTCGCAGAATTCACGGCTGATACCGTCGAGGGGGGTGATGCATTCCCGGTTCAGCACCTGGGTCAGCTGGGTACCCAGGGGGGTCCCATAGACTCTCCCCATCAACTGATAGGTGTTGCTGCTGGGTTTGCTGCGGGCAAGTTCGATGACTTTCAGCAGAATGTCGATGTCAGGGCTGTCGATTTCCAGCAGCTCAGGGCTGAGCTCCAGTTTGCCGAGGATGTCGGGTTTCAGCAACAGCAGGTTGGCTGCCATCATGCAGGGTGAGATTTTCCGGTGCCGTGGCGGGATCGCCGGGTTTGTGTGAGAGCCCCGGCCTGTCTGCCTTGAATCCGGCAGCCGGGCAGTGGGGTCCGATGCCGGCGGACCGACATTCCGGCCTCTGTCAGAGGCCGTCTGTGCCATCATCGCCTCCAGGCTTTCCCGGTCGGCACCGGTAAGCTGCGCCAACTGATCCAGAATCAGTTGGCGAAAAATACCCTGGGGCAGTTCCCGGATCAAAGGCATGGCGAGGCTGCCCAGCCGGGCGCGGCCTTCCAGCGTACTCATGTCAGTCTGCTGGCTCAGGGTTTCGAAGAAAAATGCTGCCAGCCCCGTGGCCTGACGAATATGTGTGACAAAGGTCTGGGCGCCCACCTTGCGAACATGGCTGTCGGGATCTTCGCCCTCGGGCAGAAACAGGAAACGGGCCTGATGTCCGTCCGTCATCAGCGGAATGGCATGCTCCAGCGCCCGCCAGGCGGCCTTGCGGCCGGCGGCATCGCCATCAAAGCAGAACACCACCTCCGGGACCAGCTTGAACAGTTTCTGCAAATGCAGGCTGCTGGTGGCGGTGCCCAGTGTGGCCACGGCATAGTGAATGCCGTGCTGGGCGAGGGCAATGACGTCCATATAACCCTCCACGATCACGATCCGTTCCAGGTTCCTGACTTTTTGACGCGCCTCGTAGAGGCCGTAGAGTTGTTCCGACTTGTGGAAGACGGCCGTTTCCGGGGAATTCAGATATTTGGGCTTGTCATCGCCCAGAACCCGGCCGCCAAAGGCGATGACCCGGCCGCGGCTGTCCCGGATCGGGTACATGATGCGGTCGCGGAAGCGGTCATAGAGCGGCCGCTGGGAATTTTCCTTGTTTTCAATGAGCAGGCCGCTGTCCAGCAGCAGTTTTTTTGACGCCTCATTGCCGCCCAGCGTGGTCAGCAAGGTGTCCCAGCCGGCAGGGGCATAGCCCAGACCGAAATCCCGGGCGATTTCTCCACTGAGCTGCCGGCCCTTGAGATAGGCGATGGCGCGGGACTTGTCCGGATGCTGGCGGAGCTGGGTTTGATAAAAAGTGGCTGCTTTTTCCAGAACCTCATACAGGCTGGTGCTCTTCTCCCGCTGATGCCGGGAAACCGGGCTTTCATCTCTGGGAACCTCGAGGCCCATGGATCGGGCAATGCTGTCGATGGCCTGGGGAAAATCCAGGTTTTCGTAGTTCATGACAAAACCAATGGCGTTGCCACCGGCGCCACAACCAAAGCAATAATAGAACTGCTTGTCGGGCTCTACGCTGAAAGACGGGGATTTTTCCTTGTGGAAGGGACACAGGCCGGAGTAGTTCTTGCCGGACTTTTTCAGGTTGATGCGGGAGGCCACCACATCAACGATGTCAGTGCGGCTTAGCAGATCGTCAATAAAGGCTTGAGGGATCAGACCTGGCATCGGAGTTCTGAGGTTAAAAGTCTGGGCTTGCGCGGATGCCGACAAGCATAACGGAAAATGGCCTTGCACACACAATTTCCGTGGCCTGGACCGATGCCTGTCAGGGTTTTCGATCCTGTGTTTTGACGCCGGTTGGAGGGCGTGTCGGCAGCAGCCTTATTCAGACTGGCTCAGTTGCTGTTTCACCTGCTGGCTGACCTGACTCATGTCGGCGCGGCCGCTCAGACGAGGCCTGACGACAGCCATCACGGCACCCATGTCTTTCATGCTGGCGGCACCGGTTTCGGCAACGGCCGCAGCCACGATGGCGGCAATCTCGGCTGCGCTCAGCGCGGCCGGAAGGAATTCCTGGATGACGGCGATTTCCTGCTGTTCCTGCCCGGCCAGGTCGGCACGGGAAGCCTCTTCATAATGGCGGATGGACTCGCGGCGCTGCTTGACCATCTTGTCGAGAACCGCAATGACCCGCTCGTCATCGACATCGATCCGCTCGTCCACCTCGATGCGCTTCAGCTCTGACAGGATCAGGCGAATAGCGCCCAGCCGGGCTTTGTCCCGGGCGCGCATGGCGTCTTTCATGGCCTCGCTGAGGCGTTGTTTCAGGGGGTGGTCAGCCATGGCTCGGGGTCTGCTGGCAAAGGCCTAAAACAGACGCTGGCCTCTGCGGGACTCACGGGAGACTTTCTTCAGATGGCGCTTGACGGCAGCGGCAGCTTTGCGCTTTCGGACAGAAGTGGGTTTTTCATAAAATTCGCGGCGTCGGACTTCGGCCAGTACACCGGCCTTTTCGCAGGACCGTTTAAAGCGACGTAAGGCAACGTCAAAGGGTTCGTTTTCCTTGAGTTTGACTTCGGGCATGTAATCTCCATCTCCAGGGTGCTTGTTACCGGGTTGCGGGCTTTCCTGTTGCCTGTCAGCACACCAAAAAAAACAGTACGATGACAGCAGGGCGCGGCGACAACTTCCGGGCGTTTTAGGGCGGAGGATTTTAATGCCTAAACCTGATAATTGCAAAACTTTGTTTTTGCAGGCGTAATCTCATCCAGGCGCTTGTCTGATACGCTTGCAATAAACCTTGTGCCCGGACAGGGCATCACTGGATAAAAAGAGGATGGTCATGGCGGATAAACAGCACAATCAGGTAATCGTTTCCGGCGCGGGTCTGAGCATTGCAGAGGTCATGCGTGTTGCCCGTGACGATGCCCGGGTCGGGATTTCAGATGCCGTTGCCGTGCAGGAAAGGGTCCGCAAATCCAATGAATTCATTTTGCAGGCCGTTGCCGGGAACCAGCCCATCTATGGCGTGACCAGTGGCTTCGGAGCCATGGCTTACAAGACTATTTCCAGGGAACAGGCCATAGACCTGCAGAACAACATTCCCTGGTTCCACAAGGTGGGCGCCGGCAACCGGATCCCGGGCAGTGATGTCAGGGCGGCCATGTTGCTGCGCATGAATTCCCTGCTGCGCGGAGCTTCCGGCATTCGCATGGAAATGATCGAGCGCATGGCGACCTTTCTGAACCGGGGTGCCACCCCCCATGTCTATGAATTCGCGTCCATCGGAGCCAGTGGCGATCTCTCGCCGCTGTCCTACATCACCGCCAATCTGATTGGCCTGGATGCCGCGTGGAAATCGGATTACCAGGGCCGGGAGGTGGATGCAGTCAGTTTGCTGGCAGAGCTGGGCCTGGAGCCGCTCAGGTTGGGTCCCAAGGAAGGGCTGGCCATGGTCAATGGCACAGCCGTGATGACGGGCATAGCGGCCGGTTGTGTCCATGACGCCGGCAATATGCTGGCCCTGGCCATGGGTGCCCATGCCCTGCTGTTGCAGGGGCTGGCGGGGACCAACCAGTCCTTCCATCCCTTCATCCATCAACACAAGCCCCTGAACGGGCAGCTAAGGGCCGCGCAGGCGATGCTCGACCTGCTCGAGGGCTCGCAGCTGATCTGTGATGAACTGGATGGCAGGCATGAATTCCGGGGTGGCGATGAACCCATACAGGACCGCTATTCCCTGCGCTGTCTGCCACAGTATATGGGGCCGATCATCGACGGCATCATCACCATTGCGGGCCAGGTGGAAACCGAGATCAATTCCGCCACCGACAATCCCCTGGTGGATTACGAGAATGCGACGACCTATCACGGGGGCAATTTCCTGGGGCAGTATATCGGCGTGGGCATGGATCAGCTGCGCTATCACCTGGCATTGCTGGCCAAACACCTGGATATCCAGATCGCCATGGCGGCCACCCCGGCCTTCAGCAACGGCCTCTCCGCAATGCTGGTGGGGAATACCGGGCGCAGCATCAATGGTGGCTTGCAGGGCCTGCAGATCTGCGGCAACTGCATCATGCCGCAACTGAGTTTTTACAGTAATTCCCTGGTCGTCCATTACCCGAGCCATGCCGAGGGTTTCAACCAGAATATCAACAGCCAGGGCTATGGTTCCGCCAACCTGAGCCGGCGCGCGCTGGAAATCTTCCGGCAGTACATGGCCATTGCGCTGCTGTTCGGCGTGCAGGCCGTGGATTTGCGCAGCAGGCTGGGTTGCGGCCACTATGATGCCAGCCGCACCCTTTCACCGCTGAGCCGGGAACTGTACCGCGCCATTCATGAGGTGATTGGCCGGGATTTCAGTGCCGACAGGGCCCTGATATGGAATGATCACGAGCAGGCCATGGATGTCTACATCGCCGCCATCGCCGCCGATATCGGCAAGGGTGGCAAAATCGTGCAGGCCATGCAGAAGGTGAGGGCCGAGCTGCTCAGCGGGCTTGCTCTTTAGCAGGAGCAGGCCATGGATGGACTTTTTCAACAAACTGTTAAGGGAGCTGCGCTCCTCGCAGACTTCCCCCGGCATGTCCCGGCAGGCATTGGCGTGTACGGCAGACATACCGGTCTTGCGCGGCTGAACTTCAGCTACCCGTCCAGGAGTTTTTTTCTGCCTGCTCTGACACGGATCCTGTAGGCATGAGGTTTTCTTAGGGAAGCTCTGAGTTTTTCTTAGTTCATCTGCAGATTCTGCCCGGGATGAATCAGATTGCTGCTCAGCTTGTTCCAGACCTTGAGCTTGTCCACGCTGACCCCGAAGCGGAGGGCGATGGCAGCCAGGCTGTCGCCGCGCCGTACCTGATAGGTCGTGGTGGGGCTGGCGGCCGCCGCATGCAATGTCAATTCCTGGTTCACGCGGATCAGGGTGCCCTCGAGATGGTTCCAGCCCTGAATGTCTTTCACGCTGACCTTGAAGCGCCTGGCAATCTGGCCGAGAGTATCGCCACTGCGCACCTGGTAGATGGTGGGCACCACCAGGTCTTTTTCCACGGCCGGGGTGATGGACAGGGAAACGGCCATCAAGGGTGCGGCTTCGGTGGAATTCTGCTGCTCCACCAGCTGAAACTCTTCGCGCAATCTGATTGGGCGGAAGGCCGGTTCGTCATACTGCACGAAACGGCGTTCGGTGCTGACAATGCTGGCCGGAGCACCGGCACTGCTGCCGGGCATGAGCAATTTCCGACCGGGATGGATCAGGTGGCCGTCGATGCCGTTACTGGTCTGCAGGGCTGCCACCGACGTGCCATGGCGACGGGCGATTGCGCCCAGGGTGTCACCGCTGCGGACGATATATTCAGCCGGAGCGGTTTTTTTCGATGGTGGCAGGGACCTGAAAGCTCTGACAAAGCTCTCATAGCTGCCAAAAGGGATTTTCAGCGCAAAGGCCGTGTCATCGTCCGGCAGGGTGTTCCTGAGCAGGGAAGGGTTCAGGGTGCGCAGGGTGGAGAGCGTGGTGCCGGCCAGCCTGGCGGCTTCTTCAAGGCTCAGCCTGCCGGAGATATCAACCACGTCATAGGCAATTTCCTGCCGGGTACTTTCCGTATTGATGCCATAGAAAGTGGGATTGGAGACAAGCAGTGCCGCGGCGATGAATTTGGGAATGAAGTCGCGGGTTTCTTTGGGCAGGAAGGGATAGATTTCCCAGAAGGTGGGCGGGACATCCATGCTGCCGCCGGCCCGCACCAGGGCCCGGTTGATACAGCGGTAGCTGCAATTGTAACCGGCCAGTGCGAGATGCCAGCGGCCACTGTAGGTGGCATGCAGCTCGCTGATATGCCGGGCCGCCGCCCGGGTCGATTTTTCCGGGTCCAGACGTTCGTCCACCCAGTCATCCACTCTCAGCCCGGCCCCACGTGCGGTGACCGGCATGAATTGCCACATGCCGGCAGCGCCCATCGGGCTTTTGGCCGTGGGATTGAGGTCGCTTTCGCTCAACGCGATGTATTTCAACTCGTCGGGCACGCCTTCCTCGGCAAAGATTTTTTCAATCATGGGGAAGTAGGTTTGCCCGCGTTCTATCCAGAGCGTCAGCAGTTTGCGCCGGTGCTGCAGATAACTGTTGATGGCGCGTTCCACCACGCGATTGGCGGTCATGGGAATGGTCGGAATGACCGGTTCCGGGGACGGGTTCTCTGCACTCAGGCCGGTGGCTGTTGCCTGGTCTGGCTCAGGGCTGCGGTTTTCGATGAACCTTGCGCCCGAATTGTCGGCCTGGGATACGAGTGTTTCCACCACCTGCTCTTCATCGTTGGAAGCCTTGGACTGAGGATTGGCAGAGGCAGCACCACTGGGAAACGGCCGGGCCGGGCTTGGTGCGGGTGTGTGCAGGTTTGTGCATGCACTGAGAAGGAAGGAAGAAACTGATAACAATAAAATCAACTGCTTATATTTATTTTTTGGCACGAACCACTCACCTGGAAATTAACGGAATTATTGTGTGATCAGGGTCAGACAGCACCGTGGTGCCGAATTATCCGCAGGCCTCGAAAAAGAAACTGTGAGACCTCGCGGGCGCCTTGCGGCACCCTCCTGCGTCATTCAAAACCGGATCACGATCTTGCCGAAATGCGCCTGACTCTGCATGTATTCGTAGGCAGCAGGGCTTTCGTCAAAACTGAACACGCGATCGATGACCGGATGAATGTCATTCACCTCGATGGCCTTGTTCAACTGCTCGAACATGGCGCGGTTGCCGACAAAGATGCCGTGCAGGTTGCCGCCGGAACGTATCACCTGCTGGGGGTTGGCGTCACCGGCCGGTCCGGCAACAAAGCCTATCATGCACACCTTGCCGCCCATCGCCAGGGACGCCATGGAACGGGACAGCGTACCCAGGCCGCCGACTTCCACGACACAATCCACCCCCAGGCCCTGCGTGGCCTTGAGGACGGCTTCCTGCCATTCGGGGGTGGTCTTGTAATTGATCAGGGTGTCAGCACCAAGTTTTCCGGCCCTGGCCAGTTTTTCATCGGAAGACGAGGTGGCAATGACCCTGGCTCCGGCAGCGCGGGCCAATTGCAGGGCCATGATGGAAACCCCGCCGGTACCCAACACCAGCACCGTATCACCCGGCCGGATTGCCTTGCCTGCCACCAGCAGGGTATTCCAGGCAGTGACACCGGCACAGGGCAGGGTCGCGGCTTCTTCATAACTGAGATTGGCGGGGATGCCGACGGCGTCGTTCTGATGAAAGGCCACGTATTCCGCGAGCACACCGTCGACCCCTGCACCCAGCCCCGGGCGCGATTCTGCGGCGGGCGGGCCATCGATCCAGTTGCGGAAAAAGGTGCCGGCAACCCGGTCGCCCAGTTTGAAACGGGTGACCCCCTCACCCAGGCCGACCACTTCGCCGGTGCCATCGGACAGGGCAACGGCATCCGCTGCCAGCGGGCCGCCCATGTAGCGGCCCAGGGGTATCATCAGGTCACGGAAATTGAGGGAGACGGCCTTCATCTGTACCAGAATTTCGCCGGCTCCCGGGCTCGGTTTTTCCCGCGTCATCAGTTGCAGGCCCGTGAGAGAGGTACTGCCTGCCTTGACTACAAATGCTTTCATTGGAGAGTCATCCTAAAGTGGTTTGTTGTTTCGCTTTTATACAAAGTCTGGCCGCGATAATAGCATAGCTTCCCTGGCCTGCCATCCGCCTCTTCAGGCTGTGTTATCATGCCGCTCCCTGAAAGCCAGGCATGACATTTCCCCGATGAAAGTTCTAGGCATCGAATCTTCCTGTGATGAAACCGGCATCGCTTTGTACGATAGCGATCGCGGCTTGCTGGCGGAAGCGCTTTACAGCCAGGTCGCGATACACCAGCAGTATGGTGGGGTCGTGCCGGAGCTGGCGTCCCGGGATCATATTCGCAAGACCCTGCCCCTGATCCGGGAGGTCATGAGCCGGGCCGGGTGCAAGGCGGCGGATATTGATGGTATCGCCTATACCACCGGTCCCGGTCTGGCCGGGGCATTGCTGGTCGGGGCGGCCATCGGCCGCTCCCTGGGCATGACCTGGAATGTGCCGAGCATCGGTGTCCACCATATGGAAGGACACCTGCTGGCTCCCATGCTGGAGGTCGACAGTCCCGGTTTTCCCTTTGTCGCCCTGCTGGTTTCCGGTGGCCACACGCAACTGGTCGAGGTCAGGGACATTGGCTGTTACAAGGTGCTTGGTGAGTCCCTGGACGATGCCGCCGGGGAGGCCTTCGACAAGGTTGCCAAGATGCTGGGATTGCCCTATCCCGGCGGCCCCCATGTGGCAAAGCTCGCCGTTCAGGGTACCGAGGGGGCCTTTGTCTTTCCCCGCCCCATGATCAATCGGCCCGGTCTGGACTTCAGTTTCAGCGGCTTGAAAACGGCCGTGCTCAATGCCATTGCAGCGCAAAGCCGGGAAATGGGCCTGACTGATCAGATCCGGGCCGATATCGCCTGCGGCTTCGAAGCTGCCGTGGTCGGCACCCTGGTGATCAAATGCCGTCGGGCCTTGCAGGATACCGGCATGAAGACGCTGGTGATTGCCGGCGGCGTCAGCGCCAACCAGCGCCTGCGGCAGGAACTGGCCGAAATGGCGGCGCAGGAAGGCGCCGGGCTTTATTATCCAAAACTGGCATACTGCACCGATAATGGCGCGATGATAGCCTATGCCGGGTGTCAGCGCCTGCTGGCAGGGCAGGCTGACGATCTGTGCATCCGGGTCCGGCCGCGCTGGGATCTGGAGACCTTGACGCCTCTGTAGAGGTTCCTTAAGCAACACAGGAATGATGGCATGGACATTGTGTATATTCGTGGGCTGAAAGTAAAAACGGTGATCGGTATCTATGATTGGGAGCGCGAGATCAGGCAAACCGTCAGGATAGATCTCGAAATGGGCACCGATATTCGTCAGGCTGCCGCCACCGATGCCATCGGGCACACGCTGGATTACAAAACCGTGGCCAAGCGTATCGCCGGTTTTGTCGAAGCCAGTGAATACCAACTGATCGAAACCATGGCGGAGAAAATTGCCGACATCGTCCGCGAGGAATTCTCTGTACCCTGGTTGCGGCTGCGCCTGGGCAAGCCCGGCGCCGTCACCGGTTCCAAGGATGTGGGGGTTATTATTGAACGTGGAGAAAAAACTGGGCATGGTGTTCTGGACACTGTGGTGGGCAAGTAATGGCCTGGGTAACGCTGAGTCTGGGCAGCAATGTGGATGCGGCCGGCAATATCACCATTGGTCTTGATCGTCTGGCGGCATTGTTTCAGAACCTTGCTGTTTCCAGCGTTTTTGAAAGCGAGGCGGTGGGTTTCGAGGGCGATAATTTTCTCAACATGGCGGTGGGTTTTCATACGGAACTGCCATTGGCAGAGCTTTCCACCACCCTGAAAAAAATTGAAGACGACAACGGCCGTGATCGCAGCCAGCCCAAATTCTGTGGCCGCGCCCTCGATATCGACATCCTGACCTATGGCGATCTCCACGGGGTTTTTTCCGGTATTCGTCTGCCCAGAGCCGAAATTACCGAAAACGCCTACGTGCTCTGGCCACTTGCGGAAATTTCAGGTTCCAGCATCCACCCCGAAAGCCGGCAAAGTTATGCACGCTTGTGGCGGGACTACGACAAGGCAAGGCAGAGGCTGTGGCCGGTGGATTTCGCGTGGCAGGGCAAGCTCATCTCCAGATCGCTCTGATGTTTGCCTTCGTGTCTCCAGGGCCCCGGAGAGTTCGATATCGGCAGTTCGGAAACCTCCCGCAATGTATTCAGAGCGGTTTTCTGGTGTTGTCGGCTTCAGCGCCATTCGAACATTCTGCTCAGAATCTTTTCTTCCTGGAAATTAAGCCCTACACTCAGCGGTCATTATTTGGCATGCTGCCTGTTTCGCTTGAAAAAGTCCATGGATGGACTTTTTCAACAAACTGTTAGGAGAATTCCATGAAAATACTGCCAGCGTTTGTTTTGTTCTCGCTGATGACGGCGAGCCTGACCACCTTCGCCGCCGACGGCCTGATGACGGTCAAAAGTCCCCACAGTGTGCAGGCCACCATGGATGCCGTGGAACAGCTTGTGAAGCAGCGCGGACTGACTGTCTTTGCCCGCATCGACCATGCCGCCGGTGCAGCCGGGGCCGGCATGACACTGCGCCCCACGCAGTTGCTGATCTTCGGTAATCCGCAGGGCGGCACCCCGTTCATGCAGTGCGCACAGACCGTCGGCATCGAACTGCCCCTGAAGGTGCTGGTGTGGCAGGATGAGTCGGGCCAGGTTTGGCTTGGCTATAATGATCCGGCTTTTCTGGCGAGCCGTCACGAGGCGGGAGAATGTCCCATCGTGGCAAATATGAACCAGGGTCTGAAAGGCATTGCCGCCGCAGCTGTCGCACCCTGATCCCGGCCCGGCAGCTCTCTTATGCTGATGCAGACCCCGATGAATCCGGCACAGCTCGATGCCTATTGCCAGCGGATCGGCTACAGCGGCAGCCGTGTGCCGGACCTGGAAACGCTGCGGGCGATCATTTTTCAGCATACCCGAACCATAGCTTTCGAAAACCTGAGTTCTTTTCTCGGTCAGACTGTTGATCTGGACCTGCCATCCCTGATCAGAAAGTTGGTGACTGACAAGCGCGGCGGTTATTGCTTCGAGCATAATCTGTTGCTGGGCAGTGCCTTGAATGCCTTGGGATACCAGGTCACTGGACTGGCGGCACGGGTCTTGTGGGGCTTGCCCGAACCGGTGGCCGCAGAGCCCTCCCCGGCAGTGACGGTGCCACGGACCCACATGCTGTTGCAGCTTGACATCGACGGGCAGTCCTGGCTGGCGGATGCCGGGTTCGGCGGCCTGACGCTCACGGCCCCCCTGCTGATCGTGCCGGATATTGAGCAGACCACCCCCCATGAACCCTTCCGGCTACTGCAGGAAGGCAAGGCCTATCGACTTCAGGCCCGCCTGCAGCAGAGCTGGAAGACACTGTATGTCTTTACCCGGGAGGAACAGCAGTTCAGCGACTATACGCTGGCCAACTGGTATGTTGCCACCCATCCGGGCTCGCGCTTTGTGACCGGCCTGATTGCGGCCCGGCCGGAGGTGGACAAACGCTATGCGCTGGCTGATAATCATCTGTCACTGTACAGACTCTCGGGAGAAACCGAGCGGTATAAAATTGCGACGGTGGCGGAATTGCGCGAGACGCTGCAAGACCTGTTTGGCCTCAGTCTGTCGAATATGGCCGGTCTTGAAGAAGGTCTCGGACGGCTGCTGGCAGAACAGAAGACACCGGCTTCCGATTAGGAGTCCGACAGACCCCTGGCGGTGGCGGGGTTGTCCAGAGTTATTCAAAGGTTCCCTAAACACAATCACATGGAGAAAGACGATGAGTTTGCGAGATGATATTCAGGAATTACAGCAGGACTTCCTGCAAAGAATGCCCAAGGAGACGGTGGATCTGATCATGGGCGCGACCGACCGGCTGGTGCGCACCGGGATAGCCGAAAAGAGTCTCAAGGAAGGCGACAAACTTCCCGCGTTCTCTCTGCCTGATGCCACCGGCACACCGCTGAGTTCAAGTGCCTTGTTGCAGGCGGGTCCCCTGGTCATCAACTTCTATCGTGGCGGCTGGTGCCCCTATTGCAATCTGGAATTGCGCGCCTTTCAGCAGGCCCTGCCGGAAATCAATGCGCTGGGTGCGCAGCTGGTGGCCATTTCACCCAATTTGCCGGATCAGTCTCTGTCATCCATTGAAAAACATGCCCTGAGTTTCCCCGTGCTCAGCGATGTGGGTAACGAGTTGGCCAGACAATGCGGATTGGTCTTTGCCCTGGATGCCGCATTGCGCCCCCTGTACCAACAGTTCAATATCGATATCGCGGCTTTCAATGGTGACGACAGTTATGAACTGCCCATCCCCGCCACCTATGTGGTCGCCAGTGATGGCACGATCAAACTGGCCTTTGTCGATGCGGATTACTCCAAACGGCTCGACCCTCTGGACGTGATCGAGGCTCTGCGTCAACTGCGCCAGTAAATCCGGTTTCCCAGCAGGAGTTTGTTTATGAACATCCGTGCCGGCAGGTATGCACTGAGAGCTTGGGTCGGCTCTTCAATCCTGGTTTCTCTGCTGTTGGGCCTGGTGTCCTGTGATGTCTCTCCCGGAGGGCGGATGGAGGATGAGGCCCGCGCAAAGGTTCTGGTGGACACCGCCTGGGTCGCACAGCACCATGGGGATGCAGCCGTGCGCCTGCTGGATTTGGGTCGCAGCCATGCGCAGTATGCCGCCGGGCATATTCCTGATGCCCGCTACATCAACTGGCTGTCTGATATCACGGCGCCGGAGAATCCCGAGATGTATCTGATTCTTTCCCGGGAACGTTATGAGGCCCTGATGAGCCGTCTTGGCATCAGCCCGGAGTCCACGGTGGTGATTTATGACGATAAGAGCAGCAGACTGTCGGCCCGGATGTTCTGGACCATGCGCTATTATGGGCATCAGGATCTCCGCATTCTTGACGGAGGCATCGGCGCCTGGACCCGCTCGGGTCGGAGCCTGGTTGCCGCGCTGCCCGAGGTGGTCCCCAGTGACTACAGGGTCAGCCTGGTCAACAGCGATTACCTGGCAGAGCAAGCCTATATAGAAATACACCTGGGTGAACCCGGGTTTGCACTGGTGGATGGACGGCCCACCCCACAATATACCGGTTCGGAAGTCGGCACGGTTTTTCATACCGGTACTGCCCATCAACGTCTGGGGCACATCTACAGTGCCCACAATGTACCGTGGGCCTTGAATTTCAATGAAGATGGCACGTTCAAGTCCACGGCAGAATTGCGGGCCTTGTATGTGCCCCACGAGATCACCGAAGACAAGATTGTGATCACCTATTGCAACGAAGGTCTGCATGCCTCGCCGCCCTGGTTTGTGTTGAAAGAGTTGCTGGCCTATCCGGATGTCCGCCTTTATGACGCCTCTCTGGCACAGTGGGCCAATCAGCCCGATACCATGATGGTGCAGGGCAAGCTCTGCATGTAAATCTATACATTTTCCTTATCAGGCTGTTGAAAAACAGCCTGATAACCCGTGCCATGGATGGATTTTTTCAACAAACTGTCAGCCAATGCAGTGAATACCAACAGGAGCCAGATCATGACCTTCGTCCTCGTCCACGGTGCCTGGCATGGCGGCTGGTGCTGGCAGAGAGTTGCCGACATCCTGCTTGCCCACGGACACCGGGTGTTCGCACCGACCTTGACCGGGCTGGGCGAACGTTCCCATGTGGTGCCGCCGGACCTTACTCTTTCCACTCATATCATGGATGTCGTGAACGAGGTCAAGTGGAAAGATCTCGATGGGATTGTACTGTGCGGCCATTCCTATGGCGGCCTGGTCATTTCCGGCGTGGCCGAACATATAGCTGACAGGATTGCCGCCATGGTCTATCTCGATGCCTTTGTTCCCCGCGATGGTGAATCCCTGCTTGATGCCGGCGGTCATGCTCAGCCTGGACCTGATGGCGTGATGGTCACGCCGATCAGCGCCACTTATTTCAATGTCAACGCAGCTGACCGGGACTGGGTGGATGCCAAAATGACCCTGCAGCCCATCGCCTGTTTTCGCGAACGCCTGACATTGAGCGGCGCCCATGAAACGATCGCCAGTAAAACCTATGTTCGGGCGACGGGCTTTGCGCTGCCGGGCTTCGATGCCTGCCGTGAACGCTGCCGGGCCAATCCGGACTGGCGCGTGCTGGATATTGACTGTGGGCACGACGTGATGATCGACAAGCCTCTGGAACTGGCAAATATCCTGATGACGGCCTGATTCGAAAAGACGTCTTGCCGCGCTCAGACTGACTTCCCGGCAGATTTTGCCGGGCTGATCAACTGCCCCACGTAGCCGAGCTCGGCGTGCTGGCGGGCTCTTTCGTCGAATTTTGTGTCATCGGCGACAATGCCATAACCCTGGACCAGGCGGTTCATGAAGCTGAAACTGCAGCAGACCCCGATCGCATCTTCGAGCGCCTGTTCCGGCCAGCCCAACGCAAATACCGCATCTGCATCCGCCTGCACCATTTTATGGGGAGTACTGCTGAGTTTTTTGACATAGCGAAATAGAGGCTTGAGCCTGTCTTCAATGTGGGCATTGTCGATATCGTCCAGCAGGGCCTGTAGCAGGTCAGGCTCGATGCCAAAGCGTTTGGCGGTGGCAATATGGCCGCCGACACAATAGGCGCATTCGTTCAGGGCCGAGACATAGGCCCCCAGCAGTTCGCGGACGCCGGGTGACAATGGCGAGTCCCCACGCATCAGGCTTTGGCTGAATTCGGCAAAGGCATGAAAGCGCTGTGGGCTGCGTTGAAAAATATGACGCGTGGTAGCATCTTCCGGCAGGCTGGAAAAGAATGGCATGGTGGGTCTCCTTGAGGGCGGTTAGACAGAACGGCCAGAATAAACACTGCTTGCATCGGAGTCCATGCCGCTCCCTTGCCGGGAGTATGAACTTTCATGATTTCGGCTGCCGGATCAATCAGCCGGAAATCACGTCTGGGGAGTGAGCAGGTCCTCGATGTCCACTGGCCGGGCGATGGCATAACCCTGACCGTAGTCGATTCCCAGCCTTGTGACACAGTCCAGCAGGGCTTCGCTCTCGATGTATTCGGCAATGGTTTCAATGCCCAGGGAATGGGCGAGTTCATTGATCATTTTCACCATGGTGTAATCGGCTTCGTTTTTCAGGATTTCTGTGACGAAAAGACCATCGATCTTGAGAATATCCACGGGCAGATTTTTCAGATAGGCAAAGGAAGAAAGGCCCCGGCCAAAGTCATCCAGTACCAGCTTGCAGCCGGTTTTTCTAAGTTTTTCCATAAAATACCGGGCGTTCACGATATTTCCGATAGCAGCTGTTTCAGTAATTTCAAATTTTATTTTTGCTGGGTCAATATGGCCGTGGCTGACAGTATCGAGAATATGATGCAATAGATCCTGATTGCTCAGGGAGGCGCCGGAAAGATTGATGGAAAAACTCTCTGCAACATCAAATACATGAGGGGTTTCAATGAGCCACTGACACAGGTAGTCAAAAACACAACGGTCCAGTTTTGATATCAGGCCATATCTCTCGGCCGAAGGCAAAAATTCTCCGGGGAGTACCAGATTGCCATTTCGGTCGGTCAGTCGAATGAGAATCTCGTAAGAAGGTTTGCGTTGGCCGGAATTCAGAGCAATGATTTTTTGGGCAAACAGACGGAAGCGTCGTTCGGCCAGTGCCGCCGTCAGTTCGGGGACCCAGTCGGTTTCGGATCGGTGGCGCGAGACATTGTTGTTGCCTTCGCGATAGATGTGGATACAGTTACGACCGCCATCCTTGGCAGTATAGCAGGCGGTATCGACCTGCTTCATCAATTCGGTGACGTCCTTTATGCTGCCGTCTATGGGGGTAATCCCAATACTTACGCTTAGCGCGTACATTCTTTTTTCCCAGGTAAAATCAATGGTACTGACCGCCTGAAGAATTTCCTCGGCAACGATCTGGGCGTCGTCCAGAGAGCAATTGCTGAGGATAAGCGCGAATTCATCCCCCCCTACGCGTGCAGCAGTATCATTGGGGCGCAACTGGTGTTGAAGTATTGTGCCAACCTGCATCAACAGGGTATCGCCGGCGATATGGCCGCTGGTGTCGTTGAGAATTCTGAATTGATCCAGATCGAGAAAGCACAGGGCAAAGGTGTTGCCGATAGTGGCGGCAAGATCAATGGTCTGTTGCAGCCTGCGCGTAAACTCAGCGCGGTTCAGGAGGCCGGTGAGCTGGTCATGGGTAGCCTCATGCTGCAACTGCCTGCTGAGGTTTCGTGTTTCCGAAATATCCTCTTGCAGACTGACGAAATTGACAATGTGCCTGTTCCTGTCAAGAATGGGAAAGATCGTGGTGCGTGCCCAGTATGCGGTGCCGTCTTTTCTGCGGTTGAGCAATTCTCCCTGCCATTGTCGGCCGGCGAGGATGGTATTCCACATTACCTTGTAAACGTCAGCCGGGGTATCGCCGGAGGCATTGATTCGGGTATTATGGCCCACACATTCTTTTGCTGAGTAACCGGTCAATGTGGTGAAGCGTGGGTTGGCATACTCGATCCTTGCTTCTCTGTCGGTGATGATTGTGGCGACCGGGCTCAGTTCAACCGCCTGACTCAATTTTTGAATAATAAGTTCTGATGATTTTTTTTCCGTAATGTTTTCCATTTGAAATACGATGCTGGTAACGTGATCGACACTGTTTCTTAAAGAATAGCTGTGCAGCAGGACGGAGACTTTCTGTTTGTCTTTGGTGAGCACAGTGGTTTCTGTTTTGCTTTGATACAACTTCTGATTCAGTAGCTTGTCGATTTCAGTGTTGATTCTTTTTTCTTCCCAATTACTGAACAGGCACAGAATGTTCTGACCAACTATTTCATCCTGGGAATAGCCTGACAAATGGCAAAAAGCCTGATTGTAACGGGTGATCCGGCCGTCCGTTTCCAGGGTCAGTTTGGCCATGGGGGAATTGTTGAAGATCTCGTTGGCGTAGTGTTCGCTTTTGCGAAGCGCGGTTTCCGTTGCCTGGCGCTCAATTTCCGATGAAGCGCGCAGACCAAAGATACTAAGGAAAAAAACAGCAGACTCTGATTCAGGGTGAGAGAGGGGGCGTTTATAGAGCGCATTCAATACCCCGGACGACTCACCTCTGGCGTTGTGCAGGCGCACTCCGACATAGGCATGCAGGCCCATGTCCACGATCAGTGGATCACGGGGATAGAGGGCCGGGAGGTTTTCCGGTACGCTGCAGATAGCATCCCTGATGGCAGTGTCACAGGGTGTATCAACAAGGTCATAGTCGAAGTTTTTCAGGAGCTGACTGCTTTCGCTAAAGGCAAGGGTAGTGATCTGCTCTGGATCGTGAAGTTTGCCAATGGTGATGTAATCGGCCTGCAACTCATCAGAAAGTGCAAGGGCAAGTTCATTGAAGAACTGATCACCGGTTTTGGAAAGAATGCGTTGACTGATACGCAGAAGACTCTGGCGGGTTGTATCAGGTAATAACTGGCAATGACGAGATTGAATTGGGACCATAGAATGTAGAACTGGACAGCCATTGTGGTAAAGTCCGCATTTATATCCCGACTTCCCCAAGCATTCAAGTTGAAATGCAGGGACACCCACTTTTTTAGTGGAAATGCAGGGACACCCACTTTTTAGGGGGAAATGCAGGGACACCCACTTTTGTAGGGTCTGAATTTGATAGCCTTCATGAAGATTCTAATTAGATTAGCTTAGAAACCGTCAATGAGTGTTGATTTTTATTGGGAGCATTTTTTCAGGCGCAACAACTTGTATCATCATCATGACAAGTTGATGTTGATATGGTTTTAAGCAACCCGTTTGACTAGTTTGCTGTTTTTCATGGACCGGAGCCTGTTTATCCCGTGCAGCATGGTGATGGCCTGTTTTTGAATCTGCAGGGCCAGGAACTGCCACTCGTTATTTGTCAGTCTCAAAACTTTTAGAAGTTGAGGGTGGTTCTCCGGGGCGGTACATTTTTTGTCCTGTTGAATTGCTTGCCTTGTCCAGTCGGCTAGTTCCAGGTAGTCCTGAAAATTGAAGGGGATGCCGGCAAGGGTCTGCTGTTTGTGTAAGACTTCGGTGAAAGGCATGATTCTGGGTGTATGGTTTTTGTCGTTTCCAAGTTCTTTTTTGCCAGATTTGCCCTGTGCATTTTTGATTCGCTGCTGAATGGAAGTAAAGTCTGAACTCAACAGATCTTCAGCCATTCCGGCCCGGATGGGGTTCAAATCTACATAGGTCATACAGGAGAGTACGGCAGTTTCATCCAGCAAAGCCTGGGATTTGAAGCGTGCCTCCCAGAACCTGCCTTTGCAGCCATCTTCCGCATTGGCTTTGCGGGCAAGGTACTCATTGAGGCAGCGCATGAACCAGCTGATATTGCTCAATCGCTCCCGCCAGCGTGCCACAATGGTCTTCAGCAATTCAATTTCACCCGCAGATAAAGGCTTCTCTGCGTTATAATACCGTACCACGTCAGGGCCAGTGTAGAGACTGGTCCAGCGTTTGATGACCTGATCATCTGACCAGGAATTTGCCCGGGTAACATCAACATGCAGGACTACATGGTAGTGGTTACTCATTACGGCATAGGCGGCGATATCAATAGCAAAAATTTCAGCTAGAAGTTTAAGTCGATCCAGCACCCAGGGTTTGCGATGATCAAAGTTCTTGCCTGAATAACGATCGCTGCCACATAGCCATGATCGGCGTACACATCGGGCGATGCAATGGTAATAAGGGGTGGCTTCCAGAGAAACCAGTTGGGAACGGGGGCGCGTCATCCTGATAGTACTCTTCTTTCCAGTCAATCATACTTTAGTAGAGATTGAGCAGAATGCAAGAAACAAAAACGGTGGTTTTTCGATTCTTTCCTAAGAGTGGGTGTCCCAATATTTTGCTAAGAGTGGGTGTCCCAATATTTTGCTAAGAGTGGGTGTCCCAATATTTTGCCCAATATTTTGGCAATATTTCTGATTATGAGGCGGTAAACCATTGCAGCAGTACCTGACTGACGGAGTCAGGTTGCTCCATTGTTACCATGTGGCCTGCAGCAGCAATACTGTGCAGTTCCGATTTTGGTAATTGTTGCTGGATAGCCTTATGTTGGCTGAGGGGGCTCCAGCCATCGTCTTCACCGCACAGCAGAAGCACCTGGTGGCGAATGGTCGGCAAGTACAGAGACTGATCGGCACGCGTTAGTGCCGCCTCGATTTGGCAGCGGTGATCTGCCGGAGTGTTGCGCAAGACCATGGCTCGGATACTCTGCATCAGCACCGTATCCTGGTGTCGGGATGGATGTACCATCGGCGGAATCCAGGCGTCTGCCAGTGCTTCCATGCCCTTTTGTTCAGCCAGATCAACCATTGCCATGCGTTTGTCAAACTCGCCAGGCTGTAAGGGGTGGACACCCACACTCATCAATGCGAACTTGTCGATTCTATCAGGAAACAGATGCATCAGCTCCAGCGCCACCCGGCCGCCCATTGAGTGTCCCACTATAGAAAAGTGCGATGGTGCATCTTGTAGCATACTCAAGGCCATCTCGCGGAATGAGGAGATACCTTTGAATACGGGAATGCGAATTTCTGCATAGGGGGCAAGAGTGCTCTGCTGATGCTCCCAGACTGTTGCATCACAAAGCAGGCCAGGCAGTAGATATAAAACGGGTTTATTACTCACAACTAAAACTCCTAAGGGTAGGCAGCGTTTCCTTCAAGCGGTCAGCATGGGGCAACGAAAAAGCGCGTATTCTATCGCACACACGGCCCGTTGTAGCTTGGAAATGGTTTGGATTCTCATTATTTCTTGTTTCTGGCGGGCCAGAGATATGATATAAAGCAGGCTCTTTCTGATGCTAAATGGCTGAATTTTAGCCAGAAAATCCTGGGCGCAGCAGTGACGGTCAAGGAGCCTCTGAAGAAGCCGGGGGCAATCCGCAGTGGAGAGGTTTATGCTTATCTGTCGAGTTGCCTGCCGCAGATAGCGCTGTTACAATAGCAGCTTTTTCGTTATACGAAAATAATTATGACAAATAGCAAAAGGACCAGTCCCATGACAGCAAGCAATCTGGAAAGCCTCATTCAAGCGGCAGGCTCTCCTGTCTCCATGCTGAGGAATTCCTCATCAGGCCCCAACGTCTATCCCGTTGTGCCACCCGAATATACTAATTGGCGCGATGAGCAGCGTGCCTGGCAGGAAACCTGTGTACTGTTCAATCAAAGCTACCACATGTCCGACATGTATGTGCGGGGTCCTGAAGCACTGAAGCTGCTGAAGGATCTGGGCACCAACAGCTTTGAAAACTTCCCGGTCAATGTGGCCAAACAGTATGCTCCCTGCAATTACGACGGTTATGTGATTGGCGATGTGGTGCTGGTGCATCTGGAAGAACAGTTGTTCAGTCTTATCGGACGTCCTTCTGTGCACAACTGGGTGCAGTATCACTGCGAGACCGGCGGTTATGATGCTATCTGTGAGCGGGATGAGCGTACCATTGCCCGTAGCGGCCCGGTCGAGCGTCAGACCTACCGTTTCCAGATCCAGGGCCCCAATGCCTTCAAGCTGATGGAAAAGGTCATGGGCAAGGAGCCGCCACAATTGAAGTTCTTCCATATGTGTGAGATGGATATTGTCGGTTGCAAGGTGAGAGCGCTGCGTCATGGCATGGCCGGACAGCCCGGTTATGAACTCTTCGGCCCCTGGGAAGATGGCGAAAAAGTAAGGCAGGCCTTCATTGCCGCCGGACCCGAGTTTGGTCTGCGTCTGGTTGGCGCGCGTGCTTATTCATCCAATACACTCGAGTCGGGTTGGATTCCATCGCCGATGCCGGCAGTGTATTCCGGAGACAAAATGAAAGCCTATCGGGAATGGCTGCCAGCTGATTCCTATGAAGCCAGAGCTTCCCTGGGAGGCAGTTTCGTTTCCGGCAATATTGAGGATTACTACCTGACCCCCTACGATCTGGGTTATGGCGTGATGGTAAAGTTCGATCATGATTTCATCGGTCGTGAAGCCCTGGAGAGGATAGCGGACAAGCCACAACGCAAAAAAGTGACGCTGGAATTGAACAGTGAAGATGTTACCAGGGCCATTGGCAGCCAGTTCAGCGCCGATCGCGCCAAGTACTTCGATTTCCCGTCGGCGGTCTACTCCACGCTGCCCTACGATGCGGTATTGAAAAATGGCAAGCAGATAGGCCTTTCCACCTGGGTAGGCTATAGCTCGAATGAGCGCAAGATGCTGACTCTGGCCATGCTGGACATCGAACATGCAGAGCCTGGCACCGAAGTAACCTTTGTCTGGGGTGAACCAGGCGGCGGCACCAACAAGCCTACTGTTGAGTCCCACAAGCAGGTTGAAATTCGTGCAATGGTTTGTCCGGTACCTTATGCCAAGGCTGCTCGTACCAGCTATGCTCCTTCCGGGTGGCGAAACCAGTAAGTAAAAACCGGCACCAAGCAAAAAGAGCAGGCTGCACTTCTTTTCCAGTGAAAATGTGCCTGCTCTTTTTTTATCATATTTTCCATCGTGCCTCTTGTGGATGCCCCACGTACGCCCTCCGCGTGTTGTGTGCCCAGTGGGTGTCCCATCCCCACCCGCAGTCCACCACCCGACAGTGGGTGTCCCATCCATGACAGTGGGTGTCCCATCCATGTCCAGCTTCACTCTGCACCGCGTATCCGGTAGTCTGAGTTCTCCAGAAGCAAGATCAATAATGGAGAGAGCAATGAGCAAGATCGATATCGGTATCAAAGAAGACGACAGGATCAAAATAGCCAAAGGCCTGAAACACCTGCTGGCGGATTCCTACACACTTTATCTGCAAACCCATAATTTCCACTGGAATGTGACGGGCCCCCAGTTTCGAGAATTGCATCTGATGTTTGAAGAGCACTATACCGAGCTGGCTTTGGCTGTGGATGAGATCGCCGAGCGGATTCGTGCTCTGGATGTCGTGGCGCCGGGTACGTACAAGGAATTTGCGAAACTGAGTTCGATCAAGGAAGTGGAGGGTGTCCCCTCTGGCAATGAAATGGTTGATCTGTTGACCCAGGGCCATGAAAAAGTTGTCAAGGCCTGTCGCCATGTGCTCAAGCTGGCGCAGGCTGCGGATGATGAATCAACGGCCTCGCTGGCGTCAGACCGGATGCGGGTGCATGAAAAAACCGCCTGGATGTTGCGGGTTCTTAACCAGTAAGCGGTTTTGACCCAGTTGGCGGGCTTGTGGCAGGAAGCCTGATCAATACCAGGATCACCGTTCCTTGAACCGGTGATCCTGGTGTTATTGACAATGCCAGTCTTCAGAAGCGGCGGGAGATGTCGACACCCCAGGTTCGCAATGGCGACCGGAAGGTAAAGCCGCCTGGAGAAAACTCGGAATTATAGTGGTTATCCGTAAGATTTTTTGTCCATGCCGTGAAGGTCCAATCGTCGTTCGTCAATGACGAGCGCAAATCGACGATATTTACCGGCCTGCGAACCGTCGTGTTGAAGGGTTCCCACCAGGTTCTGCCAGTGCGCTGATAATCTGCTCTCAGCATCAGGTCCATGCCCATAATGGGGGTCGGATAATGATATTCCAAACCCAGGTTGGTGGTCAGTCGGGTAACCAGAGGTGATTCATTGCCAATCACAGAGGGATCAACGAAGCGCTTGATCTTGCTGTCATTGAAACCAAGGCTGGCGTTGAGGGTCAGGCCTTCCGTCAACAGTGCCTCAATATCCACTTCAAAGCCGTTGTGCTTCACCTTGTCGATGGTCCCGAGATTCTGGGTGGAGTTTTCGGCAATGAAAACAAAGAATGGCTCTCCTTTGGAATCGGTATGGTAAGCCGCGAAGCCAAAATTGACCTGTTGGTTAAAAAGCTGTGCTTTCAGGCCCAGTTCAACGGTACGAGCCGTTTGGGCCTTGAATATGTCATTGATGCCGGCAATACCCAGGCGTGCCGCAACAGTGGCCACACCGGTCTGGTTGAAGCCGCCCGAGCGAAAGCCTTTGCCCCAGCTGCTGTACAGAGTGACATTATCCGTAGGTTGGTAACGCGCCGTGAATTTCGGTTGAATGGAGTCAAAGCGGGTTTTTCGCGTCTCACCTTCAAAGGCGGTGGGGTCCGGAAGACAGGGGGTTGCAGTGGCACCATCAGGAAAACACAGGGGCGCATCAGGTGTTAGTGTGGTTATATCGCGTTGGTCATTGTCATAGCGCACCGAAGCTTCCACCTGCCAGGCATCATTGACGTCGTAGACCAGGTCGCCAAAGAAGGCATAGGCAAAATTGTCCTGTTTATCCGATAAAAAAGAAACCGGCAGGTTGAGTGGGTTCGAGCTTGGACGTTTTTTCTCAGGATCGATGCCGTTGCCGGTATCAAAACGGGTGCTCAATACAGCCAGACGGTCGGTGGAAATGAGATAGCTTCCTGCCACCCAGCGCAGCCGGTCTTCTCCAGGAGAAGTGATACGAAATTCCTGACTGATTGAATCTGTTTTAAACAGGATGCTCTGGTTCAAATCAATCGGGAAGCCCAGTGCCTGTGCCAGGAAGGAATCCGGAATGGGAAGAAAGTCAAAGGCATCACCGGTGGACAATTCATCTGTTTTATTCCAGGAGGTCACCGAGGTAAAGGTGGCAAAACCGGGGTCATATTCCATCTTGATGGAGGCATTGTAACTGTCTCGCTCATTCTTGCCGGGATTGTTTACCCTGATGGGCAGGATTTCATTGACGTCCTCGGTGATGGCAAAGGCAAAGGCCCTGGATTCAGTCAGAATGGCATTACCAATCAGATCAATGCTGAAATTATCGGTAGGTTCATAAAGCAAACGCAGGCGGGTTGAAAAATCCTCAAAGGGGTCGGCTTCGTCATTGAGAAAGGTGTTCGGAATCACCCCGTCGGTATCCTTGAAGGAAGTGCCGAGACGGAACTTGAGATTGTCGGTGACAGGGCCGGAAGCTGTGGCCCGGACGCGGTATCCGACACCGTTGTCGACCCCGATTTTGACGCTGCCCTCAAATTCATCGGCAGGTCTCAGGGTGTCGACGATAATGGCGCCACCGATGGCGTTGCGTCCATACAGAGCGCCTTGCGGACCTTTCAGAACCTCAATGTGGGAAATATCAAACAGTTCTACATTGAACATTTCCGGGTTGCTTTGCAAGACGCCATCCACCATCACGGCAACCGATGGCTCACTGTTGCGCGCCTGCCCGATACCACGAACGACTATGAAGGATATCCCCTGGTTTTGCGTTTGCACCATCTGCACATTGGGGGTGAGGTTAATGAAATCCTGTGGCCGTTCTATGCCGGCATTTTCGATCTTGGCTTCCGAAAAGGCAGTCACTGTAATCGGCACTTCCTGATAGGATTCCTCGCGTTTACGAGCCGTTACCACAATTTCTTCCAATACCAGGCCTCTGTTTTCCTGGGCCGATGCGCTTCCCGAAAAGCCCGAGAGGATGAGCGCAGGCAGCAGAACGGGCAAGGAACAGAAAGAGACTAGACTGGAAATTTTCTTGCGAGGATAAGGTATGGCATTAAGATCACCAGGCATAATACAGTGTTCTCCATTGTTTGGGTGTATTGTTATCGCATTGAGAGTTATCGGTGTGATTGCCAATTACTTAAATGAAATCTCTTTCGCCGGAATAGCATCTGTGCAAGTGCTTGCAAAAGCAATCTTTGGCAGGTGATTTTTCAGTGGAAGTCTCTCCCTGGGCTTGCTTCAACGAAGCAGCAGAGTATTGTTGTTTTTATTCAATCTTAAATTTCCCGCCTCCTTGTGCGGGTAATGGAGGAAATCAGATACATCTTTTATATGATTGCACTCAACATCGTTTTAAAGATATTTCAATTTGGAAGTATATGTCAATAGCCATGCGGGCATATTTTGTGAAAAGATGATGAAATGGCAAGAAACATTTCATCATCAGGAAAAAAATCCCGGGGCTGAGCCTCTGCGTGTGTGCGGAGGTTCAGCCCCGGGATTTATTCGAGGCTTGTCAGGCTGCCTGTTTTTTGGCTACTTTGGCCACATGCTCGCCCTGGAAGCGGGCAATTTCCAACTCGTTGGCAGAGGGTTGGCGACTGCCATCACTTTTGCTCAGGGTGCTGGCGCCATAGGGTGAGCCACCGGTGATCTCATCCATGTTCATCAGCTGCTGACAGGAATAAGGAACGCCCACAACCACCATGCCGTGGTGCAGCAAAGTGATATGGAAGGAAGTAATGGTGGTTTCCTGCCCGCCATGCTGAGTGGCGGTAGAGGTAAAGACGCTGCCCACCTTGCCAATCAGCTTGCCCTGAAACCACAGGCCGCCGGTCTGGTCGAGGAAATTCCGCATCTGGGCACACATGTTGCCAAAACGCGTGGGTGTACCAAAAATAATTGCATCATAATCTGCCAGCTCATCCACCGTGGCAAGAGGTGCGGCCTGATCCAGCTTGACGCCAGCGTTTTTTGCCGCCTCTTCTGACATGAGTTCCGGAACCCGTTTGATCGTAACGTCCACGCCATCGACGCTTTTTGCTCCTGCAGCGACAGCTTGCGCCATGGCTTCAAGGTGTCCATACATGCTGTAGTACAATACCAGAACCTTCGTCATTACCTTCTCCTTTTAATTTTTCAGTTCATGCATTCAATGATTTGGGATTTCGCAAGCTGACGCGCTGTCCAAAAATATTTTTTCGAACCGCCGTAAAATAAAAACCCGGGTCAATGATAAAGCCATTGTCCGTAAACTGCCAGCAGTGAAACCGAATGCTGGGTTATTGTCATACCGGGACGGCAGGCAAGGGCAGGTCAGCATTCAGGGATCAAAAGAAATATTATGACTTGCATTGCAGTAGGCCGGTGTTAGAATTTCCCGCTCTGAAGTGGGGCTGGATGATGAAAGCTTTCGATGATTTCGGCTGTCTCAGTAAGGCAAATGCAATAAAAAGATTGGGGCTGATTAACAACAATCAAATACAGCTCTGAAAACTACGTATTTTTAGGAGAGGACTCATGTCTCAAATTGGTAAATTGCCAGCCAGACTGCATCACAATGCCTATGTCGTGAAGGATCTCGAAAAAACCCGCTGGTTTTATGAAGATATTCTGGGCATGCCCCTGGTGGCGACCTGGTGCGAAAAACCCATGTTGTTCGGCAAGGAACGGGTGTTCTGCCATTGCTTTTTCGGATTGGCAGATGAAAGCGCCCTGGCATTTTTCCAGTTTGCCAACCCTGAAGATGAGGCTGAATATGGCCCGGAGCTGCCGGTATCCGGTTTTCGACATATTGCGTTGAAGGTAGAAAAAGATCATCAGCAAGAGCTGCTGCAGAAAGTCAAGGATATTGGCTATGACAAAGAGCGGTATTACTTCCTGGAACATGGGTATTGTAATTCGCTGTACCTGTTGGACCCGGATGACATGATTGTTGAGTTTTGCACTGATCCCCCCAATGTGGACCAAATCAATGCCGATATTAGACCGCTGGCACACAGCGAGTTGAAGCGCTGGCTGGCGGGTGACCACACGCCCAATAATGATCTCTATCTGAGAGAGCAGGCAGTTTAAGGCAGCGCTGAACAAGCCGGCGGGATCCACTGGCAGGTTTGTTCAGGCTTCCTCACGACGCCTCACTGAGGACGGGACTCTGAATTTGCACGCCGGTTCGGAACCAGCCGGTGAGGCTGTAACGGGGCTTGTTGGCCGTTAAAACCTCGTGGGGAAAGTCCTCACTCAGGAAGAGCACCATGCGGCCATAGCCGGGTTCGACTTTCTCCAGCAGCTCTATTTTCTCCAGGGTGCCGTCACGGGTGGGGGCATACAGAAGCAGCTCGCCGCCATCCTGGGGTGCCCAGTTGGGATTGAGGTAGAGCACGGAAGAGATCACCCGGCAATTGTCCCCCCGGAAAGCATCCAGATGCTTCTTGTAGAAAGCCCCCTGCGGGTAATAGGCAAAGTGACATTCATAGTCTCTCAAGCCAAGGAACAGGTGCCGGTTGAGGCCCATGCGCAATTGCTCAGTCCAGTGGAAGTAAGTCTGCGTGGCCGGGTGCCCCGGGTTCAGCCAGCAGGTCTGGTCGCTGCGCACAAAGGGGTTTTTCTGCA
Organism: Pseudomonadales bacterium; assembly: GCA_032250895.1. Lineage (GTDB taxonomy): Bacteria > Pseudomonadota > Gammaproteobacteria > Pseudomonadales > Pseudohongiellaceae > JAVVEZ01. The sequence continues at coordinate 15,981 of JAVVEZ010000021.1, read as the reverse complement.
GTTGCTGTTCCCGTCCGATACCGGCCTGTGCGAATTGCCGGGCGTCCAGGGATTTGAAATGGATAAACAGGCTGCTGAGCGTTTCCTCAGGGAATACTCCCGATAAAACGATGTAGCCCCGGGTTTCCAGCGCTCGCGCAATACGAGCGAGAAGCTCATCATCGCCGTCACGCCGGAACGAAAAAGGGATAGCGCTCAATGGAGGTTTCCTCGAAAGCGCCTGTATACAGTAAAAGTGGAAAAAAAACAGCATGATTTGTCATCCCGGTGTCGGCAGTGACCCAGAAGCTCTATAATTCCTGATATTTGCAGGCCTTGGCATTTGCGGGTTCTTTGAAGGAGGTTTCCATGTCAGGTTTTCCCAAAGGCGCCGTCCTGGCCCTTGCCGCCCTGCTGGGCGCTTGTTCCGATGATACGAGTGACAGCCCCGCAGGGCCGTCCGCGGCAGCGGAAGCCGTGGATGCTCCTTTGAGCGTGGAGGCCGATTCGATGACAGACAATCCCTTTTTCAGCGAAAGTCCGCTGGATTTGAACTACCCTCCTTTTGACCGGATTCAAACGGCTCATTACCTGCCTGCCTTCGAGCGTGGCATGGCGGAGGAATTGCAGGAAATTGTTGCCATCGTCGATCAGCCCGCAGCCCCCACCTTCGACAACACCCTGATTCCATTGGAACGTTCGGGCCGTCTGTTGTCCCGGGCACTCACGGTTTTCTTCGCGATGACCTCGGCGCATACCAATGACGAGTTGAATGCGATAGAAACGGAGCTGGCCCCCCGCTTAGCCGCCCATCGCGATCAGATCCGTCTGAACCCGGCGCTGTTTGCCAGAATCAAAACCCTGTATGAACAGCGTGCCAGTCTGGGGCTCGACAGTGAGTCATTGCGGCTGCTGGAAGAGACTCACCGCAGTTTCGTCCGTTCCGGTGCCCAGCTTCCGGAAGCCGACAAGGAGCGTTTGCGGGCCGTCAATACCGAACTGGCTGAACTGGAAACCCGCTTCAGTCAGAATGTGTTGAATGAAGTGAATGCCATGGCAATCGTCGTGGATACGCGGGAAGAACTGGCAGGTTTGAGTGAAGCCGGGATTCAGGCGGCAGCGGACGAGGCGGCTTCCCGAAATCTGCCGGGGAAATATGTCATTCCATTGCTCAATACCAGCGGTCAGCCGGCATTGGCCTCGCTGGAAAATCGTGCCCTGCGGCAGCGTATTTATGAAACCTCGCTGTCCCGTGGCAGTCATGGCGGCGCCTATGACAATCGGGAAATACTGAGCCGGACTCTGCGGCTGCGGGCTGAACGCGCCAACCTGCTCGGTTATGCCACCCACGCTGACTATGTGCTGGACGAGCAGACGGCTAAAACGCTGGTGGCCGTCAAGCAGAGGCTGGCGGAATTGATTCCCCCAGCGCTGGCCAATGCCCGGCGCGAAGCCGCAGACTTGCAGGCCATGATCGATGCCGAAGGCGGGGATTTCAAACTGGCGGCCTGGGACTGGGCCTACTACGCCGAGAAAGTCAGACAGCAGCGCTATGACTTCGATGAGTCGCGGCTGCGTCCCTATTTTGAACTCGACAGTGTGTTGCACAATGGTGTTTTCTATGCCGCCGGGCAGATTTACGGGTTGAGTTTTGAAGAGCGTTTCGATTTGCCGGTCTATCAGGAAGATGTTCGCGTATTCGACGTCCGGGATGCCGATGACAGCCGGCTGGGAATCTTTATTTTCGATCCCTATGCCAGGCCTTCCAAGCAGGGCGGAGCCTGGATGAATGACTATGTGGCGCAGTCCTTCCTGCTGGACACCCGGCCGGTCGTGGCCAATCATCTGAATATTCCGGAACCCCCGGCAGGCGAGCCGACGCTGCTGACCTTCGACGAAGTCATCACGATGTTTCATGAATTCGGACATGCCCTGCATGGCCTGTTTTCCAGTGTCCGCTATCCCTCTTTTTCCGGCACCAATGTGCCGCGGGATTTTGTCGAATATCCTTCGCAGGTCAATGAGATGTGGGCCGTCTGGCCGGAGGTGCTGAAAAACTATGCACGTCATTATCAAAGTGCTGAAGCCATGCCGCCGGAACTGCTGGACAAGGTGCTGGCGAGCCAGCAGTTCAATCAGGGCTTTGCCACCACGGAGTACCTGATGGCAGCCCTGGTCGACATGGCTGTGCATGAGTTGACGGCGCAACAGGTGCCCGCTGCCGACCAGATCATGCCGTTTGAGATGGACACCCTGGCTACCGCCGAGGCCCTGGCGAGTGTGCCGCCGCGCTACCGGCTACCCTATTTTTCTCACATCATGGGGGGCTATTCGGCTGGTTATTATTCCTATATCTGGAGTGAGGTGCTGGATGCCGATACGGTGCAGTGGTTCAAGGAAAACGGCGGCATGACCCGCGCCAACGGCCAACATTTCCGTGACACCTTGTTGTCCCGGGGTGGCAGTGAGGAAGCCATGAATCTGTTCCGGCATTTTCGGGGCCGTGAGCCCGATGTGCAGTACCTGCTGGAGCGGCGCGGATTGAATCAAGAATAGCTCAGGGAATTTGAATGACTCGTCCTCCCGACGCAGGCCGGGAGGACGGTAAAGAGGGAGGGAGCTCCTAGATTTGCAGTGAACGGCCGCCATCCACGGCAATGATCTGGCCGCTCATGTAAGAGGCCTTTTCAATCAGGAACAGGACGGTGTGGGCGATGTCCTCCGGCGCACCGAGGTGACCCAGGCAAATCTGATCCAGCACTGCCTGCCGGACTGCGTCATCCAGCATGCTGGCCTCGGGCCACAGAATGGCACCCGGAGCCACGCCATTGACCCGCACATCAGGTGCCAGATCGCGCGCCATGGCCTTGGTCAGGGCCACCAGTGCGGCTTTCGCCATGGTATAGATATTGTAGTCCTGCAAGGCGCTGCGGGCATGGATGTCGGTGATGTTGATGATGCAGCCCTTCTGCGCGCTCAGGCTGGCCGCCAGCTGCTGCACCAGAAAAAACGGTGCCCTGGCATTGCTGTCCATCAGCTCCTGCCATTGCCTGGCATTGGCTTGCGCCAATGGGGTCGGGTAAAAAGCCGAGGCATTGTTGATCAGGACATTGACCTTGCCCCAGTGGCTCAAAGCCTCCCGGCACAGCCGGGTGATGGCGTCCAGATCCAGCAGATCGGCTTGCAGCAGCTGGACGGAATCCGCCCGGCTGGCGTTAAGTGCCATGGCGAGTTGGCGGGCCCTGGCGGCGGAATGACGGTAATGCAGCAGAATGTTGTAACCCCGGCCATGCAGCCGTGCGACGAGGGCCGCACCAATCCGGGCGGCAGCACCGGTGATCAGTGCGACCGGGGCAGAGGTGTCGAGTGTGTCAAGGCTGTCAGTCATTTAATGCAAGGCCCTGTTGGATGCTCAGCAAACGTTGCCGGCCCAGTTCCGCACCGATGTCGGCGCCGCGCAAACCACTCTTGATCGATGCCTGAATGTCTACCGCCGCGGCAAGCTTCAGGGCTTTCTGCAGCAAGGCCGCCTGTGGGTAGGTCCGTTCCTCCAGGCCGGTGCGGCCTCGGGCATCGGCTTCGCAGGCAAGCAGAACCTGTTCGAAGCGTTCCGGGCGGCGGAAGGCATCGAGCTGTTCCAGGATCGTGAGCAGTTCTCCGGCATCGTGCCTTTCCGCGCGATGGCAGGCCGTGTGATGCAGGCATACCAGCTTCGCCAGCTCGCGGAAGTTGACCGGCACCCGCAGGCGTTCACACAGTGCTTCGATCAGTGCGGCGCCCAGGACTTCGTGCCGCGTGTGGGTGGGCCATTTTTCCCTGGGCGTGAGCGCCTTGCCCACGTCATGCGTCAGCGCCGCAAAACGCACAGCTGGGTCAAGGCTCAAGGCCGCCGCTTGTTCCAGGGCCATGAGGCAGTGTATTCCCGTGTCAATTTCGGGGTGGTATGTTGCCGGTTGCGGCACGCCGAACAGATTGTTCAGTTCCGGCAGAATGTCGGCCAATGCCCCGCAGTCACGCAGCGTCTGAAAAAATACGGCGGGAGATTTTTCGGCCAGTGCCCGCTGCATTTCCTGCCAGACCCGCTCGCTCACCAGATGCCCCATTTCACCGGTGGCCACAAGGCCTCGCATCAGTTCGAGGGTCTCCGGGGCCACGCTGAAGCCCAGGTGGGCAAAGCGGGCGGCAAAGCGGGCGACTCTCAGCACCCGCAGGGGATCTTCACCAAAGGCCGGGGAAACGTGGCGCAGGATGCGCTCGTGAATATCGCGCCGGCCCTGGTAGGGGTCGATCAGATTGCCGGCGCTGTCCTCGGCCATGGCGTTGATGGTGAGGTCTCGCCGCAGCAGGTCTTCTTCCAGGCTGACATCCGGGGCGGCATGAACGCTGAAACCGGTATAGCCACTACCGGTTTTCCTTTCGGTCCGGGCCAGGGCATATTCCTCCTTGCTCTGTGGATGCAGGAACACCGGGAAATCCTTGCCTACCTGCTGGTAACCCAGGGCCAGCATCTCTGGCACCGTGGCGCCCACCACTACCCAGTCCCGGTCCTTGACCGGGATATCGAGCAGCTTGTCGCGCACGGCGCCGCCAACGAGATAGATCTGCATGGTTTTCTCAACAGCTTGAAACAGCCAGAGAAGCTAGCATATCTGGCACAGTGCTGCACTATTGCGCTAACATCGGCCATGATCAATACCACAGCAGCAACGTCACTTTTTTACCTCAGGAAGCGCAATGATCGATTTATATATGTGGCCGACCGGCAATGGCAAGAAAATCACCATCATGCTGGAGGAATGCGCGCTGGATTACCGCGCCATTCCGGTGAACATCAACAAGGGAGACCAATTTACCGAGGCCTTTGTTCGCCTCAATCCCAACAGTAAAATGCCGGTGATCGTCGATCATGATGCCGATGCCCCCCTGGTCATTTTCGAATCCGGCGCCATCCTGCAATATCTGGCGGAAAAAAGCGGCCGGTTTTTACCGCAGGACAGCCGTGGAAAATACCGTGTCTTGCAGTGGCTGAACTGGCAGATGGGAGGCTTTGGCCCGATGGCGGGCCAGGCGCATTATTTCCTGCGTTATGCCCCGCAAAAAAATGAAGCCGCGATGGAGCGTTTCCGGAACGAGGTCACCCGACTCTACAAGGTGCTGGATTCCCAATTGGTGACAAGAGACTATATTGCCGGTGATTATTCCATTGCCGACATGGCCATCTGGCCCTGGGCGGCCAGGTACGATTGGCAGGGACAGAACCTCGATGATTTCCCGGGGGTAAGACGCTGGTTTGATCGCATTGCCGAACGCCCGGCGGTGCAGAAAGCACTGGAAGTCGGCAAAGACTGGGCAGATTTTTCGGTGCAGATGTCTGATGAGGAAAAAAAACAGCTGTTCCGGCTGCCGGACTGAATTCAAACAATCAAACGATGAGGAGCCAGGCATGAAGATAGAGGGTGGTTGTTACTGTGGCAATCTGCGTTATGAAGCTGAAGGCGAACCGGTGTTCAAAGGTTTATGCCATTGCCGTGAATGCCAGTACATTGCCGGGGGCAATGCCAACGCCGCCATCGCCATGCCCGCCGACGGTTTTCGCTTTACCAGGGGGGAGGCCAGGATTCATCGCCGCACGGACCTCGAAAAACCGGCCAGTCGCCTGTTCTGCCCGGAATGCGGCACTCATATTCTGTCCAAGAATCCCATTGTCAGTGGTGTCGTGATCATCAAAGTGGGAACCCTGGATAATCCTGCGCTGTTCGACAAGCCGGACACGGCGATCTGGATGAGCGAAGCCCAGGCATTCCACCATGTCCCCGAGGGTGTTCCCACCTTTCCGGGCTTTGTGCCGCGCGACTGACCGGCTCAGCAATCGGTGCAGATGAGTTGCTGATCCGACAGGCGCAGCATGCTGAGGCAGCGGCCCCACACACACCCGGTATCCAGGGCATGGATATTGGGGGTGTTGGTGACGCCGTGCAGGGTTGCCCAGTGGCCGAACAGAATGACCATCTGCTGGTTCAGTCTCTGGTAGGTGTACCAGGGCTGGTAGCCCCTGGGAGCGGTGTCGGCCTTGGTCTTGACGACCAGATTCAGGCGGCCTTGCTCATTGCAGAAGCGGACGCGCGTCAGATAGTTGGTGATCAGCCGCAGCCGCTTCATGCCTTTCAGTTTCTCGTCCCAGGTGTCGGGTTTGTCACCATACATCTGCTTCAGAAACTTTTTGTAGTTGGCACTGCGCAGCATCGCTTCCACCTCGGCGGCATAGCCCAGCGCGTCCTGCAGACTCCAGCCGGGTGCCAGGCCGGCATGTACCATCAGGAAGTCCTGCGGCCCGGTGGTGGTGCTGACCTTTTCGTAATGCAGCAGCGGCAATTGCCGGATCCATTCGCACAGTTCCCCGCAGTCCGGAGCATCCAGCACTTGTTGGAGTGAGCTGATTTTGCCTTCTGTATGGGCGCCGGTGGCCAGGGCCAGCAAGTGCAGGTCGTGGTTGCCGAGCACTGCGGTGAAACTGCCGCCCAGACTCTTCAGGAAGCGCAGTGTCTTGAGTGACTTGGGACCGCGGTTGACCAGATCGCCCACGGCCCACAGACGGTCGACGGCGGGATCAAAGTGCGCCTGGTCGAGAAGCCTGCACAAGGGGTCATAACAACCCTGAATGTCACCGACCGCATAGATCGCCATGCTGGAAGTGCCTGTCCTTAGTGAATCATGTGCGGAAGCGCCAGTACAAACAAGGGGATCGGGGCCTCGAAGGTTTCTCCGTTGCTGCTCTGCATGGTATAGCCACCCCGCATGTCGCCGATTTCGCTGCCGATGACCGTGCCGCTGGAATACTGGAAGGAGCCGCCGGGTTCGATGATGGGTTGGAGCCCCACGACGCCCTTGCCCTTGACCTCTTCCACATGATCGTTGTCGGTACTGATGATCCAGTGCCGGCTCAGGAGTTTGACCGGTTCATCACGATTATTGGTAATCGTGATGGTATAGGAAAAAGCATAATTCCTTTTCACCGGGTCGGACTGTTGCTGGAGATAGCGGGTGCTGACAGAAATGGCGATGCCGCAATCTGTCTCGGGTCTCGTTGTCACAATGTGCTGCTTCAAGGTTGGCTTTCAGGGTTGCAGGGAGTCGCTGATTCTAACATAGTCCGCCAGCGAAAGATTTTCGGGCCTTAAATTGATGTCGATGCCCAGGGCTTCCAGTTGGGCAAGCGGCAGCAGGGTCTTGAGGCTGTTGCGAATGGTCTTGCGGCGCTGGTTGAAGGCGGTACGGACAACCTGGGCCAGCATTGCCGGATTTTTTGCGGTGAACGGCCGTTCCCGCCAGGGTGTCAGCTTTACGATGGCGGATTCCACTTTGGGCTGGGGGGTGAAGGCCGTCGACGGCACTCTGAACAGGCGTTCCACTTTGCAGTGATACTGCATCATCAGGCTCAGCCTGCCATAGTTGTCGGCGCTGACCGCCGCCGCCATGCGGTCCACCACTTCCCGTTGCAGCATGAAGCTCATGTCATGAATCAAGTCCTGGTAATCCAGCAGGTGAAACAGCAGGGGCGTGGAAATGTTGTAGGGCAGGTTGCCGATGATGCGCAGGCTGTGCGGGGGGCAGTCGAGGCTGCGGAAATCAAATTTCAGCACATCGGCCTCGTGCAGGATAAAGCCGGGCTTGTCCAGGTAACGCTGGCGCAGCATGGCCGCAAGATCTCTGTCCACTTCGATGACGTCCAGATGCTCACCGGCACTGAGCAGGCTGTCGGTGAGGGCGCCCTGGCCGGGGCCGATTTCCAGCAGATGCTGGCCGGGAAGCGGCTTGAAGGCTTTGATGATGCGGTCGATGATATGCGGGTCGTGAAGAAAATTCTGCCCGAAGCGTTTGCGTGCCTGATGTCCATGCTGCGCCGGCTTGCCGGTCTTGCCCACTGTGCGGCTGCTCATCGTGCCGCACGCCACGCATGCACCATGCTGATGGCCTGGTCGATGGCGGTGAGCAGGCTGCCACAATCGGCCCTGCCGCTGCCTGCCAGGTCCAGGGCAGTACCGTGATCCACCGAGGTTCTGATGAAGGGCAGGCCCAGGGTGATATTGACGGCCTTGCCGAAGCCCTTGTATTTCAATACCGGCAGACCCTGGTCGTGATACATGGCCAGCACCGCATCGGCACCCTCCAGATATTTAGGGGTAAACAGGGTGTCGGCGGGCAGGGGGCCCAGGAGGTCCATACCCTGCTGTCTGAATTCGGCAAGGACGGGGATGATGGTGTCGATCTCTTCCAGACCCAGATGGCCGCCTTCGCCTGCATGCGGATTCAGGCCGCTGACCAGAATCCGGGGCTTTGCAATGCCGAATTTATGCTGCAAGTCGTCATGCAGGATGCGGATCACAGCTTGTAGCCGCGCTCTGGTGATGGCCCCGGAAACTTCGCGCAATGGCAGATGGGTAGTCGCCAGTGCGACCCGCAGGCCCGCGGTTGCCAGCATCATGACCACGATGTCCCGTCCGGATTTTTCCGCCAGGTATTCGGTGTGGCCGGTGAAGGCAATGCCGGCATCGTTGATCACGCTTTTCTGGACGGGTCCGGTGACCAGGGCCTCGAAGTCGCCGGCCAGGCAGCCAGCGATGGCCCGGCCCAGCGTTGCCAGCACATAGGGCGCATTGGCGGCTTGCAAGTGCCCCGGTACACTGGCCTGCCGAAGCGGAACGGCCTGGATCAACAATTCATCCCTGGCCAGGGGGGCTGTATCCCCGGCCGTATAATTCCGCAGTTTGAGAGACAAGCCGAGAAGCCGTGCCCGGGTCTGCATCAGGTCGGGATCGGCGATCAGCACCAGCCGGGCGTCGGGAGGTGACGACAGGGCAGCTTGCAGACAGATGTCAGGACCAATGCCGGCGGGTTCACCCGGTGTCAGTGCCAGGGTACAGACGGGAGACTTCATTTTTGGGAAAGCTCTGCATGACCCTGGTGTGTCTCTGCGGGAGTCATTCAGAGCTTTCCTTGATATCGATAAAGGCGGTATCGCGGATTTCTGTCAGCCAGTTTTCCAGTTCCATGTCATATTTGCGCTGGCGCAGTATCTGCTGGGCCTGATAACGCTTGTTCTCTTCGGTGACATCCTGTTTCCGACGCTCCAGCACCTCGACGATGTGCCAGCCGGTCTGCACCCGGAAAGGCTTGGTAATCACCCCGATTTCAGTGTTGTTCACCGCGGCCATGAAATCCTGGGGCACCTGTCCCGGACTGACCCAGTCCAGATCGCCACCGGCCACCATGGATTTGGCGTCATCCGAATATTTGCGGGCGATGTCGGCAAAATCTTCACCACCCTGGATGCGTTCATAAAGCTCATTGGCCAATTGTTCAGCCTGGGCGTTGGTTCTGATTTCGTTGGGGGCGATCAGGATGTGGCGCAGATGGGTCTGGTCCAGGGTCAGGCTGGCACCGCCCCGGGTTTCCAGCAATTGTACGATATGAAAACCGTTGGCGCTGGTGAAGGGCTCGGCGATGTTGCCGGGTTCCAGCCTGGGCACGACATCGATGAACAGGGTCGGCAGGTTTTCCGCCTTGCGCCAGCCCAGATCACCGCCACTGACGGGGACACCGGCGACGTTGCCAAGGCTGCTGATCTGGAGAATATCGACCTTGCCCTCGCTGAGCTGTTTATGGATGGCCCTGGCCAGTTCCTGGCGGCGTTGCGCATCGGCTGCATCATTGCTTATCGGGATCAGCAGATGGGCAACGTGATATTCGGGGGCAATGGTGGCGGCCCCGGCTTCGGAACGCAGGTAGTTTTCGATTTCCTGGCGGGTGATGTCGATGCGCCGGTTGACGGCCCGGTTCTGCAGCTGATTGATGGTCAGCTCTTTTTGTAGCTGCTCCCGGGTGCTCCGATACAGGTTGTTGGCATCCAGCACCTGGCGGAATTGTTCGAAGCTCATATTGTTCTGCTGGGCGATGTTGGCCATGGCCTGATTCAGAGTATTGTCATCTATACGCACCCCGCCGCGGTCTGCCATCTGCATTTGCAGGTGTTCAAGAATCAACTGGTCCAGAACCTGCTTGCGCAGAGCAGCTGCTGGCGGTGAGGGCAGATTGCGCTCCTGTAACTGCTGCTTCACCTGGGCCATGCGCCGGTCGAACTCACTTTGCAGAATCACATCATCGTCGACCACGGCAACCACTTTATCGATGCTCTGGGGTTCCGCCATCAGCCCGCTGCCGAGCGCGAGCCCACAGAGCAGCAGCAGGATTTTCATATAGCTGTTATTCATAAGATTCTCACTCTCTATAACCACTGATTCCGTTATTGAGAATACTGGTGACACTACCACCAAGGACACTACCGAAGCCCTTAAGTTCAAATTGAAGGAAGACCCCGTTGTTTTTTATCCGGTCGCCGAGGAACAGGGCGTTATTGTCGATCCACTGACGCGCGATCACGGCCATGCTCCAGCAGCAGCTACTGTATTGAAGCCCGGCGATGGTTTCAAGGCTGCGGTCATTGCTGTGGTCGAAGTTCCAGCGGCCGATAAGGTTCCAGTTGGCCTTCAGAGGCCAGATGGCAGAAATATCGGTCTGGCTGATACGCCGGTCCAGGCCGCTGGGCGTAAAGCGATCGGGTATCTCCCGGTAACGGTAGCCCAGATTCAGGATGTGCTTGTCATCGCTCTGGTAACGAAACTGAAAGGTGCCCACATCCAGACGGTCGCTACTGGTGTTCCACTCCAGATAACTGTTGGCGCGCCAGCGCTCGCTGAGCTGCCAGGACATTTCGTTGACCAGGGCTGAGCTGGACTGGGTGTTGGATTGAGTGTTGAATTGCCTGCCTTGCCCGTCAAGGGTGACCCGGCGGTCTTCAAAAAAGAAGATCTGGCCCAGGCTGAAACGGGCCTGCTCGCGGCCCCTGGCATTCAGCAGGCGGCTGCTCAGTGCCACGGTCAACTGGTTGCTGTCTCCTATCCTGTCCTTGCCGCTGAAGCGATCTTCCCGAAACAGCTGGTTGAAGCTGAAGGTCATGGCGCTGCTGTCAAAAACGGGAATGTCACTCTGGTCTTCAAATTCACTGTAAAGGTAGAACAGGCGCGGCTCCAGGGTCTGGGTGAAGCCGCTGCCATTCAGGTCGAAGTCACGCTCGAAGAACAGGCCGCTGTCGATGCTGCCGACGAAAACGCCACGGCTGGGGTTTTTGTCACTGCCCAGGGCCTGGTCGTCGAGTTCATACTGGGCAAATTTGTATTTCGCCGTGGGTTTTATGAAACCCGCCAGACCTGACCAGGGCAGGCTGATCGACGGTTCCACCGAGAAACGGTGGCCGGTGACCAGGGCGCCGTCGTCGATCTGGGCCTGGGTCAGGGCCTGCCGGTTGATGTTGCGATCAAAATAGATGTATTCGCTGGCCACCCCGTATTCAAGATTGAAATCCTCGACGAAATGCGCATCCAACGCGACGCGTGGCAGCCGGTCGTAGGGTTTGTCAAGCTCGGCGACCGTGGGATCGATGACCTGAAAACCCAATGTGGAGGTGGAGAAGCGCCAGTTGTCGCTGACATAGTTGATCTGCGCGGCCTGGGTGAGCAGGCTCTGGCTGGTCAGAATCAGACCATTGCCACCAAAATCCTGAAAATACTGGTCATCGCTGATCTCTGAATAGTCCACATAGGTGCTCCAGTTCGTCCCCAGTCGGCCGCTGTGGTCATAACTGAGCAGCCAGCGGTCCTTGCTGGAGGGACTGTCGCTGCCGGGGGTGTGTACCGTGTCGGGATCGAAGAGATCGTCGCTGGGCAGATAACTGGTATTGAGCACATGGGTGGAGTTGCGGCCCCGGTAGCGGGCCTCGAGGCTGCCCATCACGCCCCGGTCTGCCTGCAATCGCGGCGTGAAGGTGGCATCGTAGTTGGGGGCCAGATTGAAATAATAGGGTGCGGCGAAATCTATGCCGCCGTTGCGGGTAACGCCCATGGTGGGAAAGAGGAAGCCGCTGGAGCGCTCATCGTTGATGGGAAAGCTGATATAGGGTGTGTAAAATACCGGCACGTCCTTGACCCTGAGCGTGACATTGCGGGCCGCGCCCCGGCCGCTTTTCTGGTTCAGCGTGATTTCATCCGCCTTGACCAGCCAACTGTTGTTGCCGGGCTCGCAGCGGGTATAGACGCCATTGTCGATGGTGATGATGCCAGCTTCATCCCGGTAGACGATAATTTCCGCCTGGCCGCGGATGGCGTCATCGTGCAGCACATAACTGGCCGCGCTGACCTGAGCGCTTTTGCCGAGCCGGTCGACACTGGCCGAGGCACCGGTGATCAACACGCCGGGCTGGCGGACCCTGATGTCTCCTGACAGTTCCAGAATCTCACTGTTGCGGTCGTAATTCCCGTGCTCACTCTGGATCAGCTTATCCTGCTCCAGAATCTGGATGTTGCCTTCCAGAAGGATCGTCGACTCGTCTTCGGTATTGAGTGCATCGGCGGACAGAGACAGATCATCACCATTGCCCTGGGCCCGCTTGGGCTCGATATAGCGGCCACAGCAGGCATCAGGCACCTGGGCGCGCTGCTCCGGTGTCAGTTGGTCCAGCGGTACCCAGTCGACATCAGCCGCCTGCTGTTGGGCATGGGCGTTGAACACGGGCAGGGTGCCAACAAGCAAGGCGCCTATTACATTGCGGCTCAGCGTATGGCGGATGATGGCAGTGAGCTTGCGACTGAGAACGGAAGGCCTGGATGGTGAAGGGTCTGGGTTGGCATGGTGGTATCGGGGGATCACTTGCTCAAATCCGGGCTGTGTAGGCATAATGCCGGGCAGTGGGATTCTAATTACAATGTCCCGGCATAACAAGCGCGAAAAGGTATAGATGGGAATTCGCAAGTCCAGCCTGGAGCAGTGGTTCAATCAAATTCTCCCGCAATTACATGAACCTGGCAGGACTGCGCTGATCCATACCCGCAGCGGTATTTTTTCTGCCATGGACGCAGATGCCCCCCCCGGGGGCATCAAACCCTCTCCGGTACGCCTGCTGCCGGTCAGTGGCGATGCCAGTTTTCGGCGCTATTTCCGGGCTTGCAGTGGAGAACTCGCTTTTATTCTGGTCGATGCGCCGCCAGACAAGGAGGGCTGTGAGAGTTTTGTACTGATTGCACAGCGCTTTTTGCAGGCAGGCGTGAACGTCCCGGTGGTCCATGCCGTGGATTATACGGCGGGCTTCATGTGCCTGTCGGATCTGGGGGATACGCTGCTGCTGGCCAGACTCGAACAGGCGCGGCAGCTCGAACACGGGATGCTTGCGGTGGACGGGTATTATCGGCAGGCCTTCGCGTCCCTGTTGAAAATCCAGTCCTGCAAGGTGGGTGGCGACTTTTCTCTGCCGGTCTATGATCGCGCCTTGCTGGACCGGGAGTTGGCCTTGTTTCGTGAATGGTTCTGTGAGCGCTTGTTGGGCTTGCGGCTTGAGGCCCGGGAAAGACGTCTGATCGATGAGGCCTTTGCCATGCTGAGGGAGTCCGCCCTGGCCCAGCCCCAGGTCTGTGTGCACCGGGATTTTCATTCCCGCAACCTGCTGGTGGCAGAGGGTCGGCCGCTCGGGGTGATCGACTTTCAGGATGCGGTGCTGGGGCCGCTGAGCTATGATCTCGTGTCTCTGCTCAAGGATTGTTACATTGACTGGCCCCGGTCTCAGGTCGAACGTTGGGCGCTTGCCTATGCCGCTCTGGCGCTTGAGCATAAAATAGTTCCCGTGGTGGATGAGGCACGATTTCTCAGGGATTTTGATCTGATGGGGGCTCAGCGCCACCTCAAGGCCATCGGTATTTTTGCCAGACTCAGGCTGCGCGATGACAAATCCGCCTATTTGCAGGCTATTCCCCGCACCTTGAATTATTTACGGGAAGTAGCGGGCGCTTATGATACCTTGGCCGAGTTCGGCACCTGGCTGGACAGCCGGGTCGTCCCCGTGCTGGAGCCGGCACTTGCTGCCGCCGGCGTCAATGCCGTGACAGCCGGGGACGGCAAATGAAGGCCTTGATCCTGGCTGCCGGGGAAGGACGACGAATGCTGCCCTTGACCCGCGACATCCCCAAGCCCCTGTTGCCGGTGAAGGGCAGGTCCCTGATCGAACATCAAATTGGCAAACTGGTCAAAAACGGCATTCGGGATATTGTCATCAATCATGCCTGGCTGGGAGAAAAGATCGAGATGGCGCTGGGGGACGGTGCCAGGTTGGGGGCCAGGTTGAGTTATTCGCGGGAGGGGCAGCCCCTGGAAACTGCCGGGGGCATCATCAGGGCCCTGCCATTGCTGGGAGACAGACCCTTTATGGTGGTCAATGCTGATATCTGGACAGACTACCCCTTCCGCCAGCTTGAGTCGCGTCCTCAGCCCGGCTGTCTGGCCCACCTGGTGATGGTCAGCAATGCCGCGCATCATCCCGCCGGTGACTTTTGCCTTGGCCCGGAGGGTTTGCTGGCAGCCAAAGCCGGGCCGGGTCAGCAAACACTCACCTACAGTGGCATCAGCGTTTTTCGGCCCGCGTTTTTTGCGGGCCTCGAGCCGGGCTTTCGTGCTCTGGCCCCCTTGCTGACGGCGGCGATTGCCCGGCAGCAGGTCAGTGGTGAATTCTACGGGGGTACCTGGCAGGATATCGGCACGCCGGAAAGATTGAGGGCCCTTGCCGAGGGAGAGCCCTGAGCATGGTTTTTGCGGCCTTTCTGCACCGTCACTACCGGGAGGTGATGGCAAGGCGGCTGGAATCATCCGCTTGCCGGGATGCTGTGCCCCGGGGCGGCAGCACGGAGAGCATTCTGCTGCAAGCACTGTTCACGATGATGGGCAAGATCGCCAAAGCCGATGGCCGGGTGATTCAGGCGGAAATCGATTACGTCAACACGGTCATGAGTCGAATGGGGCTCGATGACCATCGACGCAAGCTGGCGATTGAATATTTCAACACGGGCAAGCTCAGGAGCTGTGACCTGAGTCCGCTGTATCCGCGACTGCTCAAGGCCCTGGGCACTGACAAGCGGCTGGCACTGGCCTTGCTGCGGGTGCTGTGCCTGCTGGCACAGGTGAAGGGCGTCGTGAATGTGCCGGAGCAAGCCCTGCTGCGGCAGTTTGCCGATGCAGTGAAGATCCCCAGGCGTGAACTGGAACAGCTTGGCGCAGAACTTCTGGCACGGGAAAGCCAGCCGGGCTTTGTCTCGTTGCGGGCCGATTATGCCCTGCTGAATGTCGTCCCGGGGGATGATGAGCAATGCATCAAGAAGTCCTACCTGCGCCTGCTGCACCGTTATCATCCGGACAAGCTTGGGCCGGCTGGCAACAGCGGCGAGATGGAAAGCGCTGCCCGCAAAATGCAGGCCATCCGGCAGGCCTATGAAAGAATTTGTGCCGCCAGGAAATAATGCCCGGCGGCTGACCCTGGTTCCGGACGGGAAGCAGATTTGAGCGAGGAAGAATGTCATGTCAAAACGAAAGAAACCCGGACGCTTGTTTCCCAGTGCGGCCGAAGACCGGCAAAGTGCCCATTATCAGGATTCCATTCGTTCCTCCCAGGACCAGATCAATTCACCGGCCTACCGCCTGGCCTACGACGACAATGACTTTCTGGTGCGAGAGGACATGCGGCCGGTCAGGCTCTTGCTGGAACTCACCAAGCCCGAGCTTTATCTGCAGGAACACGGGGTTCAGCATACGGTCGTCATTTTTGGCAGTGCCCGCAACCGGCATCCGGAAACGGCGCAGAAAAATCATCAGGCCGCCCGGCTCGCGCTGGAGGAAAACCCGGACGACAGCGCTTTAAGGAAGGCAATGCTAAGGGCGGAAGCCGAACTGAGACATGCCGATTATTATGCCAGTGCGCGAGAACTGGCGGCGCTGGTCACCGGACGTTCCGGCTGTGACGAGTGCCCGGTATTGCATGTCGTGACCGGGGGCGGCCCCGGCATCATGGAGGCGGCCAACCGGGGTGCCAGGGATGTCGGCGGGGAGTCGGTCGGGCTCAATATCGTGCTGCCC
>JAVVEZ010000020.1:0-47434 GCA_032250895.1 Pseudomonadales bacterium | reverse complement strand
GGAGCATGACAGATATTGCTTAAATTGTAACTAAATTAATGGATCGAAATACTAGAGACTCATTCACGGTGCTGAGCTGCGCAGCCATTTTTCCTTCAGACGCCCTGTCACCACCCGCCGCCACCAGAGCACGAAGCCGGTAATGAACATAAATGCCGGCAACAAGCCCAGTACCACCCAGGTCAGTCTCCCCCACAGGCCGCCAAAGCGGCCAAAGTGCAGATCCAGCAGCAACAGCAGCCAGCCATCGGGCCGTTCCGCATCGTAGAGATCGGCATCAAAGCTGTCGATGATGAATTCGAAGGGGGCGGGAAAGGCAAAATAAATGGCGCTGAGACCCCAGACCAACAGCAACAGCAATGACCACAAACCAAGAACCGTATGCAACTGCCAGAACAGACTCCTGGCACTGCGGCGTCTGATCACCAGCGAATTGCGCCAGTGCGCACGGCCCGGCCACCACAGCACCAGCCCCGTCATCAGCATCAACAGCAGCAGCATGCCACCCAAGCCGTTTATTTGCCTGCCGGTGCGATCCAGCAGCAAATCATCATGAAGTTTGACCAGCCATTCCATGGTCCGCACCGGCCACGGAAAGGTCTCACCCAGATCCGTCCCGGTATAGGGGTCAAAAAACCGGGTGTACTCCCTGCCCTCGCGAGTCATCGCCACATACACGGCCCGCCCGGGAATGGTCGAGACCGCCACTGTGGTCACTTGCGCATCGCTGTAGACCTCGGCTACCTTCGCTTCCAGAGCCTGCCCGCGCAGGGCTTCGCCGGCCGTGGATGGCACCCGGCTGGGCGTGAACCACTGACTGAACTGGGGCCTCAATACCACCGCGCTGCCGCTGACACTGATCACCAGCAGATACAGGCCAAAGCCGATGCCCAGCCACAGATGCACCTGAAACAGGGCCCGGCGCAGCCACAGGGTCTGCGGGGCCTGAAGCCAGCGCTGCCAGTCATTCACGTGGGAAACCTCAATCTGCCGTCAGACTTTTGCGGATTTTCTTTTCGGCATTCAGTGCCAGTGGGCTTTGCGTGTAAAAAAGAGCCGCAGGATCGATGTCACGTTCCATGATGATTCCGGCCTGTGTGCCAAATGCCGGGACCACCCGGTCCAGCAGCACGATGCCCTGCTGCAACAGCAACAGGGACAGCAAGAACAGCCCGATCGCCAGGACATGATGCTTAGAGCGCATTGGTGATCTCCGGAAAGACCTGATAGAACATCAGCCAGGCCATCAGCAATGTCAGACACAGATTCAGGCTCTGTCCGCAGATATAAAGAATGAACGGTTTACCGCCGGAAAACTGCGCGCTGAGTGCTTTGAAATTGGTCGCCAGGCCGATGCTGACAAAGGCCAGGCAAAACAGCCAACTACGCATGTCCGAGCTGAACTCCAACAGCCCGTTTTCAATCAACACAATGGACAGATTGCTGTCCAGACGCTCATAAAGCAGCGAAAAAAATGCACTGACAGCGATAAAGCCCAGCACGAATTTTGGAAAGCGCAGCCAGATTTCCACCGCCGTGACAGTCTGACCCGCCGTTTTGTCCACCCGGGCCGACCAGTACACCGCCACCGCAAAGGCAAGCACGCCGATCAGGATATTCTGGATCATCTTGATGGTGGCGGCCACGTTCAGCGCGGTATCCCCCAGGAAGGCACCAGCCGCGACCACAGCCCCGGTGGCATCGATGGTGCCGCCGATCCAGGCGCCACCGAGCACTTCCGGCATGCCCACCGCATTGATGAAAGCCGGCAGGGCCACCATCATCACCGAGGTAAAGACCATGGACAGGCCGATCGCCGTGGTCAGTTCTTCTTTTTTGGCCTTGCAGGCGGCGGCGGTGGCGATGGCCGCAGACACGCCGCACACAGACATATCGGCACTGATGGTGATATTCAGCGTTTTCGACTCTATCCTGAGGATCTTCTGACCGAACCAATAGGTGCTCACCAATACGATCGGCGTCACTATCCAGGCCACGAAAATGCCCGGCAGGCCAATGGCCAGAATCTTGCCGAACAACACTTCCGCGCCCAGCAGAACCAGGCCGGCCTTGATGAACAGCTCCTGCTTCAGGGCTGAGCGCCAGGCCTCGGGAATGCCAACCGTATTGCTGATCAGCAGACCCAGAATGATGGCCCACAGCGCATAACCCAGGCCCATACTTTTGAATTCGTTCTGCGCCGCCAACAGATAGGCCAGTAGTGCGACCACCGAAACCAATGCAAAACCCTTCAGGAAAGGTGCCAGCGGCTCCTTCAGAAGCCTGAGCCCGACACCGAACAGCACGGCCAGGATGGCGCTCAACATTACAAAGGCAGCCAGTGAAGCCCCTGAAAAAGCGGCGAAAGGGTTCAAGTGCCAGCGTGGCAGACCGACAAGCAGCTGTTCAAGGGCGGCTGTCAGCCCATTGGCCGCCGCTGAAGGCTGCCAGGCGGCGGCATCAAACGTCGCCGCCTGTCCGGCAAGGGCCAACTCTGCGCTGACTGCGCCATAGGGCAGGATGATGTAGGCCAGCGCGGCAAGGGCCAGGATGGCCAGGCCCACCACAATGGCAAAGGTGTCCTCTGACCACTGCATCTTCATGACTTCACTCCTTTTTCAGAGCCCTGGACAAGGCGTCCGCCAGTGCAGAATTACTGCTCCTGATCTGTCTGGACCCCTCTTGTCCGGGCGTCGTCTTCATCGCTTTCTGCCTGCCCCGATCCGGCTGCTCCCGTTTCCGCTCCGGCGCACGCTGGCTGCCATCATCATCCAGACGCATCGTCAGAGCAATGCGCCTGCGCGGAATATCCACCTCCAACACTTTTACTTTTACCACATCTCCGGCCTTGACGACATCCCTCGGGTCTTTGACAAAACGGCTGGCCAATGCCGAAATATGCACCAGACCGTCCTGATGCACACCGATATCCACGAAGGCACCAAAATTGGTGACATTGGTAACCGATCCTTCCAGTATCATGTTCACCTCGAGGTCCTTGAGCTCTTCCACGCCTTCCCT
This sequence comes from Pseudomonadales bacterium, assembly GCA_032250895.1. Classification (GTDB taxonomy): domain Bacteria; phylum Pseudomonadota; class Gammaproteobacteria; order Pseudomonadales; family Pseudohongiellaceae; genus JAVVEZ01. The sequence continues at coordinate 44,413 of JAVVEZ010000020.1, read as the reverse complement.
GAAGGTGGCCGCCCTGAATTCGGGGCGCGGATCGCGTCCGGGTTTTTCCAGTTCCCTGAGAATGTCCACGACCGTCGGTTTGCCGAACTTCTCATTGGTAAAATCATCGGCATTCAGCGCTTTCAGGAAATCGACATCCCCGATGATGCTGTTCACACTGCGCTTGCTGCGGGCAATGATATTTTCCACCACGGCATAGGCCTCGGGGTGGACGGCGGAACGGTCCAGAGGATTGTCCCCGGCCATGATGCGCAGAAAACCCGCAGCCTGTTCGAAGGCCTTGGGGCCGAGGCGGGGCACTTTCAGCAGAGCCTGCCGGTTTGGAAAGGGACCATTGGTATTGCGAAACTCCACGATGTTTTCGGCCATGGTCTGGCTCAGCCCGGAGACCTGGGCCAGCAAGGGCACGGAGGCCATATTCACATCCACACCCACCGCGTTGACACAGTCCTCCACGACGGTATTCAGGCTTCTGGCCAACTGGGTCTGGCTGACATCGTGCTGGTACTGGCCGACACCAATGGCCTTGGGCTCGATTTTCACCAGCTCCGCCAGTGGATCCTGCAGGCGCCGGGCTATCGAGATCGCGCCACGAATCGACACATCGATATCGGGAAATTCCTTCGAGGCCAGCTCCGAGGCCGAATAGACAGACGCGCCGGCCTCGGAAACCACCAGGGCATTGAGCCCCAGGCCCGGATGTTTCCTGATCACTTCCCGGGCCAGCTTGTCGGTTTCCCGGGAGGCGGTGCCGTTGCCGATGCTGATCAGCTTTACCTGATGTCTGGCGCACAGTGCGGCAATGCCGGCGATGGACTCGTCCCATTGATTGCGGGGTGGCAAGGGATAAATCGTCGTGTGGTCGACCAGCTTGCCGGTGCTGTCCACCACGGCCACCTTGACCCCGGTGCGAATGCCCGGATCCAGGCCCAGTGTGGCCTTCGGACCGGCCGGTGCCGCCAGCATCAGGTCCTTCAGATTGGCGGCAAAGACCTTGATGGCCTCGCTCTCTGCGGCCTCCTTCAGACGCATCTTCAATTCCACATCCAGGTGCGTGAAGATTTTGATCTTCCAGGTCCAGCGTACGGTTTCCGCCATCCAGGCATCACCGGCCCGGCCCTGCTGGCGGATGCCAAAATGCGTCGCGATCATGGCGGCACAGGGATGCGTTTCCAGCGCTTCCTCGTCCGGAAGTCCGAGCGTCAGCTGCAGGATGTTTTCGTTGCGGCCCCGGAACAAAGCCAGGGCACGATGGGAGGGTATTTTGCTGATGGCTTCGTCATAGTCGAAATAGTCCGCAAACTTGGCACCTTCCGCCTCCTTGCCCGCGATCACCCGGGACGAAATGAAGCCACGGTCCCAGAGATAGCTGCGCAACACGTGCAGGAGATCGGCATCTTCCGCAAACTGCTCCATCAGAATCTGACGCGCACCATCCAGCGCCGCCTTGCCATCGGCAATGCCCTGGTCCGGCTTGATATATGCCTGCGCCGCGACTTCGGGATCGAGCCGGGGATCCTCGCGCAGCGCCAATGCCAGCGGTTCCAGCCCGGCCTCACGGGCAATCTGCGCCTTGGTGCGGCGCTTGGGTTTGTAAGGCAGATACAAGTCTTCAAGCCGGTTTTTCGTCTCGGCCTCCCGCAGGGCCTGCGCCAGTGCCGGATTCAGCTTGCCCTGTTCCTCGATACTTTTGAGAATTACCTGGCGCCTCTCTTCCAGATCGCGCAAATAGGAGAGCCTGCTCTCCAACGCGCGCAGGGCGATATCGTCCAGGCCGCCGGTGGCTTCCTTGCGATAACGCGCCACAAAAGGCACCGTTGCACCTTCATCCAGCAGAGCAATGGCGGCGGCCACCTGGGTTTCTTTGACAGCCAGTTCGTCGGCTATACGATGGGAAATCGACATCATGGGGTTACTGCTTCCTTTGCCTACACCAGAAAAGCCAGTTTACAGAATCTCGCAATCACTTCCTGGCAGGTATCCCTTATCAACGTGGCTTTATCGACATTCGCCTGATTCGCAGTAATATTGATGAGCCCCTGTTTTTCCTGTTCCAGCAGGGCAGCCGCGACCTCATCCACGGTACGGGTGCCATCCAGCAGTTTCAGAATAATCGTTTCTATTTCCTGCATGCTGACCAGCTGATGCCGGCAACTGGTGACGACATCGCCCTTCTCTGCCAGATACCTCGCCGTGCGCGTCGTCTTCGGCTTCTCCGGCACCGCCATCAGATAAACCCCCGGCGACAGCCTGAGTTTCAAAATACCCTTGAAGACCAGACCGATCAGACTCAGCTCATTGAAAATATGCTGGCGGATTTGCCCGGCACTAATGTCCGGAGCTTTTTCCAGTACTTTTGCGACAATGTCATCCAATGCCAAAGGCCTGCCCGACTGTTCCACCAACACAATAAAAACCAGTTTCGACAGACGATTTTTCGTACTCAGTGCGATCTTGTTCAGCGTGAAACTCAGCTCAAAACCTTCGGCCAGCGTTGATTCATTGATTTCCGTCGCACACCTTGCATCTGTGCTGACATAAAACCTTTCCACGGTCTGCGGTGTGATATTTCTGTTGAGCGGCACACCCTGATGACACAACAGGGTATTTCTGAAGCGCCTGTTTCTGAAGAAATCCATGTACTGCTCGGACTGCACCATATCCGTCAGCTTTCTCAAATGCGCAGATACCGAGGGCGGCAGATTATCGACCAGCATGGTATGCAGGTCTGTATCGCCCAGAAAATCCAGACCGGCCGTTCTTGCCCGCTGCATGAATTCATGGAAGTAAATGGGATGATTGTCATCTTCCAGATGATCGTGCAGCAGATAATAGTCCTCTTTGCCGGACAGCAATTCCATCTCTTCCCGCATTAATTGTGCATGGAGAGAATTATCGCCTTCCAGCCCGTCAATCATGAACTGTAAAATCAGGCGCGCCTGATTGGCTTTCTCCTGCGGATCGCTAATGCTCTCGGTATGATACTGCATCATCCCTCTTACAGAATTCACCAGGTTCCAGCCCGGCAGCGTGTTGAAGCTGACAAAGGCAACACCGTTTTCAACCAGGTTTTCCTTGCAAATCCGCAGAATATGCTCCTGAACCTCATATGGCACCCAGGAGAAAAGCCCATGGGCAATGATGTAGTCAAACTTGCCGAAAGCGGCATCTATGTCAGCCACCGACATGGCCTGCAGTTTGATGTTGTGCAGATCCGTCGCTGCTATCTGTTCAAGCCCCTCCCCGATTTCCTTTGACGACAAATCGATGCCGGTAAACTCGCTGTCGGGATACAGTTCAGCCAGGGGAATGATGTTGCCGCCACTGGCACAACCCAGCTCCAGCACCCGGGCGCATCTGAAATCCGGCGGCTGCATCCCGAACAGAGTGGCAATTGACGCCAGATTTTCGGGACAGGTCACCGCGAAGGGATAGCTTTTGTAGGGCAGTAGATCGTAGTTGGTTTCACTCATGACGGCGTCCTGTTTCATTTTTATCTGACAGTTTGTTGAAAGTCGGCGATTATAGCGAACGACAACAGGGGATGGCAGTTTTATGTCTTCTGGGTTATGGGCTCAGATTGCGCAGAGCTCACAATCAATTTTTAGAGATGCCCTTATATCACTCTGAAGTAGCGCCGGCTCTGCCTCAGAGCGACAAAAACCAGAGGCCAGAAAAAGGCGCTGGAAACGGCAGACGCCAGAAACAGCAGGTCAGGGGCGACCGCCTGATTGCTTGCCGTCAATATCCAGTATGAAAGCAGCTGATGCAGGCCGACGATGACCATCACGGTACAACTCTGCTGGAACGGCGTGAACATCCGCAGGCGGCGATAGAGGCTCATCGCAATATAGGCCACGATGGCCAGCGCCAGAGCATTCAATCCCAACAGGGACCCTTCCAGCACATCCTCAAAAAAACCGATGATCCAGCCCGAGAGCATGCCTATCCGGTAGGGCAGCGCCATTATCCAGTAGATCAGGAACAGCACCAGCCACTCTGGCCGGTAGGGTTCCATCCAGTCCGGCAGCGGCAGCACCGTCAGCAGGGCCGCCACCAGAAAGCTGAGCACTATCACCCAGCCGGCATGATGCCGTTCCAGCGCACTCATCGCGAAAAACTCCTGTCCTGCTCGCCCTGTTCGGCAAACACCAGCAAGAGATTGCGGCTGCGGTCGAGCTGGGCAGCGGGACTTGCGGTGACCACCGCAAAGGGCTGTCCCGGATCATGAACGACACTGACAATGGTAGCGACCGGATAACCTGCCGGAAAGCGTTGCCCCAGGCCGGAAGTGACCAGCAGATCGCCAACCGTGATATCGGCCGTATTGGGCAGGTTCCGCAGTTCCAGTTCATGGAGCGTACCAAAGCGCCCGGAAGCGATGGCCCTGATGCCGTTCCTGCTCACCTGCACCGGCGTGGCATGCTGGGCGTCGGTGATCAGCATGACCCAGCTGTTGAAGGGCTCGACTTCCACCACCTGACCCATCAGGCCAAAAGCGTCCAGTACCGGTTGTCCCAGGAAAACGCCATCCCTGCCGCCTTTGTTGATCAGCACTCTCTTGGAAAAGGGATCGGGTGATTCCTGGATGAGCTGGGCCCGCATCACCCTTTCCTCCACGATGGAGGAGGCATTGAGCAGTTCGTTGAGACGTCTGTTTTCAGCTTCGAGATGATTCAGTTTCTGGAGCTGGTACTGCTGTCTGGCCAGTTCATCCCGCAAGCGGGTATTTTCATCCAGCAGGGCATTGCGACTTTGCAGGGTCTGGTCCACCTGCTCCTGCAGGTGCTTGGGCAAATCGGCCAGCCACTGTATCGGCGTGACCACAAGAGCTGCGTAATAGCGGACCTGGGTCAAATAATCAAAGCGCTGGTCGGCAAACATCAGCAGCACTGAAAGTACCGCCAGGCCCAACAGACGGTAGCCCTGGGACGCACCTTGTATAAATAGTGATTTAATGGTTTGAAACCCTTATTTATCTTCAGCCAGGATATTTCACCCGTGTTCCTGCGGCCAGAAGTCCTAGTCGGCGGTCATCAGGTCGATATCATATTCGTCCATCAGTTCCATGGCCCGGCCACCGCCGCGGGCCACACAGGTCAGGGGGTCGTCCGCGACGATCACGGGCAGGCCGGTTTCTTCGCTCAGCAACTTGTCCAGATCCCGCAGCAGGGCTCCGCCACCGGTAAGCACCATGCCGCTCTCGGCAATATCAGAGGCCAGTTCCGGCGGCGACTGCTCCAGCGCACTTTTGACGGCCTGCACGATGGCCGACAGCGGTTCCTGCAATGCTTCAAGAATTTCGTCACTGTTGAGTGTAAAACTTCTGGGAACCCCTTCCGCCAGGTTGCGGCCGCGCACGTCGATTTCCCTGATTTCGTCGGAAGGATAGGCACAGCCAATTTCCTTCTTGATGCGCTCGGCCGTGGCATCGCCTATCAGACTGCCGTAATTGCGCCGGACATGGGTGATGATGGCCTCGTCGAAACGGTCTCCCCCCACCCGCACGGATTCAGAGTACACCACGCCATTGAGTGAAATGATCGCGACTTCCGTCGTGCCGCCGCCGATATCCACCACCATCGACCCACTGGCCTGGTCCACTGGCAGGCCGGCACCAATGGCCGCCGCCATGGGCTCCTCGATCAAACGCACTTCCCGGGCGCCGGCGCTCATGACAGATTCCCGGATCGCCCGCCTTTCCACCTGGGTCGATTTACAGGGCACACAGACCAGCACCCGCGGCGAGGGCCGGATAAAACTGTTCTCATGAACCTTGCCAATGAAATACTGAAGCATTTTTTCCGTTACCTGGAAATCGGCGATCACTCCGTCCTTGAGCGGGCGGATGGCCGTGATATTGCCAGGGGTTCGACCCAGCATCCGTTTGGCCTCGGCACCAACAGCCGTGACAGTTTTCTGTCCATTGTGCAGGCGAATGGCCACGACCGAGGGCTCGTTGAGGACGATACCCAGATCACGCACATAAATCAGGGTATTGGCCGTACCCAGATCGATAGACAGGTCATTGGAGAACATGCCTCTTAATTTCTTGAACATTGATGTAAAGGTCTCCGGGCAGCTAGCTAAGCGGGTTATGAATCAAATCAATTGCCAAAAACCGGCAATCATCCAGTATAATTGCTCGAATCGACAGAAGTCTATCGCGGTGTGTAACTCTAACAATGGCCTATGGTTAGAGCAAGAATCAAATCTGTATTGTCAGAATTAAATCTTTGGACCCCGGCCTCAGACAGAACCCCCTGGGTCTCTGGAGAAATATGAATGTCTATTGAAACGTCCGATGTGGAAAAAATTGCTCACCTGGCACGCCTGCATCTGGAACCCTCGCAAAGCGCGGCAGTGACCGCCAGCATTGCCAATATCCTGGCCCTGATCGACACCATGCAGGAGGTCGCGACTGACGCTGTACCGCCTCTGGCCCATACTTCGACCGAGGGCCAGCGCCTGCGTGCAGATGTCGTCACCGAAGTCAACGACAGAGACCACTTGCAGCAGATCGCCCCCAGCACGGAAAACGGTCTTTATCTGGTGCCGCGGGTCATTGAATAAGTTGTCTCTGCCCATGTCCATTCCAGCAACCATACAGACCACGAGCCCATACCGCTCGCAAGCCTCAGGACACCCACTCAATGTTTGACAAAGGCATCGCTGAATTATCCCTGGCTCTGACCCGGAAAGAGTTCTCCAGCAGGGAGCTGACCGCCGCGTATCTGGACCGGATCAATGCCGCCAACCCGGCCCTGAACTGCTATATCACCGTCACCGCAGAACAGGCTCTGGCGCAGGCCAGCGCCGCAGATGCCCTGCGCGCGCGGGGCGAAGCCGGCCCTTTTACCGGCATCCCGATTGCGCACAAGGATATCTTCTGCACCCGGGATGTGCGCACCAGCTGTGGTTCCAGGATGCTGGACAACTTTATTTCGCCCTATGATGCCAGCGTGGTGGAACGCTTCACGCAGGCCGGGGCTGTCACACTGGGCAAAACCAACATGGATGAATTTGCCATGGGTTCCTCCAACGAAACCAGCTTTTACGGGCCGGTCAAAAACCCCTGGAATGTCGAACGCGTGCCTGGCGGCTCTTCAGGTGGATCGGCGGCAGCCGTGGCGGCCCGGCTGTGTCCGGCCGCCACGGGCACTGATACCGGCGGTTCCATCCGGCAACCGGCGGCGTTCTGCGGCATCACCGGGCTCAAACCCACCTATGGCCGGGTTTCCCGCTGGGGCATGGTTGCCTTTGCGTCCAGCCTCGATCAGGCCGGCCCCATGACCCGCTCCGCCGAGGATGCCGCCATCATGCTGAACATCATGGCGGGCTTTGACGACAGGGATTCCACCTGCAGCGAGCGGCCGATGGAAGACTATCGTGCCAAGCTGAATCAAGCGCTCGCCGGTCTGCGCATCGGCATCCCCCGGCAGCATTTTGCCGCAGGCCTGAACCCGCAAGTGGAGAAAGCCATCCGTGCGGCGCTGGCGGAATTCGAGAACCTGGGTGCCACGCTGAAAGAGGTCAGCCTGGAAAACAGTCATCTGTCGGTGCCGGCCTATTATGTGATTGCTCCGGCAGAAGCCTCCGCCAACCTGTCCCGCTATGACGGCGTGCGCTTTGGTTACCGCTGTGAAAATCCAAGAGATCTGGAAGACCTGTACAAGCGCAGCCGCAGCGAAGGTTTTGGCAGTGAAGTCAAACGCCGCATCATGGTGGGCACCTATGCCCTGTCCGCCGGGTATTATGATGCCTACTATCTCAAGGCCCAGAAAATCCGGCGTCTGATCAAGAATGACTTCGATCAGGCTTTTGCCGATGTGGATGTCATCATGGGGCCCACCTCTCCCCACCCAGCCTTCAGGCTGGGTGCGCAGAATGATGATCCGGTGACCATGTATCTTGAAGACATTTATACCATTGCCGTCAATCTGGCAGGACTTCCCGGCATCTCCATCCCGGCCGGGCTGGTGGACGGCCTGCCGGTGGGCTTGCAGATCGTGGGCCAGGATTTTGCCGAAGCCCGGCTTTTGAATGTGGCCCATCAGTTTCAGCAGGCCACCGACTGGCACCGGAAAAGTCCTGTCTGAGACCCGGGACTTTTATCATTTTTATTGGTACCGCCACCTTCAGGCGGACCCAGGCAAGACTGGAGGCATGACGATGGAATGGGAAACAGTGATCGGGCTTGAGGTGCATGTGCAACTCGCCACGGCCTCCAAACTTTTTTCCGGTGCCAGCACCCGCTTCGGCGCCGAGCCCAACACCCAGGCCTGTCTTTATGACCTGGCCCTGCCCGGCACCCTGCCGGTGCTGAACGGCGAAGCATTGCGCATGGCCGTCAAATTCGGTCTTGCCGTTGATGCCGTCATTGGCAGAAAATCGGTGTTTGACCGGAAGAACTACTTTTATCCTGACCTGCCCAAGGGCTATCAGACCAGCCAGTTGGAACATCCCATCGTGGGCAAGGGCTCGCTGACGGTGACCCTGGAAGATGGCAGCAGGAAAACCATTGGCATCACCCGTGCCCATCTGGAAGAAGACGCCGGCAAGTCCCTGCATGAGGAGTTTGCCGATCAGACCGGCATCGATCTGAACCGGGCCGGCACCCCGCTGCTGGAAATCGTCTCCGAACCGGAACTGCGCAGTGCCGAAGAAGCCGTGGCCTATCTGAAAAAACTGCACTCCCTGATCCTGTATCTGGGCATCTCCGATGGCAACATGGCGCAGGGCTCCATGCGCTGCGATGCCAATGTGTCGATTCGGCCGAAGGGCCAGCAGGCCTTCGGCACCCGTACCGAAATCAAAAACATCAACTCCTTTCGTTTTGTTGAAAAGGCCATCAATATCGAGGTGGAACGGCAACGGGAGGTGCTGGAAGACGGCGGCCGTATCATCCAGGAAACCCGCCTGTATGACGCCGAGCGAAACGAGACCCGTTCCATGCGCAGCAAGGAAGTGGCCAATGACTATCGCTATTTCCCCGAACCGGATTTATTGCCGGTACTGATCGATGAGGCCTATATAGAAACCATCCGGCAGACCCTGCCCGAACTGCCCGATATCAAGAGCCAGCGTTTCATGACGCAATATGGCCTGAGTGAATATGATGCCCGGATACTGTCCGGCGACCGTTTGGGTGCCGACTATTTCGAGGCGGTGGTTGCCAGCTGTGGCGACGCCAAACTTTCCGCCAACTGGGTCAATGGCGATCTGCAAGCCTATCTGAACCAGCAGGAAGTCGGCATCGCGCAAAGCCCGGTGACGGCGGCGCAGCTGGGCCAGCTGATCACCCGCATCAACGACAACACCATTTCCTCCAAGCTGGCCAAAACTGTTTTTGCCGCCATGCTGGCCGGCGAAGGTGAGGCCGATGACATCATCGCCAGCCGGGGTCTCAAACAGGTCACTGACACCCATGCCATTGCCAGTCTCGTGGATGCCGTCATCGCCGCCAACCCGGAGCAGGTGGCACAGTATCGGGCCGGCAAGGAAAAAGTCTTCGGTTTTTTTGTCGGCAGGATCATGCAGGAATCCAGGGGCAAGGCCAATCCCGCTCAGGTAAACCAGCTTCTGAAGCAAAAACTGGCGCCGTAGTCCAGGGGGCCGACAGGCTCCCAGGCCCGGCCCGGTCAAAAACAGGATAAAGCAGTCGTATGAAAACGGAAAAAAAATCAGGTGCCGAAAGAACCCAGCTTGCCGTTCATGACGAATGGTGGAGCGACGAAAGACTCAGGAGTTTTCTGACCATCCTGCCCACGGCCAGTGAGGCGAGGGACTTCCACATTCTGCGCAAGGCCTACCAGGGCATGGTGCCGGAAACCTTTGCCCGCTTCATGGTCTTTTTTGTCGAGGCCGGCCACAACATCAATGAGCGCAACAGCCACGGCCAGACCATTCTGGGGATCGTGTCGCAGCACCGAAACTCGGGAGAATATGCGGCCATTCTGAAGCAGGCCGGAGCGCAGCTTTGATGCCGGCTCATTGCCGGTAGCCTCACGTCGCTCCTGCGCAGGCAGGGGTCCTGGGTATTTACCAGCTCTTGCGCTTTGCGGGGCTTTTCTTTCTGGCGCCCTCTTCAGCCTTGAACTTGGGGGGCCTGACAAACTCGGGTGGATCGGCCAGCAAAGAGGGATCGGGATGCTCACAGGGAAGCTTTTTGCCAATCTTGATCTCGATATCCGGCAGCAGGAAGGAATCATCCTCACAGGCAAAACTGATCGACGTACCGCTGGCACCGGCACGGCCGGTCCTGCCGATCCGATGCACATAGTCATCGGCTTCTTCCGGAAGCGTGAAATTGACCACATGGGTAATATCATCTATATGCAGACCACGCCCGGCCACATCGGTCGCGACCAACACCTGAATTTTGGCATCGCGGAACTCCTCCAGGGTTTTCACCCGTTTCGGCTGGGCTACCTCGCCTGACAGCAGCCCGCATTCCAGGCCATTGCGATGCAGCTTGTCCGCAAGCTTACGGGCCTGGTCACGACGGTTGGTGAACACGATGACGCGCTCGCTGCCATCACGTATGATCAGGTTGTACAGCAGACGGTACTTGTCTTTGGTGGTGACCAGATACACCACCTGCGTGATATTGTCGGTGGTGACCGTCTCCTGCGCCACTTCCACCTTGACCGGATTCAGCGCCCAGCGGTCTGCCAGCTCCATGATGTCTTCGGTAAAGGTGGCACTGAACAGCATGGTCTGGCGGCAGTCCTTGCGGGGCGTGGCCGAAATGATCTGTCTGACCTGGGGAATGAAGCCCATATCCAGCATCCGGTCGGCCTCGTCTATCACCAGCAGTTCGATCAGGCTCAGATCGAGGTTCTTGTTGCGGACGAAATCCAGCAGCCTGCCGGGTGTGGCCACCACGATATCGACGATGCTGCGATCCAGTTGGTTCTGTTGTTTCTGATAATCGATGCCGCCCACCAGAGTCGCTATCTTCAAATCCGTGTATTTTGTCAGCGCCATGGCGTCCTTGGCGATCTGCATCACCAGTTCCCGGGTTGGCGCAATGATCAGCGCCCGCGGTTCGCCGACATAGCGCTCGTCAGCAATGGGGTTGGCCAGCAGATCGGTGATGATGGTTATCAGAAAAGCGGCGGTCTTGCCGGTGCCGGTCTGGGCCTTGCCGGTGATGTCGTGTCCTTGCAGGGTATGTTTCAGGCTCTCGGCCTGTATCGGTGTGCAGTACTCAAAACCGAGTTCATCGATCGCACGCAGCAGCGGGACTGGCAGGTCAAATACAGTGAAGGGCACACCGGGAGCTTTGTCCTGGAGGGGCAAATCCTGGGTCTGATGATTGGAGAGGGAGGCTGGATCCGGGCTCACTGCGTGCTTACCACATTCTGCTGTTGTTCAATTACGTCCTGAGAGCGGGCAATCATAGCACAGCTATCCGACGACATGACAGGCCCCGCTTCCTGCCGGGGCATGGATCACATACAGAATCAGCGTCGACACTGGTAGATGTCAAAACTCTGTTGTCCATTGCTGGGCACCGAGGTCGCCACCACGGTATCGCCCCCCCTGCCTGCCCCGGCATTGCGGGCCAGAATGGACAGTTCCCGCGCCACCTTGGTCTGATCCCGGGTAATCCCTACCTTGGCCAGCACCGATACGGTGGTATCTCCAACCCGGCTACAGTTGGCAACCTGATCAAGATTCAGCACCGCTACATTTTCCCCCTCCCGGGTCAGTTTCACCAGTGAGCAGGAAGCCAGGGCCAGGCCCAGACTCAGTATCAACAGCGTCTTCATAAGTCTTGCATCCTCTTCAAATAAGACGTTCAGAGCAAAAAAGCCGGTTCATATCCGCACTACCCTGCCCACCCGTCATTCATCGCAATCATACATTATTACTGAAACCCCGGCTCAGTCGCGCTTGAAGCGGGTGTGTACCTCTATCTCCACCAGATCGGCGGCCATATTCATATATTGATCGAGGCCAAAGTCGCTGCGCTTGAAGCTTCCTGTGGCCTCGATGCCCACCGTACTGCCACTGAGATCGTCACTGCCACCACCATTGAAATGGATACTCAATGTCCAGGGCCGGCTCAGGCCCATGAAACTCAGTTCACCGATAAAATCTGCATCCCTGTCACCGTTCAACTTGACCTCCCGGGTCCTGAATGTTGCCTGTGGATAGAGATCGGCGTTGAACCAGGTGCTGCTGTGCACCAGCGTCTCCACCAGGTCGCCATCAGCCATGTTCAGGCTGGACATGTTGACCGAGGCTTCCAGACGTGAGCTGCCGATATCGGCAGGATCAAAAGAAAGAGTGCCGGAGAAATCATCAAAACGCCCCACCAGCTTGGCATAGCTCTGATGCTGGACCTTGAATAGTACTGTTGCATACTGTTTGCTGAGCGTATACTGAGCCGTATCTGCAAGCACTCGCTGAGCGCCGGCGGCAATCAGCAGGCATCCGCCCGCCAGCAGCCATAAAGACAGTTTTCGCGACCCCTGGCTGGAATTCAATGTCATGGTGGGACTTTCCTCGATTGAAGGTGTACGGCTTTTCACAGGGTGGCCATTCTGGCAAGCAAGCCTGCTCAGGTCAATTCTCACGATGGATTCTTTTACCCGCACGTTCTCAAGGAAATCACTGAAGCACCTTGGCCGCATGCTGGGCATCCTCTTCTGCCTGGGTCCCGGCCATGTCCTGGCTGCTGAGGATGAGGAAGAAAACGAGGCGGACGGCGCAATTTTCGGACTCGGCTGGCTTGATCAGACCCAGCTCTATGCCTCCGATTCTGCCGACGCCCTGGCAAACCAGCTGGACCGTTTCTTCGGTGTGCCCCGAAGTGATCTGGAAGCCGCCTATTCCTCGCTGCGTCTGACCGTCTCCAATAACTGGTCCGAATCCGAGTTTCTGGACCCGGGCGTCAGTCTGCGCGGCAATGTGCATCTGCCCCGCATCAACGAAAGACTCAGCCTGATTTTTTCCGAGGACGAGGGTGATGGCTCTTCGTATTACGGAGACAACCGGGCCATCCTGCGGGAAACCCCCAAGACCCGGGTCAACCTGCAGTTGAACGTCCTGGATAACAACCAGGACCGCCTGGATTTCAGACTGGGCCTGGGCTCGTCCTTCAAAGGCAAGGCCAGTGTCCGGTATCGTCATGATACCGAGCTGACCAGGAACCTGGTCTCACGGCTGACCGAGACCGTCTCCTACGTCCCCACCGATGGTTTTGGTTCAAAAACCCGCTTTCAGCTGGATCAGATACTCAGCAGCACCAGTCTGCTGCGCTGGATCAATGACGTCGAAGTGGAGGAAGAAAGCAGTGGCGTCGAATGGTCCAGCAGTCTTTCCTATGGCAGCATCCAGTCAGATACCCGGGCACTCACCTATTACGCGCGCGTCAATGGCTTTACCCAGCCGGTGTCGTACCGCAGTTCCTATGATCTTGGCATCAGACTGCGTCAGAATCTTTACCAGCCCTGGCTCTTCATCGAAGTGGAACCAGGCTATTCCTGGCAGAAAGACGAGGCCCATGCCCCTCGCGATGGTTTTGCGTTTGTGATCTTGCGCGTGGAAATGGCCATCGGCAGCAGCAATTGATGGTATCAACCGACGCTGTCCCGGCATACCGGGCACTGCGGGTCCCGCGCCAGCCGCAACTCCCTGATCTCCATGGTCTGAACATCCACCAGCAGCAGCCTGCCACACAGGGTGCGGCCGAGACCCGCAATGAGTTTGATGGTTTCGACGGCCTGCATGCTGCCGATAATGCCGACCAGAGGGGCCAGCACACCATTTTCCGAACAGCTCAGATCGATATCCTGCCCTTCCGGGTGCAGGCAGGCGTAACAGGGACTGTGCGCAACACGGCTGTCAAAAACGCTGAGTTGCCCCTCCATGCGAATGGCGGCCCCGGACACCAGGGGCACTCGCTGTCTGACGCAGGCACGATTGATGGCAAAGCGCGTGCTGAAATTGTCGCTGGCATCCACCACCACGTCATGGTTGGCAACTTCCTCCTCCAGGCGCGTCCCCTGCAGACGCTCTTCCAGACCCCTGACATTGATACCGGGATTCAACAGACCCAGAGTCTGCCGGATGGAGCTGACCTTGCTGCTGCCAATGGCTGGCGTAAAGTGCGCGATCTGACGCTGGAGATTGCTCAGATCGACCTTGTCGGCATCAGCCAGTGTCAAATGCCCCACGCCGGCAGCGGCTAGATACATGGCCAGCGGACAACCCAGGCCACCGAGGCCGACGACCAGCACCCTGGCTGCCAGCAATCGCTCCTGACCGACAAGGTCCAGTTGCGGCAGCATGATCTGGCGGCTGTAGCGCAGCAAGTCATTGTCATTCATGGATTTTCACTCGTATCACAGCCAATTGAAGCCCTTTTCACCCAATGCCAGCCACACCCGATTACGCCCAATGACGACCGATAACACCCTATCCCCAGCGGCAGACCCTCATGCCCGGCCAGGCCATTGCGCCAATGTAAGCCGCTCATGCCCGCTCAGATCCCGGCGGGTTTCGATGCCGGCATAGCCCTGTTGCCACAGCAGGCTTCTCACGGCCTCACCCTGTTCAAAACCATGCTCCAGCAAGAGCCAGCCTTCCGGGCGCAGGCAGGCTCTGGAATCGGCGACGAGAAGTGCAATATCCGCCAATCCGGCAGCGGCGGCAACCAGGGCCTGCCTCGGTTCAAAGCGCACATCCCCCAGCTCCAAATGCGGGTCGTCTGCGCCGATATAGGGCGGGTTGGCAACAAGGGCATCCAGGGCCGTCCACTGACCCGTGCTTCCCAGCGCCTCGCACCAGTTCCCTGCGCGCAATGACACATTGCCTGCCCTCAGGGCCTGGCAATTCTCCCGGGCCAGAGCCAGGGCTTCCAGACTCTTGTCGCAGGCCACTATCTGCCAGTCCGGCCGCTCACTGGCCAGCGCCAGGGCAATGGCGCCGGAACCGGTGCCCAGGTCGGCGACCCGGGCCTGGCCGACGCCCTGCAGAACCTCCAGGGTCGCTTCCACCAACAGCTCCGTTTCCGGACGCGGGATCAGCACCCGGGCATTTATTTTCAGTTCAAAATTCCAGAACCAGCGCCGGCCGGTCAGATAGGCTATCGGCGTACCCTGTGCCCGGCGCCGGCAATACCCGGCAAAGGCATCCTGCTGTGCCGTTGTCAGCTCCTGCTCAGGCCAGGTATACAGATATTCACGGGGCTTCCCCAACACTGCCATCAGCAGGATCTCGGCATCCATCCGAGGCGAGTCACTGTTGGCAAACAACTCCCGCCCAGCCTGCAGAGCGGCCTTGATGCTGTTCACGGGGATACGGCCAGCTCGGCAAGTTGATCGGCCTGGTACTCATTGATCAGGGGCTGGATCAGGTCATCGAGATTGCCGTTCATGATGTCGTGCAGCTTGTACAGGGTGAGCTTGATGCGATGATCGGTAATACGGCCATCCGGATAATTGTAGGTGCGGATTTTTTCCGAACGGTCACCGCTGCCCACCAGATTTCTGCGCGTATCGGACTGTGCCTGGTCATGCTCGGACTGGGCGGCACTTTGCAGGCGGGCTTGCAGCAGGGACATGGCACGGGCCCGGTTCTTGTGCTGGGAACGCTCGTCCTGGCACTCCACCACGATGCCCGAAGGCAGGTGGGTCAGGCGGATCGCCGAATCGGTTTTATTGACGTGCTGGCCGCCGGCCCCGCTGGCGCGAAAGGTATCGACGCGCAGGTCGGCCTTGTTGATTTCGATTTCTTCCACAGCCGCGACTTCCGGCATCACGGCCACCGTACAGGCCGAGGTATGCACCCGGCCCTGGGTTTCCGTTTCCGGCACCCGTTGCACGCGATGCGCACCCGATTCAAATTTCAGGCGGCCATAGACATTCCTTCCTTCTATGCGGGTAATCAATTCCTTGTAGCCCCCATGTTCACCGGGACGTTCGGACACGATCTCCATGCGCCAGCCCTGGCTTTCCGCATAACGGGCATACATGCGGAACAGATCGCCGGAAAAAAGACAGGATTCGTCCCCGCCGGTGCCGGCACGAATTTCCAGGAATACGTTGCAGCTGTCCTTTTCATCCCTGGGCAACAGCAGCTTCTGCAGATCCAGTTCCAGCGCCGCCATTTCCTCCCGGGCTGCCCTGGCTTCTTCTTCCGCCATCTGCCGCATGTCCACATCCCCGTCCTGCAGCAGTTGTCTGGCTTCCTCCAGGTTGGCGCCGGCCTGGCAATACTGGCGAAAATTCTTCACCACCGGCTCCAGCTCCGCATATTCACGGGAAAAATCCCTGAATTTTTCCTGATTGGTGATGATCTCCACATCGCTCAACAGGGCTTCCAGTTCCTCATAGCGCTCTTTGAGGTGTTCCAATTTGCTGGTGATTGAAGGGTTCATGAGTGCCTGTGGTTTCCATCGTCTTCGATTGCGCCCCTTGCCGGGTCATTGCCGTCAAGATCCGGCTCGCTGTCACCGCCAGCTTCATTACTGGCCTCCAGCTCAAATAACTGTTCCGCCAGTTGCACCAGATCACTGCGACCCTCGGCGCTGGCCTTCTTCATCTGCACACTGGGAGCGTGAATCAGTTTATTGGTCAGCAGGCGCGCCAGGGAGGCCAGCGCCACCTCCGGCGCCTCACCCTTCTCGAGCAGCTTCCGGGCCCTGTCCAGTTCGGCGTCTCTCAGCTGTTCGGCTTTTTCCCGGAAATTTCTCAGTGTGGAGACAATGCCCAGACCACGAATCTTCTGTTGATAGGCACTCAGCCCGGCATCGATGATGAGTTCTGCCTCGGCAGCGGCATCCCGGCGACTTTTGACATTGTTTTCTATGACGTCCTTCAGATCATCCACGCTGTAGAGAAACACATCCGCCAGATCACCGACTTCCGGCTCGATATCCCTTGGCACCGCCAGGTCCACCATGAAAATGGGCCGATGCCGACGCGCTTTCAGCGCACGTTCCACGGCGCCCTTGCCCAGAATCGGCAGCTGACTGGCCGTGGAGGAAACCACGATATCGGCGTGTTCGAGTTGCTCCGGGATGTCTGCCAGCAGCACCTCCCGGACACCGAATTTCCTTTTCAGTTCCAGGGCGTGTTCCAGCGTGCGGTTGGCCACCACCATATCGGCGATGCCGATCTCCCGAAGATGCTGGGCCACCAGCTCGATGGTGCGTCCGGCACCGATCAACAGGGCGCGTGAACGCGACAGGTCGCTGAATATCTGCTGCGCCAGCGACACGGCGGCAAAGGCTACCGATACCGGGTTCTCGCCAATGGCAGTATCTGTGCGCACCTGCTTGGCCACGGAAAAAGTCTCTTCAAACACGCGGTTGAGACTTCCTCCCACCGTTCCCGCTTCCCGGGCCACGGCAAAGGCGGATTTGATCTGACCCAGAATCTGGGGTTCCCCCAGCACCATGGAATCGAGACCACTGGCCACTTTCATGGCATGCCTGACCATGTCCTCGGACCAGAAAAAATAAACCGAGGCCGCCAACTCCTCTTCCGCTACGCCATGATATTGGCTCAGCCACCGCAGTACTGCGGCTTCGACCTTCTGCCGGCTTTCCCTTTCCTGCGGGTCAGCCGCAAGCGCACAATACATTTCGGTCCGGTTGCAGGTGGATACGATGACGATTTCTTCAAGATCGGCGCTGCGGCAGGCCTGTTGCAGTGCTTCGGACATGTTTTCGGGGGCAAAGGCCACTTTCTCCCTGACCGCAACGCTTGCCGTATTGTGATTGATACCCAGAAGTAAAGTGGCCATTAACGATTCGAATGATTCCGGTAAGCAGCGAAGTGTGGGGCTGTGCTGAGTCAACGTGCTATTCTACCCAATACTTGCTGCAATGACTAACGGGGACTTGTTACCGGGCTTCGGCGCAGAGCCTGATACGAGTCCTGTCGGCAGCAGCGGCAGAGTGTTCATCCAGAGATTTCCCGGCCGGATGTCAGGCATTGAGTAATCCACCGGAGTCTCGTTATACTACCTGAAAATACCTGCTTCGCCTCTGGTCTTTCAGGCAACACCCGAACCCTGGCATTTCAGGAACCCAGGCACCCGCTGCTTCTGTCATTGTGTGAGAAGAAGCGACCTGATGATCAGGCTGTGCAAGGTCCGGGGCCTTTCAACGGTCAACATGAGCCATGGAACCCATGATCCGCCATATCAAACGTTACAGCTTGACTGCCAGCCTGGTTCTTTTGAGCGCCTGCGGCAGCCTCGGCGCAACGATGCCTGCTGTCCCGGCCATCCCGCCACCGGCCATCAGAAACCTGGCCGCCGCGGCAGATCCGATCGATCCGGCAAGGTCCGACCTTCCCGAACCCCAGGCCGATATCCAGTATGCCAATTTCCCTGAAGACGTTCTGACCCGGGTCATCCTGGCGGAAATGGCCGGCCAGCGGGGACTCAACCAGCAGGCGCTGGAGGAATACAGCGCTCTGGCCAGGGAAACCCGCGATCTCAATATCGTCAAGCGCGCTGCGCGTATCAGCGCTTTTCTGCGCAATAATCCGGTATCGATCGAAATGGCCGAACTCTGGCTGGAACTGGAACCCGACGCCCCGGAAGCCCATCAGACCCTGGCCCTGCAACTGATTGCGCTGAATCGCTACCGGGAGGCGCTGAGCCATTTTACCCGCCTGCTGGAACTGGAGCGTGATGTCGATTTTCGTCTGATTTCCGGACGCACGGCACTCGACAATGACGCCACGCTGATTCTGGACGGTCTCATCAGCGACTTTGAAGCCCTGGTCCAGCGCTTCCCGGACAATGAATCAGCCCAGCTCAGTCTTGCCCACCTCTATCAGCAGAACAAACAGTACCAGTTGGCTTATGAGCGGGTCCGAGATCTGGCAAAAAAAATGAACGATGCGCCGGAAGTGGTCATTCTGGAAGTACAGCTGCTTGAAATGCTGGGCGAGGAAGCCCATGCCGTCCGACGTCTGCAACAAAGCCTGCGCAACAATCCACAACACAAGCAACTGCGCTTCCTCTATGCCCGCAAACTGGTCGAGGAAAAGAAATATCAAGCTGCCCAAACCCAGTTCGCGCTGATCGTGGAACAGAACCCCGATGACTACGACATGCTCTACTCCCTGGCGCTCATCAGCATGGAAATCCAACTCTACAGCGATGCCCGTGTTTACCTGCAAACCCTGGTGGACAATGGGCAGCGCCTGGACGATGCGCATTTTTATCTGGCCTTTCTGAGCGAACAGGACAATCAAGCCGAACAGGCCATCGAACACTACCTGCAAATCAAATCCGGCAGCAACTTTCTGCAGGCGCAGCGAAATCTGACGGAACTGATGATAAAAGCCGGACGTTATCCCGAGGCTCGCGAGCGTCTGCTGAGCATTCGCTATACCAACCCCGACTACAATATTCCGCTGCTGACCATGGAAGCCAGTGTGCTGATGGATGAGGGCTATACCCAGGAGTCCGCCAAAATACTGGATTCCGCGATCGCCGCCTTCCCCAACAATGTGCAACTGCTGTTTCTGCGCTCGGTCCTGAACCAGGAACTCAATCATCTGGATCTGATGGAACACGATCTGCGCAAGGTCATTCAGCTGAACCCGGAGAGTCCTGTGGCCTATAACAGTCTGGGTTATACGCTGGCTGACCGCACTACCCGCTATCAGGAGGCCTACGAACTGATCAGACGCGCCATCGAACTGGCCCCCAATGACCCTGCCATCATTGACAGTCTGGGCTGGGTGCAGTACCGGCTGGGGATGCTCGATGAAGCCCAGGTCAATCTGGAACGCGCCTTTGAATTGTTTCCCGACCATGAAGTCGCCGCCCATCTGGGGGAAGTCCTGTGGGTGAAGGGGGAACACTCGGAGGCCAACAAAATCTGGCGCAACGCCCTGAAGCTGCAACCCGACAGCGCCCCCATCAAAAATGCCATTCAGCGGCTCAGCCCTGAAAACTGATGCCGCGCCGATGCCTTCTGTGTCTTGCTGCCTGTCCTGCCCGGCCTCCCCATCCCTGTCCCCTGCCCACACGCCCAGGGGCCGTTCCTCTCTGCCTGTCAGAGTTCAGCTGTTTCGCCTATGTTGCGGGCTCCTGCTGATGGCCTTTCTGAGCGCCTGCGCCACGCAAGCAACCACGCCTGTCTCCGGGCTCAGTTGGCAGCAACACCAGCGCGCCCTGCTGGCCTTGGAATCCTGGGATCTGCAAGGCCGGCTGAATATCCGCAGCAGCTCGGAATCCAGCACGGTCACTATCAACTGGGCGCAGACTGCCGACGATTATGTCATCAGCCTCAGCGGGGCCTTCGGCGCCGGAGCCGTCAAAATCAGCGGCAATCCGCAGGGGGCGACCCTGGAAAAAGCCGGTGAAGAGACCGTCTACGCGGACAGTCTGGAGAATATCGCCGCCCTCTATCTGGCTTATGAATTCCCCGCCAAACAGCTGTATTACTGGATACGGGGTCTGCCCGCTCCAGAGACCGGCGGCAAGACCACGCTCAGCCCGGAGCAGCGCCTGGCCAGCCTGCGGCAGGATGGCTGGGAACTTTCCTATGACCGTTACCAGGCAACAGCCGGCTATTTTCTGCCGGGCCGGATCCGGCTCGACCACACACCTTACCGTCTGACCTTTCTTATCAATACCTGGCGCTTGCCCCAGGCTGACCCAGGAGCCCACTGATCAGCATGCCTGATTCAACCCACAGTCCCTCTGCGCTTTCTGCTGCCGCGACCTCGGCGCACAGGCCGGACACGAAACCCGGAGAGCAGGCCGAACTGGTCTTGCCGGCACCGGCCAAACTGAATCTGTTTCTGCACATCACCGGCAGGCGGGCCGACGGCTATCACCTGCTGCAGACCGTGTTTCAATTGCTCGATGCCGGTGACGAAATCCGTTTCAGGCACCGCCCCGACCCCGCCCTTCAACTGGACAGCAACTGCCCCGCCATCAATAATGACGACAACCTCATCCTCAAGGCTGCGCGCCTGTTGCAGGCCCACTGCCCCACTCCGGGCGGGGCCGACATCGTGTTGCACAAGCGCGTCCCGCTGGGCGGCGGGCTCGGTGGCGGCAGTTCCAATGCGGCCACGACACTGCTGGCCCTGAACCAGCTCTGGCAATGTCAGCTATCGCTGGACCAGCTTGCGGCACTGGGTCTGCAACTGGGCGCGGATGTTCCGGTATTCGTCAGAGGCCATTCTGCCTGGGCCGAAGGGATAGGTGAGGAGCTCAGACCCCTGACCCTGCCCGCGTCTCATTTCGTCGTGCTGACCCCAGCCTGCCATGCTTCCACGCCTGAAATTTTTTCCCATCCGCAATTGACAAGGGACACCCCGGCCATCAAAATACCCGCCTTTCCGGTTTTGGGCAGCAAAAACGACTGTGAACAGGTCGCCAGCCTGCTTTATCCGGAGATTCGTGATGCATTGCAGTGGCTGAGCCGCTTTGGTCCGGCCAGGATGACAGGAACCGGTGCGAGCGTTTTTGCCAGCTTCGACAGCCAGGATGAGGCCGAGCAGGTTCTCAGGAAAAAACCTGAATCGCTACCCGGGTTTGTTGCCGCAGGCGTCAATATTTCACCCTTGCACAAAGCGCTCGGTCTGCATGGCTAGTACAGGGGTACGCAGGCGCTACCCTGGTCAGTACACGACGGCGAGTATATAAAACCGACACAGACACAAATGGGGTGTAGCCAAGCGGTAAGGCACCAGGTTTTGATCCTGGCATGCGTTGGTTCGAATCCAGCCACCCCAGCCATATTCACGGCGAGGAGCCATAGCGCTGCTGAGCAAAAAGAAAAACCAGGTAAGTCAGTTTGATAAAGAAACTCAGCAGAAAACATGCGCAGCCGACAAACAACAAGGCCAAACCCATGCCCAACAACCTGATGGTATTCAGTGGCAATGCCAACCCCGAACTGGCACAAAAGGTCGCCAGGCAACTGGGTGTGCCGCTGGGTCGTGCTGATGTGTCCAAGTTCAGCGATGGCGAAATCAATGTCGAATTGAATGAAAATGTGCGTGGCCAGGACGTCTTCATCATTCAGCCGACCTGCCATCCCACCAATGACAACCTGATGGAATTGCTGCTGATGGCCGATGCCCTGCATCGTTCCTCTGCCAACCGCATTACGGCTGTCGTGCCTTATTTTGGCTATGCCCGCCAGGACCGGCGTGTGCGTTCCGCCCGGGTACCCATCAGCGCCAAGGTGGTTGCCGACATGATCAGTTGTGTCGGGGTAAACCGCCTGCTGACCATTGACCTGCATGCCGAGCAGATTCAGGGCTTTTTCCACATTCCGGTGGACAACGTCTATGGCTCGCCCGTGTTGGTGGAAGAGGTCCTGCGCCAGAAGTATGAAAATCTGGTGGTCGTCTCTCCGGATATTGGGGGGGTGGTCCGGGCCAGGGCCTTCGCCAAGCAGCTGGATATCGATCTGGCCATCATTGACAAACGCCGCCCCAAGGCCAACGAGGCCCAGATCATGCATTTGATCGGGGACGTCAGAGACCGCACCTGTTTGATCGTCGACGACATGGTCGATACCGCCGGCACCCTGTGCAAGGCGGCCGACGCCCTGAAAGAACAGGGTGCCATCAAGGTCGTGGCCTATTGCACCCACGCGGTCCTGTCCGGCAAGGCCATCGAGAATATCGAGCAATCTTCGCTCGATGCACTGGTTGTCACCGACACCATACCCTTGAGTGCAGAAGCAAAAAAATGCAGCCGCATCCACCAGTTGTCTCTGGCCAGGTTTCTGGCCGAGTCCATCCGGCGGGTGAGCAATGAAGAATCTGTCAGCGCAATGTTCGAGAACACCTGAATGGCGGGCCGGCGATAAACCCTGTTCCGGCTGGTCGCAAGCCGGGACAGTCAACCCAAACGCTCAAAGGAAATCGTGTTGTTTTCCGGAGAAGCAAACGCGGTCTGCAACATGCAGCCGTACAGGACAACCATCATGACGACTAATTTTGTTTTGAATGCTCAGTTACGAGCCGACGTAGGGAAGGGTGCGAGCCGCCGCCTGCGTAAACATGCCGGCGAAATCCCGGCCATCATTTACGGTGAGGGCAAAGCCCCTGTTTCCATCACTCTCGCGCACAAGGATATTCTCCACGCAGTCCAGAACGAGACGTTTTTCTCGCACCTGATCACGCTCGATCTGGGGAAGACCAAGGAAAATGTCATCATCAAGGACTTGCAGCGCCACCCCGCCAGGCCGCTGATTCTGCACGCCGACTTTCTGCGCGTCAGTGCCGACCACGAGATCACCGTCAAAGTGCCCCTGCACTTCCTGAACCAGGAAAGCTGTGTCGGTGTGAAGCTCGGCGGCGGCCAGATCCATCATTTGATCACCGAACTTGAAATCAGCTGTCTGCCCAAAGATCTGCCGGAATATATCGAAGTGGATATGCAAGAGCTCAAGGTGGGCGATAATCTGCATATTTCCAACCTGGCTCTGCCCAAGGGTGTCAGCAGCATCGACCTGAACCACGGCAACGACCTGGGCGTAGTCACGGTCAGCGCCAGAAAGGGTGCTGCCGATGACGACGCTGAATCTGCCGACACACCTGATGCAGATGCCTGATAAATACTGTTCCCTGAATCCGAGTGGACAGTAAGCACGCACTTGAACTGATTGTTGGCCTGGGTAACCCGGGCCAGCAATACCAGGCTACCCGCCACAATGCCGGTGCCATGTTCGTTGCGGCCCTGTGCCAGGCGTATCAGGCTGAGCTCAAGCCCGAACCCGGTTTTTTTGGCCTGGGCGCCCGTATCAACATCATGGGCAGGAGCTTGCGACTGCTATTTCCCACCACCTTCATGAACCACAGTGGCAAAGCCGTGGCGGCCATCAGCCAGTATTACAAAATAAGGCCGGAGCATATTCTGATAGCCTATGACGAACTGGACTTTGACGTGGGTACGGTCCGTCTCAAGACGGGTGGCGGACACGGCGGACACAATGGCGTCAGGGACATCATCAAGGCCGTGGGCGACAGCGGCTTCCACCGTCTGCGCATCGGTATCGGCCATCCTGGCGATCCCGCCCGGGTTTTGAACCATGTGCTGGGAGAACCCTCGAAACAGGACGCTGAATTGATCCACGACAGCATCGCCCGGGCCATTGACGTGACGCCACTGCTGGCAGCAGGAGAATGGCAGACAGCCATGAACAGGCTTCATACCAGGCCTGAACTCTAGTAACACTGAATCTTAGTAACACTGAATCGAGACATGTAAGCATGGGAATCAAATGCGGTATCGTCGGTCTGCCGAATGTCGGCAAATCCACGCTGTTCAACGCCCTGACCAAGGCCGGGATTGCGGCCGAGAACTTTCCCTTCTGCACCATCGAGCCCAATGCCGGCATCGTGGCAGTGCCCGACCCACGTCTGGATGCCCTGACGGCCATCGTCAAACCCGAAAAAACCCTGGCCACCACGCTGGAGTTTGTCGATATCGCCGGCCTCGTGGCCGGGGCGTCCAAGGGCGAGGGCCTGGGCAACAAGTTTCTGGCCAATATCCGCGAAACCGATGCCATTGCCCATGTGGTGCGCTGCTTCGAGGATGACAACGTGATCCACGTGGCCAACCGCATCAAGCCCGCTGACGACATCGATATCATCAACACCGAACTGGCTCTCGCCGATCTGGAGAGCGTGGACAAGGCGCTGTTCAGGGCCTCCCGCAACGCCAAGAGCGGCGACAAGGACGCGATCAGGCAAAAAGTCCTGCTGGAACACATCCAGGCCCACCTGAATCAGGACCGCCCGGTACGCAGCCTCAACCTGACGCCGGAACAGCTGGCCGAGGTCTACAGCCTGCACCTGCTGACAGTGAAACCAACCCTGTACATCGCCAATGTGGACGAAGGTGGTTTCGACGACAACCCCTTTCTGGATCAGGTGCGGACGATTGCCGAAGCCGAAGGCGCGGCCGTGGTGGTCGTGTGCAACAAGCTGGAAGCCGAGATTGCCGAGCTCGCCGATGACGAGAAGATGGAGTTTCTGCTGGACATGGGCATGAGCGAAGCGGGGCTGGATCGTGTCATCCGCGCCGCCTACCAGCTGCTGGGCCTGCAGACCTATTTTACGGCAGGCGTCAAGGAAGTCCGCGCCTGGACCGTCAGGATCGGTGCCACCGCTCCGAAAGCGGCCGCCGTGATCCATACGGATTTTGAGAAGGGTTTCATCCGCGCCGAAGTCATCGCCTATGACGATTTCATTCGCTGCAAGGGCGAACAGGGCGCCAAGGATGCCGGCAAATGGCGCCTGGAAGGCAAGGACTACATCGTCCAGGATGGCGATGTGATGCATTTCCGCTTCAATGTTTAAAGAATCCCGACCGTTCTCCGGCTTGACAAAAGCGCGCGGAATGCCCAGAATTCGCATCCTTTGAAAAGCGGCAAACGCTTTTCCGCAAGGTTTTTGGCAATGTAGCTCAGTCGGTTAGAGCACAGCATTCATAATGCTGGTGTCGGTGGTTCGAGTCCACCCATTGCTACCAGACAATTCAAGGGCCTGGCTATAAAAAGCCAAGCCCTTTTTTGTTTATCCCCTCCTCCCCTGCAAATCTGCCGCAAGGCCAAAATTCAAGCACGCCCTGATATCAGATCACAGTTCTGCTGCACGGCGAGACTGGCAAGTTGAACCGGCCAAGTGCCATTGCCGCCTACAAAAATAAACGCATGCGCCGATATACCTCCTGCAGGGACAAACAGGAGGGAACCATGCTTAAACCACCGCACAGTGCAGGCTCCACCCGTATTGCGTTTATCACAAACTTCGCAAAAATCATCCCGCCGTATTGCCTGCGCCGGTTTGCCGTCCTGATTGCTCTGCTGGCCCTGTGCAACTGGCCGCAGGAAAGCGGGGCGGCCAGCTGGCAACAGGCGCCTGAAGTGGTTTACCTGGACACCGGTTCGCCCTTGTCCGCTCAGGAGGTCGAGGCCGCCATCGAGTATGCCATTGCGTCCTGGTCGGCCCGGATAGAACTGCAGATGCACTATTCCAGGCTTGCTGCCGACAGGGGTTTTCAGGCGGGAAAAATCGTAATCCGCTGGGTCGATACCCTGGAAATGATACGCAATGGCAGCGATATTCTGAGCCAGGGGGCAAGCAAACGCTGGGTCTACCCCAGTACAGGCGCCATTGCCGGGGTGGAGATATTTCTGCACCGGGAGGCTTTCCGGCAACGGCGCAGTGACTCCTGTTTCAGGCATACGGTGCTTCATGAATTGGGCCATGCTCTCGGCATCGGCCACTTGCCTGAAAAAACCTCGGTCATGTATGCAAGTCTGGGCGCCTGCCAGCACACACTCAGTACAGAAGACATCGCCGCCGCGCCCTATCCCCACAAAATCTGCCACGCCGAATTACTGGCCAACAAGGATATCTATGTGCCACTGATCAATATCAATGCGCAGTCCTTTGCCGGTCGCCTGCGCTATATGGATGGGTTCTGGTCGGTCACGGAGCTGCGCAAGGTCAGCAATCATCCCGAATGCAATGACAGCTACCTGGCCGCAGGAAATCTGATTCTCAACAAAGTCTGGACCCAGGACCAGCTCTGGAAGGTCGAGCTGAGCCCTGTTGGCAATGGTGACTGGATTCTTGACCTTGCCTTTTAAACAGGGACTCGTCCCTACAAGCCATAAGCCACCTGAACGGTAGTGCCGGAAATCACCTGAAAGTCCATGATGCCATCCGCATTGATGTCTATCGCCCGATACGCCAAACCACTGTCATCCTTTTTTTCATTCCAGAATGCCAGGGTCTGGGCATCATGAATGTCCACAAAGTAGGAGGGCCGGAACTGGCGCCCGATCACGGTAATCCGGCCGTTGTTCCTGTTCGTGATCACGCTCAGGCCGCGGCTTCTGATGGAGGCCACAAAATCGTCCTCGACCAGGAAAGGCTGGATATCCTGACGCGTGCCATCCCGGTATGTCACCCTGTAGACGAACGCCGGATCCGATTCATCGTCACCCGAGGCCGGCGGACTGAGAGTGGTGTTCGTCACCGCAGTGCCACCCACGATAATCCCCCTGTAATCAAAGGTGCCCGAAAAATGGAAGTCCCCGCCATCATCGATGGTCAGGTTGCCGCTGCTGTCCACGGCGGTGACGCCCAGATTTCTCAGGTCTGCGAATAAATTGATCCGATCGAAGGAGGCCGGCACCACGATCGAGGCAAGCCGCTGGTTGGTGATGATCACGGAACCATCGCCACGGACCTGGATGCCATCCGGGAAACTGGCAGCCACGACATTGGACGAGATCACCCTTCCCGGAATAATACGCTCCGCCACAGAGATAGCCTGTGCGCCCGGCTTGTCGGTGGCCTGTCCATCGAGAGTCAGCGCCTGGGCCACACGGAGGGCCTGCACATTGCCAGCGCCAATCGTAAACCCGATCACCCCGGTGCCGGCATCAAAGCTGATAGAGCCCGCAGCCCCACCCAAAGCCCCATTGAATCCGGAGCTGAGGGCCTCTTCTCCATTGAGGTCGCCCACATTGATATCGGCCGGATTGATGGCCTGCGCCAGTTCCATCAGGAAATCATCCTGTTCCTGCGGGCTCACCCCTGAGCCTGCCAATGCCTCCGTGAGCACGTCCCTGGAAATCAGACCCTTGTTCTGGGGTTTGATGGGAATGGAGGTCTCCAGCTGGGTCTCGGCATCGCCTGCCGGGACTGTGGCCTGCTCTGCGGCCTCCAGCAGGGCATCGGCCTGGGTGCTGGTCAGCGCCACACCCAGATTCACGTTGCTGCTGATGATCCTGCCCAGGTCTGTCAGCACTGTTTTCCTGCTTGTCGTTCCGGACGTAACCGTCAGTATTTGCACGGCAGAAGCCACTGCCTGAATCGTGGCTTGCTGTACGGCCGTTTTCTGTACCGGCGTCAGGACTACAGGTGCCGCCGTGCCATTGGCATTGGAATCGATGGCAGCGAGCAGAGAAGAAAAGCTGCTCAGCGCCGCGCCACCACTACTGGCCGTTGAGACAGCGCCTGTGGCATTGCCTGTTGCTCTGGTATTGGCGGCCACATTGCCGGTCACATTGACGACCTGGCCTATGGAGCCAAGGGCATCGATGGCGGTATCAGTATTCACCTCTGTGATACGCCCGGCAATCGTGTTTGCCAGGCCCCGTGCTGCCGTGGCGGCCTGATCAACGGCCTCGAGGGCGGCAGCAGAGACACCTTCCCCGCTTTCCGCAGGAGGAACGACTATGGTGCCGACGATATCTTCCACCTCCCCGGCAATTGGCACTTCAGGTTCCGGCGCCACGACCGGTTCGGGGACAGGTTCAAGGGCAAAGACCACAAAAAGCCCGGAAACCAGGTTGGCAAGCTCCGGTATCGAAAAAGTCAGGGTAAAGCTGCCCACCTGGGCAACGCGCAGAGTATTAAAGACGGCCAGCCCATTGGCAGCCGTGATAACCGTGGCATTGCCGCCACTGAAGCCTCCGCTCGACAGCCTGGCCGTTACTGCAACACCGGCGACCGGATTGCCTTCCGCGTCACTCACCTGCACCGCAGGTGCTCCCGCAATGAATTGTCCCACCAGCGTAGCCGCTGGCGGCGCTTGCAGGCTCAAGTTGGCTGGTGCCGTCGACAGGCGCGTCAAACCTGTATCCACATACCACGGAGAAACCTTGACCCCCGGGCCGGCCTTGGCACCGTCGACAGGGCCTCTGAGCGCTCCCCAATAATTACGTGACGCGTCAGCCTGCATTGCCGGACTGCTGCTCTGTAAATCGGGATGGATGGCTACACCGAAGGCAATATCCGCAGCGAAACGGTTGTTGGGCAGGCTTACCGATGCAAGCGCTGGATTGGCCTCGAAAAAGATAGCCGCTTCATCCTGGCCATCTGCCATCAGTGCCGAAAACTGATTGTTCACGATCTCTGCGTTGGGAGTATTGCCCTCGAGACCAACAGCATGTACCCATGCCCCGGACAGACCGGAAAAGGTGTTTCCGCTAACGGACAATCCTGAGACCTGATGATTGACAAGCACCCCATAGCCACCCTTGTCACCACCCGCAACGCCACTTATCGTGTTTCCTGAAATTGCGATTCCGGCAGCCGGGGCCGCCACGGAATCACCGATAAAAATTCCCTTGTTGGATGAAGACGTGGCAGCACTGCCCACTCCGCTAATGGTATTGCCTGTAATGACCGCATTGTTGGTGCTGCCAAGCAGGTAAATACCCTGAGCAGAATTACCGGCAAAGCCTGTGCCGATGTTGGTCAGTATGTTGTCCCTGATCTCTGCACCGGCAACACCGTCTACCCGAATGCCGTAATCATTGCCGGAACCGTTAATTGAAAATCCGGACACCGAGACATCGACCGCCGCAACAGTAATTTTTCCGTCAAGGTTTACGCCACCACCATCGTCGCCGGCCACGGTCAGGCCTGGAGTGTCAATCTGAATATTGCCGGCATAGGTACCCGCGGCGACCACAACGGTATGGCCCGTCGCGGCCGCATCGACGGCAGGCTGGATCGACGTGAAAATCCGTTTCATCCAGCGGGGATCGGCCGGGGGAGGACCTGCATCCTCCTCGAATATTGCCTGTTCTCCGCCACTGTCCCTTACCAGCACGACCCCGTTGAATGTGTTGTTTTCCAACAAATAGTCCAGACCAGAGTTGGAAGTAGGGATCACCTCCACCGCAACGCCACTGCCATTGGCAACCGTAAGCTGATTGTTTTCTATTCTATTGTCGACAAGGGCTCCACCAAGCTCAATACCAAGGCCGGCAATACTGAAAGCGTCATCTACCATGCCACCATTTCGCCAGCCCTTGTAATTGCCGATTCCAATGCCGGTTTCTGTGACATCGAGCGTATTCCCCCGGACCTCATTCGCGATGTTCTGCAGAGAAATACCAACCGTCGCCCCGCTCACGGTATTGTTGTCAATTTCGACTCTCCCCTGCAAAAACTGGGTGGTGGTTTGAATACCGGTCAACGCGGCAGTGATGCTATTGTCGTGGACGCTGACATCCTGGCCGGAAATGGAAATAGCGACATCGCCCGGGCCATGGATGCTGAAGCCCGTGAATTCGGTCCCGCCGGCTCGCAGATCGACAACCCGGCTTATGGTACTGTCATTATTGCCTGCAATGACCGGTGTCGCGCCTTCAGCCGCCTGAATGATGAGATTCTCCGGACCGGCGAAGGAAGTACTGAAGGGTGGATAAGTGCCCGCTCCCACCGAAATGGTGTCGCCGTCACCGGCGGCATCGATGGCAGCCTGTATCGTTGGTTGATCTGCCGGAACATTAATGATCGCAGCATGAAGGGCCCCTGCCAGGAAGAATGACAGGACAAATGACAGCGGGGTGTGAAACCTGATTTTTTTCATGTGGACTGACCTCCTTTTCACGTGCGCTTGTTACTCTGTATAGCGGCGATTTGCAAACTCGCTTCACGAGGAATTCATCAATCCTGACGGCGCTCATTCTACATGATTCCAAAATATTTCAACAAGGGAACCTCTGAATAGGCGCTCTTTTTCTCACTGGTACAAATCTTGCCTGTCCATCATCTGGATAGGGACGTCAATCACAAAAAATATCAACAGTCCCGGGAAGCGGGCCAATGATAACAAAGGGGGAATGTACAGCGATGGACCATTATTCCTGTTCAAGACCGACCGTAATTGCTGAAAAACTCTCGTCTTCAATCATCAGGTCTGCCCCAAAAACAGGCGTGATCTGGACCGGAGCACCAAAATGAGGAGCCGCTCCGGCCTTGTGGACAGCTTCCGGTAAGAGCGGCGGCCATGCAGCCAACACAGCATATCTTCCGCGTCCGCAGGCAGTACAATCAATGGGTGGGCAACCAGACCCTGGAAGACTACGCGCTGCGTTTTACCGCCAAGAAAGCCCGGCGCTGGTCCATCGCCCATGTCGGCCAAACCGCTCTGGGCGCCACCGCCTTTCTGGCGCTGGAGGCCATCAGTGCCTCAGTGACACTGAATTACGGTTTTGCCAATGCGCTGATTGCGATGCTTACGGTGGCAGCCGTAATCTTCATCACCGGCTTCCCCATCACCTACTACGCCGCCAGACACGGGCTTGATATCGATCTGCTGACCCGGGGTGCCGGGTTCGGCTATCTGGGTTCCACCATTACCTCACTGATCTATGCGTCCTTCACTTTCATATTTTTTGCCATCGAGGCGGCGATACTTGCCTCCGCCCTGCAGGCCCTGCTGGGCATCCCCCCCGCCATCGGTTATGTGCTTTGCGCCCTGGCGGTAGTTCCCATCGTCACTCATGGCATCACGGCCATCAGTAAATTCCAGATCGGCACCCAATCCCTGTGGCTGCTTCTGCAATGTACAGCATTGCTCGTGGTGGCCTGGTATGAATTCTCCCGGATCGATGACTGGACCCATTTCACGGCGGGCCATCCGCAAAGCGGCAGCAGCTTCAATCTGGTGCTGTTTGGTTCCGCCGCTTCCGTGCTCTTTGCAATGGTGGCTCAGATCGGGGAACAGGTGGACTATCTGCGCTTCATGCCACCGAAAACCCGGGAGAACCGCAGGCGCTGGTGGTTCTGGCTGGTCCTGGCCGGACCGGGCTGGATCTTCATCGGCCTCATCAAGATGCTGCTGGGTTCCTTCCTGGCCTACCTGGCCTTTTCCAGGGGTGTGTCCCTGGAGCAGGCAGTGGATCCCACCTATATGTACCAGAGCATCTTCAATATGCTGATCCATTCCCCGACGTTCTCATTGGTCCTGGCGGGACTGATGGTGATCATCTCTCAGATGAAAATAAACATCACCAATGCCTATGCCGGCTCCATCGCCTGGTCCAACTTTTTTTCCCGTCTGACCCACAGCCATCCCGGCCGCGTGGTATGGCTGGTATTCAATGTCACCATTGCCCTGATCCTGATGGAGTTGGGCATCTACCGGGCTCTGGAAGCCATTCTGGGAATTTTCGCGATCGTCGCCGTCAGCTGGCTCGGTTCGCTGTCGGCCGACCTGATGATCAACAAACCCCTGGGTCTGAGCCCTTCCTATGTGGAGTTCAAACGCGCCCATCTCTACGACATCAATCCCGTCGGAGTCGTCTCCATGCTGCTGGCCTCAACGATCGGCATCCTTTGCTATCTGGGTGTTTTCGGCGAGGCGCCCAGGTACCTGTCCCATTTCATCAGCCTTGGTCTCTGTTTCCTGACCGTGCCCGCCGTTGCCGTGCTTACCCGCAGCCGTTTCTACCTGGCCCGGCAGTCCCCGGAAATCGACACGCTGATTGCCCTCAGCACCGTTACCGATAATGGACAGAACCGTGGCTCCGAATCGCCTGCCCAACAGCGCGAGCCCGCCAGCCTGCCTTGCTGCATTTGCGAGACCGCCTTTGAAGCGGAGGATATGAGTTACTGTCCGGCCTACCAGGGTGCCATCTGTTCCCTGTGCTGCTCGCTGGACTCCCGCTGTCTGGATAGCTGCAAGCCCCGGGTACGTTTTTCGGAACAGTGCCGGACCCTGTTGACGCCACGGTTTTCTGCCCTTGTCATCCGCCTGTTCGATTCGCGGCTGGGGCGATTTCTGGCACTGCTGATCAGCGCCAATCTGGTGATTGCCGTGCTGTTGACACTGGTCAATTTTCAGATGCGGCCCCAGACGCCTGGGGAAGAGTTGCTGTTGGGGCAGACCCTGACCACCCTCTTTTTCATTCTGCTGATCATTTCCGGGGTGATTTCCTGGCTCTTTCTGCTGGCCCATGAAAGCCGCCTGGTCGCACAGCAGGAATCCAACCGGCAGACGCTGCGCCTGATGCGGGAAATCGAGGCCCACAAGGAAACCGACCAGGCCCTGCAGAAGGCCAAGGAACTGGCCGAACACGCCAACAACGCCAAGAGCCGCTATCTGAGCGGTATCAGTCATGAACTGCGCACCCCTTTGCAATCCGTGCTGGGCTATGCCCAACTGCTGGCGCAGAAACCCGACATGCCCGTCCAGCACCACCGCGCCCTGCAGATCATCAAACGCAGCGGCGAATACCTGACCGACCTCATCGAAGGCCTGCTGGACATCTCCAAGATCGAAGCCGGCCGTCTCGACATCTACCGCAACCAGGTAAAACTTCCCGAACTTTTGGAGCAATTGGTTTCCATGTTTCAGGAGCAGGCCCGGGAGAAAGCCATCGGGTTTGCCTGCCACCTCCACAACCGGCTTCCCCGCGTCGTCATCACCGATGAAAAGCGTCTGCGTCAGATTCTGA
This sequence comes from Pseudomonadales bacterium, assembly GCA_032250895.1. Lineage (GTDB taxonomy): Bacteria > Pseudomonadota > Gammaproteobacteria > Pseudomonadales > Pseudohongiellaceae > JAVVEZ01. The sequence goes on along the minus strand of JAVVEZ010000020.1, from coordinate 11,184 downwards.
TCAACCTGCTCTCCAATGCCATCAAATACACTGAAAAGGGCCGGGTGGATTTCCATGTCCGCTATCGCAACCAGGTGGCTGAATTTTCGGTGACCGATACCGGCATCGGCATTCACGACAAAGACATCCACCGCATCCTCGACCCCTTCGAAAGGGTACGCAATCCCGATGTGCCCAATGTACCGGGTACCGGCCTCGGGCTGACCATCGTGCGCCTGCTCACCGAGGTCATGGGCGGCGAGCTCAAGATCAGCAGCAGCCCCGGCAAGGGCAGTTGTTTCAGCGTGTCGCTGTTGTTCTCGTGGGTGGACAGACCACAGGAGGATGGGCTTCCAAGCCGGGTGATCCGCGGCTATCGGGGCGCACGCAGGACGCTGGTGCTGGTGGATGATGAACCGGTACACCGGGGGCTGCTGGCAGACCTGCTGAACCCTCTCGGTTTCACGACCCTGGAAGCCGGCAATGCCAACGGCTGCCTGGACATGCTGGCCGGTGCGGCGCCCGATCTGTTGCTGCTGGATGTGTCGATGCCAGGTATGAATGGCCTGGAACTGGCCGAAGAAATCCGTGCCCGCGGCTGCCGGGCGCCCATCATCATGATTTCCGCCGACGCCCATGAACGCCACAGCAAGCCCCGGGATGGCGCCTGCCACAATGACTATCTGGTGAAGCCCATCAACACTCAGAAACTGCTGGACTGCCTGGCGCACTGGCTGAAGCTGGAGTGGACATACGACGGCGACAAGTCCGGCAGTGCCGAATCATCACTGCCAGCCCATTCCATGAGCCTTGGACAGATGCTGCCCGGTCATGCCCTGTTGCGCGAACTGCGCGCCTATGCCCGGATCGGCCACCCCCAGGGTGTCCGCAAGACCCTCGATGACATCGAGAAAGCCAGCCTCGTCAACGCTGACACCCTGAAGTTTTTCCGCAAGCTCAGCAGCGATATGCGCTTTGATCAACTGGCCAGCAATCTGGAGGATCAATGCTGATGGATAACACACGTTCAGCAGACCTCGTTCTGGTAGTGGACGATGCGCCGGATGCTCTCAGCCTGATCAACGATATTCTGGAACAGGCCGGTTTCAACGTGCTGGTGGCACTGGAAGGCCGGCAGGCCCTGACCATCGCCCGCCGCCTGCGTCCGGACATGGTTCTGCTGGATGCCCTGATGCCCGGCATGGATGGTTTCGAAACCTGTCGCCGGCTCAAGGCGGACCCGGAACTGGCCGGCATTCCGGTGATTTTCATGACCGGACTCAGCGATACCGGCAGTATCGTCAGGGGGCTGGAAGTCGGTGGGGTCGACTACCTCGGCAAACCTGTCAAGGCCGATGAACTGCTGGCCCGGATGAAGGTTCATCTGGACAATGCCCGGCTCGCCAGCAGTGCCCGGCAGGCCCTGGACGCTACCGGCCAGTATTTGTTGTCCGTGGCCAGCGATGGCCGTCTGCGGTGGGCAACCCCCCAGGCTCACGCGCTGTTTGCCCGGGCCGGGGTCTCGGAAGAATGGTGTCAAACCAGCATGGCCGGACAACTGAGCCGTTGGCTTGGGCATGTGCCCAAGGTTCAGCAACAACTGCGCTTTGATGATATCGACCATCCCCTGGGCGTCGTCCTGATCGAACTCCGGGGGCCTCAGGAAATATTGCTGAGACTGGTGGACATGCAAAAAATCTCCGGTGCAGACCTGCTGCGCCGCCATCTCAAGCTCACCGCCCGGGAATCCGAAGTCCTGTTCTGGCTCAGTCAGGGCAAGGCCAACCGCGATATCGCTGAAATCCTTGGCATCAGCCCCCGCACCGTCAACAAGCATCTGGAACAGATATTTCCCAATCTCGGCGTGGAGAACCGCACGGCAGCCGCCAGCGTTGCCATCAGACTATTGACTGACCACTGCCAGTAGTGCCGGCGACCCTTTGCAATCTACCTTTTGCGCCGGAGGTAGATCTGGTAGCCCTGTACCAGCACAGCCAGCACCAGAATACCGGCCAGAAACCAGGCACCATGCTGCACCTCATGGCTCAAACCTTCGCCATGACCGGGATGGGCTGAAACCAAAGCCGTGTACAGGCCCAGTGGCAAAAGCATCAGCCTGGCCAGACGTGTCGCGCCATGTTGGATTTTCATGGGTTTTTCCTCTTTTCTCAATGAATTCATGACTTGGGTCTGATGATATCTGTGTTCTCAATACAAGGGCTACCGGTCTTGTCTGGAGACCGGCGCCGGTGGCAACATGCCCGCTTCGATCAGGAAGGCGATGATGACATCGAGCCCCGTGCCCTCTTTCAGATTGGTGAACACAAAGGGTTTGTCACCGCGCATCCTGCGGGCATCGCGATCCATCACATCCAGGGAAGCACCTACCAGGGGGGCAAGATCGATCTTGTTGATGATCAGCAGATCGGAGCGGGTAATGCCGGGGCCGCCTTTGCGGGGAATTTTGTCGCCGGCAGCCACATCGATGACGTACAGCGTCAGATCGGATAACTCCGGGCTGAAGGTCGCACTGAGATTGTCGCCTCCACTTTCCACGAAGATCATGTCCAGGCTGCCATGGCGCAGCAGCAGTTCATCGACAGCGGCCAGGTTCATCGACGCATCCTCGCGGATGGCGGTATGGGGACAGCCACCCGTCTCCACGCCAATGATGCGGTCGGCACTCAGGGCTTCATGGCGGGTCAGGAAATCCGCATCTTCCCTGGTATAGATATCGTTGGTGACCACGGCAATGGCATAGTGCTCGCGCAATGCCACACACAGCGCCCGCAGCAGTGCGGTCTTGCCGGAACCTACCGGGCCCCCGACACCCACGCGCAGAGTCTGCCGGGCAACGGCCGGCCTTGCGCCGGCCCTGTGACGGATGGCTTCGGAACCCATGATGGTATGGTCTGGCATGGCATCCTCCTCAGGATCTGAACAAACGGGTGTATTGCGTTTCATGCTGGCAACTGGCAAGCGCCAGACCCGGCAGGCTGGCGCCGAGTTCATGATCCTGCAGTGCATCGGCCAGCGTCAATGCGGCAGGAATCTGCTGCTGCACACGGCTCAGCAGGCCCTGGGCCTGGGTTTGACCCAGGGGCAGCAGTTTGGTGGCGGCGGCAACCTGGTTTTCCAGCCAGGACCAGACCAGACCGAGAGCCGCCGCCTGCCGGCCTATGCCCCAGTGGCGGGCGGCGACGGCAAACAAGGTGGCAAAAGCCGGCTCGCCCTTCAAGGCCGGCACCGGCACGTCCAGCTGCCGCAGCAGTCGGCGCAGTGCCAGCCCGGTGGCCGTGTCCCCCAGGCGCAGTTCACGGGTTTCGCGACACGCCAGCAGGCAGGCATTCCAGTAGTCTAGGGCTGCACTGTGCCCGCCCCCTGACATGTCGAAGATACGGTACAGAATGGGAATATCCACCCGTGCCAGCGCCAGCCGCAACTGGTCTTCCAGCCACCGCGCAATATCTTCCGGCGTTTGCAGCCAGCCGGCCCCGATGGCATATTCCAGACCCTGGGAAAAGGCATAGGCACCCACCGGCAGAACGGCACTGCTCAGTTGCAGCAGCCGCAGCAGCCCGGCATCCGTCATCAGCAGATCAGTGCTGGTGAGCATGGACGAGCAGGCCATGGCTATACGCTCCAGGTTCAGGAATGAAGACGGCCTGCTCATGCCTGATCTCCAGTCCCTGCAGACGCAGCAGATCTTCCAGCACATGGTCGGGCAGCAGGCGCAGCCAGCAGGCGCCGAGCTGTACCTTTACATGGCGGTTGCCCAGGTGATAACAGGCCCGACTGAAGCTGAGCCAATCATCGCAGCTGGCGCTGGCCACGGTCTCCACGGCACCTTCCACCAGCACATGCCGGCCGCAGGTCGTCAGCAGGTATTCACCGACTGCCAAGGGCCGGCCGCGCTCGAGGAAGATGCGCACCTCCTCCCCGGCGGTGGACAGTGTGCGAATGCGGCCCTTGTCGCGTTGCTCGTGGCTGAGCATGATCCGGTCATGGACCTCCTCATGGCAGTGCATCCCGAGGCGTTGATGAATCTCCAGCATGGACGGCTTGCCTCCCGTTTCAAAACAAACAATAACGCTGCGCCAGCGGCAGTTCCGCCGCTGGCTCGCAGCTGAGCAGTTCACCATTGGCCCGGACTTCATAGGTCTGTGGGTCGACACTGATTTCCGGCAGCCAGTCATTCAGCAACATGTCTTTTTTACCGATTGAGCGGGTATCGCGGCAGGCCACCAGCACCCGCCGCAGACCCAGTGCCCCGGCCACGCCGGCCTTCACTGCGGCGGCGCAGCTGAAGCTCACCGAGAGTGCCGCCGGAGCCTGACCGAAACCACCGAACATCATCCGGTAATGCACCGGCTGCGGTGTCGGTATGGAAGCATTGGGGTCGCCCATCGGGGCCGCTGCGATGAAACCACCCTTGATGATCAAGGCCGGCTTGATCCCGAAAAAAGCAGGTTTCCACAGCACCAGGTCCGCCAGTTTCCCCACTTCGATGGACCCCACTTCGTGGGCGATGCCGTGGGTGATGGCGGGGTTGATGGTGTATTTGGCAATATACCGGCGCAGGCGAAAGTTGTCGGCACCCCGGCTGTCCTCGTCTTCCGGCAAAGGCCCGCGCTGCACCTTCATCTTGTGGGCGGTCTGCCAGGTGCGGGTAATCACCTCCCCCACCCGGCCCATGGCCTGTGAGTCAGACGCGATCATGCTGAAGGCACCGAGATCGTGGAGAATGTCTTCCGCCGCAATGGTTTCCTTGCGGATACGCGAATCCGCAAAAGCCACATCTTCGGGAATGCTGCTGTCCAGGTGATGGCAGACCATCAGCATGTCCAGGTGCTCATCCACGGTATTGATCGTATAGGGGCGGGTGGGGTTGGTGGAAGACGGCAGTACATTGGGAGCCGCACAGGCCTTGATGATGTCGGGAGCATGACCGCCGCCGGCACCCTCGGTGTGATAGGTATGAATCACCCTGCCCTTGAAGGCCGCCAGGGTATCATCCACAAATCCGGATTCATTGAGGGTATCGGTGTGGATGGCCACCTGCACATCGTATCTTTCTGCCACACTGAGGCAATTGTCGATGGCGGCGGGTGTGGTCCCCCAGTCTTCGTGCAGCTTGAGCCCACAGGCCCCGGCCAGCAGCTGTTCTTCCAGGGCCTCCGGCAGACTGGCATTGCCCTTGCCCATGAACCCGAAATTCATCGGAAACGCATCGGTGGCCTGCAGCATTCTGCCCAGATTCCAGGCGCCGGGGGTGCAGGTGGTGGCATTGGTGCCGGTCGCCGGGCCGGTACCGCCTCCCAGCATGGTCGTAATCCCCGACATCAGCGCCTCCTCCACCAGTTGCGGACAGATGAAGTGGACATGGGCATCGATGCCACCGGCGGTGAGAATCAGTCCCTCCCCCGCCACCACTTCGGTGCCGGGACCGATGTTGATGCTCACGCCCTCCTGCACATCGGGATTGCCGGCCTTGCCGATGGCGGCGATGCGGCCATTTTTGACACCGACATCGGCCTTGATGATGCCCCAGTAATCGAGAATGAGCGCATTGGTGATCACCAGATCGACACTGAAGCCGGCGGCAGCCTGGCTCTGCCCCATGCCGTCACGGATGACCTTGCCGCCACCGAACTTGACCTCGTCACCGTAGCGGCACAGATCCTTCTCCACTTCCAGCCAGAGTTCCGTGTCTGCCAGGCGCACACGATCACCGGTGGTGGGACCGAACATCTGGGCGTAAGTGTGCCGGTCGAGTGTCGTCATGGCCGCTCTCCTGGTCCGGCATGGTTCGCGCCCGGCACGTCCACTGCTGCTTCCTCAGTGGCATCCAGCTCACCCATGATGGCAGCCCGAAAGCCATAAACCCGGCGCCTGCCCGCGTAGGCTACCAGTTCCACTTCGCGGCCCTGACCGGGCTCAAAACGCACGGCGGTGCCGGCGGCGATGTTCAGATGGTAACCTCGCGCCTGCGCACGATCAAAGCGCAGCGCGGGGTTCACCTCGTAAAAATGGTAGTGGGAGCCAACCTGTACCGGGCGGTCGCCACTGTTTTCCACCCGCAGCCGCAGCGTGTCGCGCCCCGGATTGAGGGTGATCACACCTTCGGCCATCTTGAATTCTCCTGGGATCATGAGTTCCTCTTCTGGTCTTTTCGGCTTGCAAATTGGGATCATGCCTGATTGATCGGGTTATGAACCGTTACCAGCTTGGTTCCATCCGGGAAGGTGGCTTCCACCTGCACCTCCGGGATCAGTTCCGCCACGCCCTCCATCACCTGATCGGCGCGCAGTATCTGCCGGCCTGTACTCATCAGCTGGGCCACGCTCCTGCCATCGCGGGCACCTTCCATGATTTCCATGGTAATGAGTGCCACCGCTTCCGGATAATTCAGTTTCAGGCCCCGCGCCAGGCGTCTTTCTGCCAGCAGCGCAGCGGTGAATACCAGCAGTTTGTCTTTCTCTCTTGGCAATAAGTCCATCTCTTTCACTGGCTCCCGGATGTCGTTATGACGTCATTTGTCGAGTTGTTACGGATTCTCCCCCTGTTGCATCAGGTTGCCCAGATTCTGGGCTGACAGGCATCCCGGCCCAGCACCAGGGGCCGCAACAGCTGCCAGAGCCCGATAAAGAAACGCCGGCAGGCTTCGGCGCAATGACCCAGATAGCGGGCAATGATGAAGCTGCTTTGGGATCCTGTCGGACCGACCAGTGTCATGCCGGTCCGGGAGCCGTCGTCCGGCGCCGCCTGGGTCGCACGCAGCATGGCCAGCAAGCTTTCAGCCCTCTCCCCCGGCAGCGGTCCGATCACGAAAATGCCGCTGGTGGTGTAGCCCTGCAAGCCGGCAGCGGCAGCAAGCAGCGCTCTGCCGGTCGCGTCCAGGACGAGGTTTTCAAGCAACACCGGAAACCCGTCACAGTCAATCCGGAAGCCTTGCCGCAGGCTGCCGCTGTCGAAGCTGCCGCCACTGGCCGGCAAGCCCAGACAGGTAAGCTCCCAGCCCATGAAGAGGCAGTCATGCACCAGATTGATGCGTGTTTCCAGATTGGCCTGTGCACCAGGGTAGATGATCGTTTCCAGGGGCAGCCATTCCAGGCTGCTTCCCGCTGCCAGGCACAGATCGGTCTGCTGCTGTTGGCGCTGCTCTCCCGCTCGGGCCCGGTAGATGCGACCGGCACCCGGGGTGGTCAGCAGGACGCCGGCACCGGCTCCCACCTCTGCCCTGATGTGAAGGCTGTCTCCGGACACCAGACCACCGGGAGGATGCAGCAGGTAGATGTGCGGCAGCCCGCGTCCCTCGGGATAAAAAGGTTTCTGCACATAGAGAGGACCCTGGTGCCGATTGTCACTCAGGCAGGAACCCCACGCCGTTTTTTCAATGCGCAGACTCAGGTCTGCCTCCCAGTGGCTGCCGGTCGATGGACAAGCCTGTGCCCGGGAACACTCTTGCTTTTCGTTGACAGAGATGATGCTGTTCATGGCCTGCATGGCTCACTGTTTTATTGTTATGGTTTTCGTTGTTGGAAAGCACTTAACGTGCCAACACCGGGCGATACCTGTCAAGTCAGACAGCCAGATGCTGTCGGATCAATTGTTCACTGAGTCCGTCCATGGTATCGGCAGCTACTACCCGCCCCCTCTCCATCAACCGGAATTCATGCCCGTACTTCCTGGCAAAGCCCAGTTTCTGTTCCACCAGCACCACGGTCAGCTCTTCCTCTTCGTTGAGCCGGCGAATGACCTCGCCGATCTGGCGCACGATATTGGGTTGGATGCCTTCATTGGGCTCATCGAGGATCAATACCTGCGGGTCGATCACCAGGGCCCGGCCAATGGCCAGTTGCTGCTGCTGGCCACCGGACAGGTCTCCGCCACGGCGATGCAGCATGTCCCGCAACACGGGAAACAGCTCGAATATTTTTTCCGGAATCTGCCTGGCACCGTCCTTGCGGCAGGGCAGACCGGTGCGCAGGTTTTCCTCGACGCTCAACAGCGGGAAGATATGGCGCCCCTGTGGCACATAGGCGATGCCCCTGTGGGCGCGGGTATGTGCCGCCTCTGTCTGAAGCGCTGCACCATCCACCCGGATTTCACCTGCGGCAAGTGGCAGCAGGCCCATCAGACATTTCAGCAGCGTCGTCTTGCCGACGCCATTGCGGCCCATGATGCAGGTACAGGAAGCTCTCGCTATATCGAGATCGAGATCCCAGAGAATCCGGGTACTGCCATAATACTGACTGATGCCGCGCAGACTGATCACAGCGCATCCCCCAGGTAGACGTCGATCACCTCCGGATTGTTCTGGATCTGCTCCATGCTGCCCTCGGCCAGCACCCGGCCCTGATGCAGCACCGTGACAGTGCGGGCGATGCTGCGTACAAATTCCATGTCGTGCTCGACCACGATGACCGTGCGTTCTCCAGCCAGGGAGGTCAGCAGTTCCGCCGTGCGCTCACTTTCCTGGGCAGTCATGCCAGCCACCGGCTCGTCGATCAGCAACAGACGCGGATCAGCAGCCAGCAGCATCCCGATTTCCAGCCACTGCTTCTGGCCGTGCGAGAGGATGCCGGCAGGCAGGCGACGCTGATCACTGAGCCCCACCGTGGCCAGTACGGCATCGATGCGGTCGGACTCCTCCTGGCTCAGCCGTGCTTTCAGGGTCGGCCAGATGCCCTTGTGCGTTTTCAGCGACAGTTCGATGTTGCTGAAAACGGAATGCGCTTCAAACACGGTGGGCTTCTGAAACTTGCGGCCAATACCCAGACGGGCGATTGCCGCTTCACTGTGCTGCAACAGGTCGATACTCTGACCGAAATAGGCAATGCCACTGTCACAGGGCGTCTTCCCGGTCAGCACGTCCATCAGTGTGGTCTTGCCGGCCCCGTTGGCACCGATCAGGCAGCGCAGTTCCCCGTCATCCACATACAGGTTGAGACGGTCGAGTGCCTTGAAACCATCAAAACTTACACTCAAATCCTCCACATACAGAATCACCTGGTGCGACACATCGACCACGGGCGCACTGACCCTCTGCCAGGGCCAGGAAAGAGAAGAACCTTCACCTTGCTTCATGCGTGTCAGCCTGTTCACAGACCCGCGGCTCCCATCGTCTGTTTGTCCCGTGCGGCCTTCAAGCCCGGCAGCGTCGTCTTCAGCAGCCCGGTCAACCCCGCCGGCAGAAACACCGTGACGGTGACGAAGAGTGCGCCCAGCGCAAAAATCCAGCCTTCCGGCATCACGGCGGTAAAGCGGGTCTTGGCATAGTTCACCAGAATCGCACCCAGCACCGGTCCGTACAGGGTGCCACGTCCGCCCACGGCCACCCACACCACCACCTCGATGGAATTCAGCGGAGAAAACTCCCCCGGATTGATGATGCCGACCTGGGGCACATACAGCGCCCCGGCCAGCGCTGCGATCAGCGCGGAATAGACAAACAGGGCAATTTTATAATAATCGGTCTGATACCCAAGGAAACGTGTTCGCGACTCACTGTCACGGATACAGACGATCACCTTGCCGGCACGGGACCTCATGATATGGCGGCTGGCAACATACACCAGTGCCAGCAACAGCGCACTGATGCAGAACAGGCTGACACGGGTGGCATCCGCCTGTAAATCAAAGCCGAGCATTTCCTTGAAATCGGTCAGGCCGTTATTGCCGCCAAAGCCCATTTCATTGCGGAAGAAGGCCAGCATCAGGGCATAGGTGAGTGCCTGCGTCATGATGGAAAGATAGACGCCGGTGACCCGGGAACGAAACGCAAACCAGCCGAACAGAAAAGCCAATATCCCCGGTACCAGCAGCACCATGAGTGCCGCAAACCAGAACTGATCCATGCCCAGCCAGTACCAGGGCAGTGCCTCCCAGTCGAGAAAGACCATGAAGTCGGGCAGCTCCGGATTCCCGTAAACGCCACGGCTGCCGATCTGGCGCATCAGGTACATGCCCATGGCATAGCCACCGAGGGCGAAAAAAGCGCCATGGCCCAGACTGAGGATGCCGCAATAGCCCCAGATCACGTCCACCGCCAGCGCCAGCATGGCGTAGCTCAGATACTTTCCCAGCAAGGTGATGGCATAGGTACTGACATGCAGAACAGAGCCCTGGGGCACCAGCAGATTTCCAAGCGCTGCCAGGCCGCTGATGCCGAGCAGCAGACAAAGAAAGATCACGGTACTGTCGGCACGGGACAGCAGCGACATCGCCTTCATTCTGCGGCCCTGCCTTTTTGTGGAAACAGGCCTTTAGGCCTTTTTTGAATAAAAAGTATGATAAAGACCAGAACCAGGATGTTGGCCAGCACCGCGCCCGTCAAGGGCTCCAGAAACTTGTTGGTGAGCCCTAGCGAAAAACCACCCACCAGCGTGCCCAGCAGATTGCCGACACCGCCAAAGACCACGACCATGAAGGAGTCGATGATATAGCCCTGGCCCAGATTGGGACCGACATTGGTAAGCTGGCTGAGTGCCACTCCGGCCATCCCGGCCACGCCGGAACCCAGACCAAAGGTCAGGGCATCCACCCATTCGGTTCTGATACCCATGGCCCGGGCCATATCACGATCCTGGGAAACGGCTCGCACCTGCAAGCCCAGGACTGTCTTTTTCAGAATCAGCAATAAGGATACAAATACCAGCAACGCAAACACCAGAATATAGAGCCGGTTATAGGTGAGCGACAACACCGGGTTGATCTGCAGCGAGCCGCTCATCCAGTCCGGCGTGATCACCTGGCGGTTCAGCGGTGAAAAAACGCTGCGCACCGTCTGCTGCAGAATCAGACTGATGCCAAAGGTGGCCAGCAGGGTTTCCAATGGCCGGCCATTGAGAAAGCGGATGACCCCGCGCTCGATCAGAATACCCACACTGCCCGATACCAGAAAGGCGGCGGGTACCGCCACCAGCAGGGAATAGGCAATCATGCCGGGCATCAGCAACTGCACCACATAGGTGGTATAGGCACCCAGCATGATCATTTCCCCGTGCGCCATATTGATGACCCCCATGACCCCGAAAGTCACAGCCAGTCCGGTCGCCACCAGCAACAGTACCGAACCCATGCTGAGCCCAAAAAACAATTGTTCCAAAAAATGATAGAATTCGACCTTTCGACTGATGCCCGCCAGCACGCGCGCGGCTTCCGCCCTCAAATCGGATTCCCGTTCACTGTCGGCGACCAGGC
>JAVVEZ010000105.1:0-9980 GCA_032250895.1 Pseudomonadales bacterium | reverse complement strand
CGACGCCGATCCTGCGCAAACACTGGTGGTGGAGGATTCCAGAAATGGCTTGCTGGCCGCACATGGCGCAGGTCTGAACTGTCTGGTGACGGTAAACGGCTATACCCGGCACGAAAATTTCGCTGAAGCCTGCATGGTCGTTTCCGATCTGGGCGAGCCCGGGTCGACCATTGATATCTTGGCCAATTCGACCCGCTGCAGCCCCGGGGACTACCTTGAACTGGCTGATCTGATGGCCTGCATGCCGCTCGATAACTGAAGGAGACTGCGCAATGAGTGATGCTTTTGCCATGATCGACCGGGTCATCAAAGCCATTGCCCAGACCGCCATCGCCAATGAAGAATATTTCTGTGAACTGGATTCCGTCGTGGGCGATGGCGACTTCGGATTTTCGCTGGCGCGGGGTTTTGAAAAAGTGCTGCAGGACTATGATACCTTTGACCGCACTGACCCGGGCACCTTTCTGAAGAAAGTCGGGCTGGTGTTGACCAGCCGTTGTGGCGGCACCTCCGGCCCTCTGTGGGGCACCGGTTTTCTCAGGGCAGGGATGGCAATCGGCGACAAATCCCGGCTTTCTGCCACTGATGTCGTGACCATGTTACGGGCAAGCTTCGATGGTATACAGGCACGTGGCAAGGCCGAATTGGGGGATAAAACCCTGCTGGATGCGCTGGGCCCCTTCATCGACAGTTTTGCCGCAGGAATAGTCCAGGGAGATGCCGTGCAGGCCTTGCAGGCAGCCGCCCTCGACAGCCAGAAAGCCGCCGAGGAAACGTCCGGGTGGATCGCCAGGAGAGGCCGGGCCGCCTATACCGGCGAACGCAGTATCGGCTCCCCGGATGCCGGTGCCATGGCCGTCGCGCTGATCATCCGCGAGGTGGCAAAGGAACTGAATTAGAATGGCATGCGACAGCGGTTTCAGACATCGATAACAATAAACAGAAGGAGTAAAGCATGAGAAAGTTTGTCAATCTTGCCAATGACTTTGTGCCCGACATGCTGAAAGGACTGGCGCTGGCGAATCCCGACACATTGAAATATGTGCCTGAATACAACCTGATCATGCGCGCGGATATGCCGTCCCGGCACAAGGTGTCGGTTATTCAGGGTTCCGGTTCCGGTCATGAACCGGCCCATGTCATGGTCGTCGGCAAGGGCATGCTGGATGCCGCCTGCCCCGGGGATGTGTTTGCCGCACCACCGGTGAACTATATTTATGAAACAACGAAACTGCTGAATTCGGACAAGGGCGTGTTGTACCTGGTCAACAACTACACCGGCGACCGCCTGGCTTTTGAAATGGCGGCCGAACTGGCTGAAGCCGAAGGCATCAAGGTGAAAACCCTGCTGATCGATGATGACGTGGCAGTGGCCGACTCTCTCTACACCGTCGGACGCCGGGGCGTTGCCGGGAATTTTTTCGTGATCAAGGCCGTCGGCGCCGCCAGTGAGGCCGGAGCCGATCTGGATGAACTGGTCAAGATCGGAGAAAAGGTCAACAGCGTGACCCGGACCATGGGCATTGCATTGAGCTCCTGTATTCCACCGGCCAAGGGCAAGCCCCTGTTCGAGATCAGCGCCGATGAGATGGAAGTCGGCATCGGCATTCATGGCGAACCCGGCCGGGAACGCACCAGGACCCAAAATGCCACAGAGATCGTAGCGACCCTGCTGGATGCCATCGTGCCGGATCTCCCCTACCGCAGCGGCGACAGGGTGGCACTCATGATCAATGGCCTGGGCGGCACGCCCATCAGCGAGCTCTACCTCCTGTACGGCCTTGCCCATGAACAACTGGCCGCCCGGGGCATTAGCGTGGCCCGCAACTATGTCGGCGAATATTGTACGTCCCTGGAAATGGCCGGGGCCTCACTGACGCTGGTAAAACTCGATGCCGAGATAGAGAAGCTGCTCGCGGCCCCGGCGGAAATTGCCATCAGGACCTTTTAAGGAACCTCTGGAAATGGCACTGTTCACACCATTCCTTCATCTTTAAAACCGCAATGCAAATTATAGATCGCCCGGGTTGCTGATTGCCTTGCGTAAATGTTTTGCACAGTACGTATCCATGCTTTCCCCGGCCTGGGCAGCTTTGATGGCCAGGGCCTTGTGCAGATCCTGATCCACACGCAAGGCGAATTTGTCCGATTTCGTAAATGGTTCAGGCAAGGGTTTGTTGTCCTGCTGGTAGATTGTTATCCATTCATCAATGATCTGGCAGAGCTTTTTATAAACCATGGTTTCATTCCTGCCATGGCAACAGGGACCAAGGAAACCTGGCGAAGAGCCAATATAACATTGGTCTTCTTCAGACCATTCGACGAGTTTCAGGTATTTGTCGACAGGTTTCATGACTTACTCATTGTGATCAGTTTCAATACTTCCTTTTCCTGGTAGGGCCGGACGTCACTGCCCGGGTTGCCGGAAAGGGTGATTTTCAGCCCCGACGGATGCAGGTAATTCCGGTGACCGCCCTTGCCGCCCCGGTTCTCGAATCCTGCCCTCTCCAGGAGGGCAATCAGTTCACGGACCTTCCTTGTCACGAAATGATACTAACTTGGTACTAACTGTCAATTGAGGAATGTAATGCCTACCGACTTCAGTATAGGCAAGAAAACGAGAATTGCCGTAAACCTGCTGCTGGTAATGATATGCATCTGTTGCGCTTTGCTTTCAATAATGGACTTCTTGATGACGGGGGGGGGGATGGGATGGGGTCAGAACCCCATCCCGATATTAAGACAGCCTGCATCGTGGCAGGAAAATCCTTATTTTTGAAATGGGTTCCGACCCGGGATCAAAGGAGTCAGTGTTTCCTTACTGCCCGGCAACCGGATAGCTGTCCAGTTGCTGACGATACAGTGCGTCGTACAGCGCCCACTTTTCCGTTGCCACCGCGCTCTCCGACTGCGGTTTGGCCTTCAGGATCATTACCGGGCTTTCCCGGTTTTGGAAGGCTGGCCATGCGGGCAGGCCCGGGGCATTGGGACTGCCCGTGCGGGCAAAATTGACCCAATAACCCGACATCATATCCGCCAGCGCCAGATCGGGGGCGGAGCGGGCCGCCAACTCGGCGGAACTGCCATCCGGGTACAGCGGTGTCTGGCCAATATTGTTGAAGACATACGGAAGCTCGGAGGCATGGCTTGCACCCAGATTCCTGGCTGCCGGGTCCGTGGGGGGATCCTGGGCAAAATAGTAGACCCAGGCTTTTCTCCCCTGTTTCACCTGATAATCTGCATAAAGGCGCATCAACCAGGTGGTGCCATCCCGGAAGGCATACTGGGAAGACAGCAAGGCGGTCTCGTCATTGTCGGCCGGGTAATAAGCACTGATTTTCCCGGCCAGGGTACCCCAGCGCGCATCGAGCTGACTCCGCCATTGCGCGGCAGTGGGTCCTACGGGCACGAATGAGCCCTCATCCTTGTTCGAGCCCACCAGCACATCCACCGGATTCTGACGTCCTGCCGCAAAAGTGATGGACGGGTCTTCGGGCAGCACCCAGCCATCCACGATCATACCCGCACCGCGCAAACCCGCCGTCACCTGAGCGGCCGACAGCGCTTGCAACTCCATCAGGGTATTGGCCCCCAGTTTCGCCGCAGCAGCGACATTGCCCTCTTCCAGGGATGCACGGGTTCGCATCACACTCATCCCCAGGCCCATCCACGCGCCGCTTTGGGAAATGGCCTTGTGAAACAGACCCCTGGCCAGCGGCGAGGCCACCAGAGACGCAATCGCCATGGCACCCGCAGATTGACCAAACACCGTGACATTGGCCGGATCACCGCCAAAAGCCTGAATATTGCTCTGCACCCAGCGCAGCGCGGCCAGCATGTCCATGAGGCCATAATTGCCTGAGCTCTGGTGTTCGGAGTCCGCCGTCAGGGCCGGATGGACAAAAAAGCCGAAAGGCCCCAAGCGGTAATTCAGCGTAACGACGATCGCACCTTTTTCAGCCAGCGCCGCGCCATCATACAGGGGCACGGACCCGGCACCTTCGGTAAAGGCGCCGCCGAAGATGAAAACCATGACCGGGCGCTTTTCAGCCGCAGTGGCCGCCGCCGTCCACACATTCAGATACAGGCAGTCCTCACTCAGGGGGGGTGAATCGGGTAACACGGCAATATTCAGACGGCCCTGCCCGGCGGGTTGAATGCAGACATTGCCAAAGGCCGAGGCATCGCGCACCCCCACCCAGCTGGCCGCCGGCTGTGGCGCCTGCCAGCGCAACTCGCCCACCGGAGGCGCGGCAAAAGGCAGACCCCTGAAGACACGGACAGCGCCGCCAGCCGTGCTGCTGCCGGCAACCAGGCCGGTATCCAGTCTGATTGGATCAGCCAGCTGAGCCTGCGTGCCCCACGAGACCAGCAGCAGGCCGGCAGCGATCAGAAAAGGCCTCGTCCTCATCAAAGTTCTCCGGCTTCCTGGGCGCGCCGGTAACGCGAGGTGGTGATGAAATCCCGAATGGCATAGTTGTCTTCGTTACAGGCATATTCGAAGAACTGGTAGCTGTCATCCCGCCGCCAGGGAAAAGCCGCCGTCCAGGACCGGGTCAGTGTGACCGGATCCTCGACAGTGATCTGGTAATTGATCTGCTTGTCACTGACCCGTTCCAGCCGTTCGACCAGGCGCAGTTCGGTACTGGTGGCATAATTGCCCTGGGGCGAACCGGTGATTCCCACATTCGTCATGCCGGGGATACCGTTGAAATTGGTGGTTTCCACCACCAGGGTATTGCCTTCCCAATGCCCGCGGGATTCACCCAGCCATTGCTGGATGGCCGGGTCCAGCGGTGGCCGTCCATCCACGGGGATGACGCGGGCTTCATGGATCATTTCCATGTTGATCACCACATAGCCTGGGGACTGCACTATCTCGATGCCATTGTTGTAGTTGAAGGGAAACATGGAGACCGGCAGACCCCGGGTGATGCACCGATCCCAGACATCGAAGTCCTTGGGGCTGTCGAAGTCTTCGCGCCCCCAGCTGCTGCCGAGTGTCAGTGACATCTGCTTGCCCTGTTCGGTCATTTCCGGAAAGCGGCCATCGGGTGGATCCACGATCAGTGAGGTCTGCGTTGGCATATCACTGGGCTCCGCCCAGTGCCCCATGCCGATCCGGTCGCTGGCATCCTCCTTTTCATAGCGGGTATTGCGAGCCTCGACCCGGCTGCGCTGGGCGGCCAGTTCATCCTCATTGAAATACAGCCGCTCACCATATTGCTCCGGCCGCTGAAAGGGCGTGGCAATCAGGTGCGCTATCGGCCACATGCCCTGCAGATCAGGATCACCCCAGGAGGTCATGGGCTGGGTCCATGCGCCGGTGCTCACCGTCTGACTGTTCACCACCGCCGCACTTTCCGGAGGGGATTCAGAACAGGCCGTCATCATCAAGGTTGCAATAGCCAATGCGGGGGTAGTAGATTTAGGGTTCATGGCCGCCTCTGCTCAGTGCCGTAACGAGAGTAATGGTGAAATGAATGAAGAGTCCGTTATGTCTGTCATTCTGACCCAGTGGCCAACCTTAACACAAATATTATCTTTTGGTAAAAAGCTTGTTTGCTGATAGCATTGCCGCAAAAAAGCATCTCCGTCGGCACCGGCATCTGCCCGCGATGCAGTCTGAAACGCGTAGTGAACCAGGAAAAAAAATGATCAGACATCACTCTTTGGGGCTTCTGACAACACTCACCCTGATACTGGCAGCGGCACCCCTGAGCGCCCAGACGCAAATTCCGCGCCTGGAGGGCAAACCCGATTTGAATGGCATCTGGCAGGCCATGAACAGCGCCAACTGGAATCTGGAGGCTCACCCCGCAGAAAAACTGGATGATTTCTGGGAACTGGGCGCGCTGGCATCGATCCCGGCCGGTCAAAGCGTCGTGGTGGAAGGCCGCATTCCCTATCTGCCGGAAGCGCTGGCCAAAAGAGAGGAATTGCGCGCCGGGTGGCCGAAATCCGATCCCGAAACCTATTGCTACCTGCCGGGCATTCCACGCGCCACCTACATGCCCTACCCCTTTCAGATTTTTCAGGGCGATGGCGACATTCTGATGGTCTACAGCTATACCAGTGCCAACCGGACCATCCATATGAGCGAGCACTCGGAAGCGCCGGTCGATATCTGGATGGGTCGTTCCAACGGCACCTGGCAGGGCGATACGCTGGAAGTGCTTACCAGCGGCTTCAACGCCCGTGCGCATCTTGACCGTGCCGGCAATCATTTCAGTCCTGCCCTGAAAGTCACCGAACGTTTTACTCTGGCCAATGCCGGCAATGTCATCTGGTATGAAGCAACCCTGGAAGATCCGAATACCTATTCCAGACCCTGGACCATCCGCATGCCCCTGTATAAACACCTTGAAGACAATGCCCGGTTACTTGAGCATAAATGCGTCCCTTTTGCCGAAGAATTACTCTACAAGGATCTGGAATTACCAGCTCAGGAATAAATGATCAGACACTGATCACAGGAGATCCAAGCAATGTTCAAAAACCCTCATTCATTACTGACAATCATCACCATCCACCTGGGCATGATGTCACTGGGAATGGTCTCACTGGGAATAGTTTCGAATCCGGCACTCGCGCACCATGCCTTCGCTGCGGAATTCGATATTGACAAACCCGTGAAGCTGGAGGGGGAAGTCGTCATGATGGAATGGGTGAATCCCCACTCCTGGCTGCATATCGATGTCCCGCAGCCAGATGGCAGCATTGCCAGATGGCGGGTCGAAGGCGGGGCCCCCAGTGCCCTGCTGAGACGTGGCTGGAATCGGAATTCTCTGCCGCCGGGAACCCGGGTATCCGTGGAAGGGTTTCAATCCCGTGACGGCTCACTGCGGGCCAATGCCCGGGATATCGTGTTCCCCGATGGCCGCAAGCTCTTTATTGGCACCTCCGGAGCAGGCGCAGCTCCCGAACCGGAATAAACCCTGTCCGGATGACGAGAACCCGAAGTTTCCGTTCACTTGCCGATATCCTCTCCCCAGAGTTGTGGTTGTTCCTGCATGAACCCCGCCATCAGAGCCATACACTCAGGCTCCTGCACGACATCCACGATGACACCATGACTCCGGAGCCAAGCCTCCTCGCCCATGAAGGCATGATTTTCCCCGACGACAACCCGCGGAATACCGTAGAGCACGATTGCCCCACTGCACATCGCACAGGGCGAAAGCGTCGTGTAGAGAGTGCATTCCCGGTACACCCGGGCTGACAACCTGCCGGCATTTTCCAGGGCATCCATCTCGGCATGCAGGATACAGCTTGCTTTTTGAACCCGCCGGTTGTGGCCACGACCGATGATCTGTCCCCGGTAGACCAGCACCGACCCGATGGGTATACCACCCTCCTGTCTGCCCTGTCGCGCTTCATCGAGTGCTGTCTGCAGAAACGGATCCATATTATCTATCCCGATGAGTACATTCAGGATGTACGCCTACCTGAACTTGCGCCCCTTGCCCGCAGCAGTGCGCAGGCGCAGGGCATTGAGTTTGATGAAGCCGGCCGCATCGGCCTGGTTGTAGGCGCCGGCATCGTCTTCAAAGGTGGCAATCTTTTCATCAAACAAAGACTGACTGGATTCTCTGCCAACGACAATGACATTGCCCTTGTAGAGCTTGAGGCGAACCCGGCCACTGACATACTGCTGGGAATAATCGATCAACGCCTGCAGGGCCTCGCGCTCGGGCGACCACCAGTAGCCATTGTAGATCAGTGAAGCATAGCGCGGCATCAGTTCGTCCTTGAGATGGGCCACTTCCCGGTCCAGCGTAATCGATTCAATGGCGCGGTGGGCCTTGAGCATCAGGGTGCCGCCGGGCGTCTCATAGCAACCTCGGGCCTTCATGCCCACATAACGGTTTTCCACGATATCGACCCGGCCGATGCCATTCTCGCCACCGACCTTGTTCAGGGTTTCAAGTACCGTCGCAGCTGACATGGTCTGACCATTCACGGCCACGATGTCGCCCCCTTCATAGTCCAGATCGATGTAAGTGGCCTGATCAGGCGCCCGTTCCGGAGAGACCGACCACAACCACATGCTTTCCTCCGGCTCGGCCGCCGGATCTTCGAGAATACCGCCCTCATAGGAAATGTGCAGCAGGTTGGCATCCATGGAATAGGGTGACTTGCTGCCCTGCTTGTGATCCACCGGAATATGGTGTTTGTCACAATAGGCCAGCAGTTTTTCGCGGGACGTCAGATCCCATTCGCGCCAGGGTGCAATGACCTTGATGCCGGGTTGCAGTGCATAGGCACCCATCTCGAAGCGCACCTGATCATTGCCCTTGCCGGTGGCACCATGGGAGATGGCGTCGGCCCCGGTTTTGCGGGCAACCTCCACCAGGCCCTTGGCAATCAGCGGGCGGGCGATCGAGGTTCCCAGCAGATATTCGCCCTCATAAAGGGTGTTGGCTCTGAACATGGGAAAGACATAATCGCGGACGAATTCCTCGCGGATGTCCTCGATGAATATCTCTTTGACACCCAGGGCCCGGGCCTTGGCCCGCGCCGGTTCCACTTCCTTGCCCTGGCCGAGATCGGCGGTGTAGGTCACGACCTCGCAATGATAGGAATCCTGCAACCACTTCACAATGACGGAAGTGTCCAAGCCACCCGAATACGCCAACACGACTTTCTTGATACCGGACATCATCTTCTCCTGCCCCAAACACGCAACCCAAATCAGGGGCGCCATTGTACCCTCGACAGGGCTCCGGGAATACCCTCGCCTCATTGAAGTGTGAATTTACGGGGGTGCCGCCAGGGCTATCCTGTTATACTTTTACACTTTGCACCATTTCCCTCCAGGCTTGGCTTTATGGACGTATTATCAATCATCCGCCCGGACGACTGGCATGTGCATCTGCGGGACGGTGCCGCATTGCCCGCGACCGTGGCACACAGCGCCCGCTATTTCGGCCGTGCCGTGGTCATGCCCAACCTGGTGCCGCCGCTGGTGACCAGCGCCCTGGCCTTGCAGTACCGGGAGCGTATTCTCGCGCACCTGCCTCCCGGCAAGCACTTCTCCCCCCTGATGACCCTCTATCTGACCGATCTCAGCAGTCCGGCGGAAATTCACAAGGCCGCCGCCAGCACCCACATCGTCGGCGTCAAACTGTACCCGGCCGGGGCCACGACCAATTCTTCCCATGGTGTGACTCATATCGAACGGGTCTATGACTGTCTGGAAGCCATGTCTGAAGTCGGGCTGCCACTGCTGGTGCATGGCGAGCTCAGCTCCGCCGAAACCGATATTTTTGATCGTGAGCAGACCTTCATAGACAGAGTACTGGAACCGCTGAGCCAGAAATTCCCGGCGTTGAAAATTGTGCTGGAGCATATCACCACCCGGCAGGCGGTCGACTTTGTCCGTGATGCCTCTGACCAGGTCGCCGCCACCGTGACCGTGCAGCATCTGCTGTATAACCGCAATCACATGCTGGTGGGCGGCATCCGGCCGCATTTGTTCTGTCTGCCGATTCTCAAGCGGGAAAGTCATCAACAGGCCCTGCTGGATGCCGTTGCCAGTGGCAACCGGAAGTTTTTCCTGGGCACCGACTCGGCACCTCACGCCCGCAGTGCCAAGGAAAACGCCTGTGGCTGTGCCGGGTGCTTCAGCGCCCATGCCGCCCTCGAGCTGTATGCCGAAGTCTTTGAGAGCCTGGGCGCACTGGACAAGCTCGAAGCCTTCGCCAGCTTCAATGGCCCGGATTTTTACAAACTACCCCGCAATACCGACGCCATTACCCTGAAAAAACAAAGCTGGAAGGTCCCCGCCTGCTACGGGTTCGGCGATCAGCAGGTGGTGCCCCTGAAGGCTTCCGAAACAATCGCCTGGACCGTCAGCAGTGACTGAATCCGAAGCCCTGCTGAAAAGCCCGCTGGCGCGGCGCTTCCGTGGTTACCTGCCGGTCGTGATCGATGTCGAATGCGGGGGCTTCAATCCAACGACCGACGCCATCCTTGAA
>JAVVEZ010000104.1:0-10320 GCA_032250895.1 Pseudomonadales bacterium | reverse complement strand
GCATTTATCTGCGGCAGGTGGACCTGCCGGGTGTGCACAGCAAATTCATCGAAGCCCATCGCAGCGTGCTGGCCGAATTGCTCGATCTGGCCTTGCCCGCTGATGCGGTGGACCACAGCAAAACCGGTGTCAGCCGGTTTTCTGCCCGTTATGGTTTTCTGGAAAAACCAGCGCGCATCCGCTTTCGTGTGCTTGATCCAGCGATGCGGGTCATACCCGGCCCGGCCTGCCCCGACGTAAGTCTGGATGCGGACAGCTTCAGTCGCGTGGAACTCGCTGTGCAGCATGTCTTCATCACCGAGAACGAGACCAACTTCCTGGCCTTTCCGCAGGTAGCGGATGCCATCGTGATTTTTGGCGCGGGTTACGGTTGGGATGCACTGGCACGCAGTCATTGGTTGCAGAACTGCTCGATCCATTACTGGGGCGATATCGATACTCATGGCTTTGGCATCCTGGATCAACTGCGCGGCTACTTCGGCCACGTGGACTCGTTCTTGATGGACAGAGAAACCCTCGATGCGCACACCGCCGTTTGGGGATGCGAGGACAAGGCCTTGGCCGCAGACCTGCACCGGCTGACATCCGATGAGCGCGATCTCTACAATGACCTGCGCGACCAGCGCATTCGTGCGGGACTGCGGCTGGAGCAGGAACACATCGGCTTCCATTGGCTGGCGCAGCGCCTTCAACAGCTCCTCGATGGCACCACCGCCTCCCATTCAGATTTCTTGCCATAAGACCATATAAGGACTATATTCAGTCTTTCTCAAATCAGGAGCACGCCATGCGCTACTCATCTCAAATCAAACCGATCAGCTACCTCAAGGCCAACGCGGCCGAGGTGCTTACTCGCATCGCCGAGCAGCGTGAGCCCTTGATCATCACCCAAAACGGTGAGGCCAAGGCCGTCCTGCAAGACCTTGCCTCCTTCGAAGAGACGCAAGAAACCCTGGCCTTGCTGAAAATCCTGGCATTGGGCAACCAGGATGTGGTGACTGGCAAGATCAAACCTGTGGTTGACGTGGTTGCCCGCCTGCGCGCCAGGCGAAGCCCTGTCTGATGGCAGCCGCACCGGCCAGGTTCGACGTGCTGCTCACCGGGGGTGCGGAGCAGGACCTGGAGGCCATTTACGACTACATCGCCGAGTTCGACGGTGCGGTGAACGCCAACCACGTGTTGGATGCATTGATGACAGTTGTACAGAGCTTGTCGAAATTTCCAGAGCGCGGCATTTACCCGAACGAGTTGGCAGGACTCGGTATCAAAGAATACCGCCAGACCTTCTTCAAACCGTACAGGGTGATCTATCGTGTTGCAGGCAGCCAGGTCATCATTTATCTGATTGCCGACGGGCGTCGCGAGATGCAGTCAGTGTTGGCGAGAAGGCTGCTGGGCGCATATTGATGCAACAAGCTGCGCACGCGGGGCGGGAATGACCAGCTTCAGGCAAGCGTTTTCCCAGATCAGCAGCGTATCGGTAGTGCTGCCCAGAATCAGCAATAGGGCCATTGGCCGATCTGTAAGTACGGGAAGGCATGCCACCATTTAACGGTGTTTGGTGAAGGCTACGGCGGACTGATCAAGGTCATCTCTGTGCAACTGAAAAAGGCTGGAGCGTCTTCCGGCGGCCAACAGTCCATTGCGATGGTTGACGCTCAGCGCAGCAATGATGACAGAGGGACGCACTATGATGGAAGATGGCGTTTGCGTAGTTCAAGGCATTGGTCGCATTACCATGCGCGCCTATGTCACTCACCCTGTCCTGTGCCAGCAGGCTTGCCAGCTCATAGGCTGGGCAATTTTGCTGATGGACAAGCATTTTTCCTGAATTTGTCCGGGTTTCCACACAATATATTGGCATCGCACTATTCTCCTGGCTGTCCTGTCTCCTGGCTATCTTGTCGTACGGCTTACCACGTGGATGAAAACGCCAATCCACTTCCCGCCT
Organism: Pseudomonadales bacterium; assembly: GCA_032250895.1. Lineage (GTDB taxonomy): Bacteria > Pseudomonadota > Gammaproteobacteria > Pseudomonadales > Pseudohongiellaceae > JAVVEZ01. The sequence continues at coordinate 8,369 of JAVVEZ010000104.1, read as the reverse complement.
GATGGATGCTGATAAAGTAACAAGAACAAGGGACACGGGTTCTGATCTGAGTCAATTAAACGACAGGGCTTTTGTGCCTGACCTTGCACCACGGGTAAAAAAGACTCCATCTTTTTAAGGCTGTGCCGATCTTTTATCGGTGAAATATCCGGCTTGGCCGAGCAGATGCCGTTTCTTGCCGTCCTTGGCATATTGCTGCGACAAGCTGCGCAGCTCAGCGGCAATGACCTGCCGGACAAGGTGGGTGTCCCCTCGGCAGGGGTCTTCGGGCGGCAGGTGTCTGGACTTCTGTTTCAGTGCTTTTCTTAGCACGACGAGATCATGGATCCAGCCCAGCCGGGAGGCCAGTTGGTCCAGCTGCCGATGCAGCACGTGGCCCTTGCCGCTGGCGTCGAGGCCGCTGAAGTGCAGCTGGTAGTCCAGGTATTTCACCCACTTGCGAAAGCGGTGCAGGTCGCTGAAGCTGGCGTCTTCGGCAGCGGCTTTTTTCTGCCAGCGGCGCCCGCGCTGCCAGGTTTTGCGCAAACCCCTGGCGATGATGTCGGGCCGGTGGGCCATGCGGCTGAGGCGTTTCAGTTGTATCAGCGTGTCCGCGCCGGCCGGGCTTGTCTGCTTCCCGGCCCGATCCCCGGCGGCGGTGCCAGTCACTTCCTCCACTTGCAGACAGGCGCCGAGCCGGGCGCAGGCCTCCCGCTGCTCCGCCTTTTTGCTGTCGGCCTGCAGGCGCTTCAGGGTCTTCAACATGACTTCCCGGTCGCGGCGCCCGGCCAGGGTTCTGGCATCATCGCGCAGGGCATGGTCGAGAAGCCGCCACCGGTCCCTGCCGATGGCCGGACGGATCAGCCGGAGCCAGGCCCGCAGTTTTTTGCCGGCCACACGGAAGCGATGAATCGTATCGGGGGCCGTCCCGGGAAGCCCTTGCGGCGGTTCTGGCACAGGAAGCAGAGCAAGACAGCGCTGTTCCTGTTCCAGGGTGGCGATCACAGCCTTGACTCTGGCCCGGACCCGGGGAGAGGGGTCGATGGCAGAGCCGGGTTCATTGAGCAGGTCATCGAGGCACAGCGCTTGTCGCTCTTGACATGGCTGCCGCTGCGTTTTGTTTTTCACGACTTGTCGGGCGCTGCTGCCAACTGCTGTTCCGCCGCACTGATATTCTCGATGCCGCGCAGCAGGGCATCGGCGTTGAAGGAGATGCTGTCGATACCCTGGGCCACCAGAAACCGGGCGAACTCGGGGTAATCGCTGGGGGCCTGGCCGCACAGGCCGATCTTGACGCCGGCGCTTCTGGCGGCCTGAATCACCGTGGCCAGCATCTGCTTGACGGCGGCGTTGTTCTCGTCGAAGAGTTCGCTGATGATGGCCGAGTCGCGGTCTATGCCAAGCGTCAACTGGGTCAGGTCGTTGGAACCGATGGAGAAGCCGTCGAAAATGGCCGCGAATTCCCGTGCCAGAATCACATTGCTGGGAATTTCGGCCATCACATAGACCTCGAGTCCGTTTTTTCCCCGCTCCAGGCCAAAGCCCTGCATGGTCTGCAGCACGCGCTTGCCTTCCTCCACGGTGCGGCAGAAGGGAATCATCAGTTTGACATTGCTCAGCCCCATCTCGTCGCGCACCACACGCATGGCTTCGCATTCCAGGCCGAAACCTTCCCGGTAACGCTCGTTGTAGTAGCGCGAGGCCCCGCGGAAACCCAGCATGGGGTTTTCCTCCTCCGGCTCGAAGGCCTTGCCGCCGATGAGCTGGGCATATTCATTGCTCTTGAAGTCGCTCATGCGCACGATGACATCCCTGGGATGGAAGGCGGCGGCCACCATGGCCACGGCTTCGGAGAGTTTTTCGACGAAGTATTGCTTCTTGTCGGCGTGATGATGGGTCATCGCGTCGATGGCATTCTTGTCCTTGTTGTCGGTCAGTTCATCGAATTTGACCAGGGCCATGGGATGGATGCGAATGGTGTTGGAAATGATGAATTCCATGCGCAGCAGGCCGACGCCCTGGCTGGGATAAAAGGACAGCCGAAAGGCCTTGCCCGGATCCGCCAGAATGAACATGGGCTTGGTTCTGGTGGGCGCAATGGCGCTCAGGCTGACTTCCTTTTCATCCCAGTCCGCCTTGCCGTCGTAGACCATGCCTTCATCACCTTCGATGCACGATACCGTGATGATCTGCCCGTCATTCAGTTTCTGCGTGGCGTTGCCGGTGCCCACGATGGCATGAATGCCGAGTTCCCTGGCCACGATGGAAGCATGGCTGGTGCGGCCTCCCTTGTTGGTGACGATGCTGACTGCCTTGCGCAGCAGGGCATTCCAGTCGGGGTTGGTGATGTCGGCGACGATGATGTCGCCCTGCCGCACTTTCCGGGCATCGGCCAGGGAATGCACGACGCAGACCCGGCCGCTGGCAATGGCGCGGCCGATTGCCTTGCCCGTGCACAGGACGGTGGTTTTTGACCGTAATGCATATTCCTTGACGGTAATGGTGCGATCCTGGCCATGCACGGTTTCCGGCCGTGCCTGCACGATAAACAGTTCACCGCTGATGCCGTCTCTGGCCCATTCCACATCCATGGCCATCCGATAGTGTTTTGCAATGGTGTGACACCAGGCGCCCAGCGTTTCGACATCGGCATCGGACAGGCAGAATGCCCTTCTTTCGGCCTGGGAGGTTTCGACATTGACAATGGGCCGGGCGCCGTTCTCGGCATAAATCATCTTGTTTTCCTTGGCGCCCAGCTTGCGGTTGATGATGCTGCGCCTGCCGGCTTCGATGGCGGGCTTGAACAGATAGAATTCATCGGGGTTGACCGCCCCCTGCACCACGTTTTCGCCCAGGCCCCAGGCGGCGGTGAGGTAGATGACATTGCTGAAACCACTTTCGGGATCCAGCGTGAAGGCCACTCCGGCACTGCCCTTGTCGGCCCGCACCATGCGCTGCACACCCACCGAGAGCGCCACCTGCATATGTTCGAAACCATTGTCGATGCGATATTTGATGGCCCGGTCATTAAAGAGCGAGGCATAGCATTGTTGAATGGCTGCCAGCAGTTTCTGCTCTCCCTGCACATTCAGAAAACTGTCGTGCTGCCCGGCAAAGCTGGCGCCGGGCAGATCTTCGGCGGTGGCGCTGCTGCGCACGGCCACGGAGACAGCCTGGTCTTTTTCCAGGTCGGCATAGGCGGCGAGGCTTGCGCTGCTGATGGCTTCGGGGAGGCTGCCGGCGGCAATCAGGTCTCTGCAGTTCTGACCAACCTGGGCAAGATTGCTCAAGTGTTTGGTGTCCAGGCCATCCAGCTCGGCTTGCAGTTTTTCGTTCAGCCCGTTGTGCTGCAGAAAAACCCGGTAAGCCTGTGCCGTCAGCGCGAAGCCATCCGGAACCCGGATGCCGGAGCTTGACAGCTCGTTGAACATCTCGCCCAGCGAGGCGTTCTTGCCGCCCACCAGGGGCACATCGGTGTTGTGAATGTTGCTGAAGGGGATGACGTAGGTTTCAGCCGTGTTCCGGGCGTTGTTCATGAGCAAGATCCTGTTTCCTGAAGAGCTTGAGTACTTCGTGGCGGCAGTGCCCGCTCAGCATAAAGGATGCGTGCACCCGATCACAACCGGGAGTCCTCTGGTTCTTGAGCTGGATCAGCAAGACCGGTTTACGTGTCGGCAGTGCCGCCTTTCAGCACGGCTTCCGACAGCCCCGGCGCGCACAGGCGAATGAAGTGATAGGCATACTGGCGCATCAGATGGCCCTCACGGATGGCGATGCGGGTGACGTTCTCGCGGAACAGATGCGAGCCGTCGAGCCGGCGCAGGTTGCTGTCACGTTCTTCATTGAAGGCCATCGATGCGACGATGCCGACCCCCAGACCCAGTTCGACATAGGATTTGATCACGTCGGCATCCAGCGCGGCCAGCACGATGTCGGGTGTCAGTCCGGCGTCATTGAAGGCCTGCTCGATGATGGCGCGTCCGGTAAAGCCCTCGTGATAGGTAATGATGGGGTAGTCGGCAATGGCGGCCAGGCTCAATGCCTGCCCGGAGCGGGTGCGTTTTTCCAGGGCATGATCCAGCGGCACGATCACCGCGTGGTGCCAGGCATGGTAGGGGAAGGAAACCAGACCCTCGACGGAACCCAGGGTCTCGGTGGCAATGCCGATGTCGGCCTTGCCTTCCAGCAGCATCTGGGCAATTTCCTGGGGGCTGCCCTGGTGCAGCTGCAGGTTGACTTTGGGGTACAGCTGGCGGAAGGTCACGACGATGTTGGGCAATACATAGCGGGCCTGGGTGTGGGTGGTGGCCACGGTCAGATGCCCCTTGTCCTGCTGGCTGTATTGCTCGGCCAGGTTCTTGATGTTCTGGGCGTCCAGCAGCATGCGGTCGACGATCTTCACCATTTCCAGACCGGGCTGGGTCATGCCCAGCAGGCGCTTGCCCTTGCGAATGAAGAGCTCCACGCCCAGTTCGTCCTCCAGGTCCTTGATGTGCTTGGAGACCCCGGATTGTGAGGTGAAGAGACTGTTGGCCACTTCCGTCAGATTGAAATTGCAGCGGACGGTTTCACGGATGATGCGCAGTTGCTGAAAATTCATGAATACCTTCCCGAGAGTCTCGTTCCCATCATCCAGGTTTCCTTTCCATGGCCGGCTTGCCCGCCTCGCGTTCAAACAATTTCAGCCGCGAGGGCAGCAGCCGCACGATCTGCCCGGGGTTCAGGGCCAGTTCCTGCACCTGGGGCCTGGTCAGCTCCACTTCGAAATACTGGCCGTCATCCTCATCGATACCTTCCAGCTCCACCCGGCTGCTGACACCGAAGGACAGCACCCGCACCACTCTGGCAGCCAGCCCGCTGGTGGCGGCCGGATCGGTGACGATCTGCAGCTCGTGAGGGCGGGCAAAGCCATAGACCTCGGAACCCTGGGCAAAGTTTGCATCACTGTGGGGCACCGTATCGGCGCCGACGCGCAGGCCCTGGGCATCGATGCGGCCGTGGAAGAGATTGACCGAACCCAGAAAGCCATAGACGAAAGGCGTGGCCGGCTGATTATAGACAGTTTCCGGAGAGCCCACCTGCTCGATCCGGCCATGATCCATCAAAACCACCTGATCGGCAACTTCCAGGGCCTCTTCCTGGTCGTGGGTGACAAAGATGGAGGTGACATGGAGTTCGTCATGCAGCTTGCGCAACCAGCGCCGCAGTTCCTTGCGCACCTTGGCATCCAATGCGCCGAAGGGCTCGTCCAGCAGCAGGACCCGGGGTTCCACCGCCAGTGCCCGGGCCAGCGCGATACGCTGGCGCTGGCCACCGGAAAGCTGGTCCGGGAAGCGGTCGCCGAGCCAGTCCAGTTGCACCAGGTCCAGCAGCTGGTGCACCTTGTCCCTGATGGCCTGCTTCGATGGCCGTTCCTGGCGTGCTTTCATCCGCATGCCGAAGGCCACGTTGTCGAACACGGTCATGTGCTTGAACAGGGCATAGTGTTGGAACACGAAGCCCACCTGGCGCTCGCGCACATGGTGATCGGAGGCATTTTCGCCTTCCAGGATCACCTCGCCGCTGTCGGCCCGTTCCAGGCCGGCGATGATGCGCAGCAGCGTGGTCTTGCCGCAACCAGAGGGGCCCAGCAGGGCCACCAGCTGGCCTGCCGGGAATTCCAGTGTGACGTCATTCAGCGCCACGAAGTCGCCGAAGCGCTTGTGAATGTGATTGACCTGAATGCTCATGAAGCCTGTTCCTGACTGAGGATGACGGCGGTGCGCTGGGCCCTTGCCTGGTGCTCGACCCAGGTCTTGATGCCGAGGGTGACCAGGGCCAGCAGTGCCAGCAGCGAGGCCACGGCGAAGGCCGCCGCAAAATTGTATTCGTTGTAAAGAATTTCCACGTGCAGGGGCATGGTGCTGGTCTGTCCGCGAATCTTGCCGGAAACCACGGACACCGCGCCGAATTCGCCCATGGCCCGGGCATTGGTCAGAATCACCCCGTAGATGACCCCCCATTTGATATTGGGCAGGGTGACATGCCAGAACACCTGCCAGCCATTGGCACCGAGCACCACGGCGGCTTCCTCCTCTTCCCGGCCCTGGGCCTGCATCAGCGGAATCAGCTCGCGGGCGACGAAGGGGAAGGTGACGAAGATCGTGGCCAGCAGAATCCCGGGCAGCGCGAAAATGATCCGGATGTCATGCTCCAGCAACCAGCTGCCGAACCAGCCGTTGGCACCGAAAATCAACACGTACATGAGGCCGACAACCACCGGCGACACCGAAAAGGGCAGGTCGATCAGGGTCGTGAGCAATTGCTTGCCACGAAAATCAAACTTGGCGATCAGCCAGGCGGCCGCTACCCCGAAGACCAGGTTCAAGGGCACCGCTATCACGGCGACCAGCAGGGTCAGTTTGATGGCGGAGAGCGCGTCCGGTTCTATCACCGCCGCCAGATACGGTTCCCAGCCGCGCCGCAGCGCCTCAAAAAACACCGAGACCAGGGGCATCAGAATGAAGGTGAGAAAGAACAGCAATGACAGCGTCAGAATCGTCCATTTGATCCAGGGCGCCTCACGGGTGGCGGCATTGCTCTCGAAGCGGGTCTGAGCAACAGGGACAGTGGCAGCCGCATTCATCACAGCGTCCTCCCGGTGCGCCGGGCGGTCCAGCTTTGCAGGCCGTTGATCAACAACAGCATGACGAAGGAAAACACCAGCATGACCACGGCGATGGCAGTGGCGCCGACATAGTCGTACTGCTCCAGCTTGGTGATGATGATCAGCGGCGTGATCTCGGACACCCGGGGAATGTTGCCGGCAATGAAAATCACCGAACCGTATTCTCCGACAGCCCGCGCAAAGGCCAGCGCAAAGCCGGTCAGCACGGCGGGCGAGAGTATTGGAAAGACCACGTGAACAAAGGTTTGCCAGCGATTGGCGCCAAGACTGGCGGCGGCCTCTTCGAGTTCGGTTTCCAGGTCTTCCAGGATGGGCTGCACCGTGCGCACGACAAAGGGCAGGCCGATGAAGACCAATGCAATCAGCACACCCAGCGGCGTGAAGGCCACCTTGATGCCCAGCCTGCCCTCGATAAAGCTGCCCAGCCAGCCGTTCTGGGCATACAGCGCGGTGAGCGCGATGCCGGCGACCGCCGTGGGCAGAGCAAAGGGCAGGTCCACCAGCGCATCCACCAGACGCTTGCCCGGAAAGGAATAGCGCACCAGTGCCCAGGCCAGCATCAGACCGAACACGGCGTTGAGGGCGGCGGCGATCAACGAGGCCCCAAAGGAGAGTCTGTAGGACGCGAGCACCCGGGGTTCGGTGATCACTTGCCAGAACCGGGCCAGGGAAAGTTCCGAGGTCACCAGAAAAACCGCCGTCATCGGGATGAGTACGATCAGAGAGAGGTAGACCAGGGTATAACCCAGCGCCAGATTGAAGCCCGGGAGCACGGAATGTCGAGGTTTTTTCATCGCAGAGCCTGAAACCCTGATGGTCTGGTCGTTGCGGATTGCTTCATGTGCGCTGTCCTGACAGAAGAGGCGGCAGTGTAGCGATGGGCTCTTATGAAGAGAACCAATAAAAAGTGCATAGCTTATGCTTATTTCTGTATAAGGCCCGCAGCGCCACGTCATCCGCGCTCGTAGCGTTCTATTCTGACGCCTGATGGATAAAACTATCGGGAAGGCACAGAAATGAAAGAAAATGCCAATCAAGTACGTAAAAATAGGGGAACGCTCAAACGAAGATCAGTGCTAATAGGGGTTAATTCATAGTGGCTGTTACGAACCGGATGAACACTGAACCATTCAGCGACGCAAAGATTGTCGAGTCATGGGGCAGAAACGCCCTGCCATGGATTGCAGCGGTACGTGAGGGGCAGATTGAGAGTCGCAGGCAGATTACGGATCAAGCCATCATCGATGTCATTAGCAGTCGTCTGCCACACTCGGTCCTTGATATTGGTTGTGGCGAAGGCTGGCTTGCTCGTGAACTTGCCGCCAGAGGCATGCATGTGGTAGGTACCGATGTCGTACCAAAACTGGTTGAAGAAGCCAGACGCGCCGGTGGCGGAGATTGTCGCGTGCTGTCTTACGAAGAGATTGCTGCAGGCAAGCTCAAGGTCTCGGTTGATGTTGTTGTTTGTAATTTCGCATTACTCGGAAAAGAATCGGTCGAGGGCGTATTTGGGGCTGTTCCATCCCTGCTGAATCCACAAGGCGCATTTGTCGTGCAAACCCTCCACCCGGTGCTGGCGTGTGGCGATTTGCCATACCGGGATGGGTGGCGTCAGGGTTCCTGGGCCGGGTTCAGTACCGCCTTCTCCGATCCGGCGCCTTGGTATTTTAGACTGAAGTTCTTGCAGTCATCGCGCAGATTCTGCTGATAGTTCAGGCGGATA
>JAVVEZ010000103.1:667-10347 GCA_032250895.1 Pseudomonadales bacterium | reverse complement strand
GCGTGAAGCGCCCGGGGGCATCCGCCGCCAAGACCCGCACACGCTCGCCGTCGATGACGACTTCAATGGCCTCGCTCAAGCCGGTCGGCGGCAAAATAAAATTGTTCCGGCCACTGCGGCGAACCTCCAGTTCGTAGTCCGCATCCAGCGGAAACACATGTTCAACCGCCAAACCACCGCGGGTACCCAGCGGCAATCCTTCACGGTGGACATCCTGAGGCACACCGGCAGGCGGCCGATACGTGCTCGTACCGGCACTGATGGTGAGGTCGCCAATGGCGATGCGGCTGATTTTGGCGGCGGCGGAGACATAGGCCTGCATCAGGGCCGGGGAGACACTCAGCACATTGGCAATATTGTCGAAACCGGCACTGGAATCATCGGCCGGGAGCAGCTCGGTGGCATCCACGGGCAGGGCCAGCAGATCCCGGATGGCATTGCTGTACTCACTCCGGTTGAGCCGATGCAGCAGGGGCGCGCCGGGGTTCGGGGCAGCCAGCGCAAGCGCGTCGAGAGCACCGGCCAGAGACGTGGCGAAAGCCTCGATGTGCTCTGCTTCTGGTCTGGCCTGCCCGGACGGCGGCATCAGGCGCGCTTGCAGTTTCCGGATCACCTTTTCCCAGATTTCCGGGTCTTCGTGAAGCCGCTCCGGATTCAGCAGATCAAAGGCCAAACCCCCGGCAAAATCATCGAGGTTATGGCACTCGGCACAATAGTCATCGAGCAGGACCCGCTGCTCTGTGGCACTCATGGGCGCGGCCTGAAGCCTGTCATCGATGCCGCCCAGGAGCGCCGGAACGACGAGGCTCAAAGCGATCCGGCGGTACATGTGCTGTGGCAGACAAACTTTTTTCATCAGATTTTTCATGCGATCACTGCGGTGAGGAGGCTTCGGCCATCAAGGTTTGCAACAGGGCAATGGTTGCCGGTTTTCTTTCTGCGCCCACCGCCGCCAGAAACACGCCCTCGGCCCAGCGCAGCGGACTGCGGCCCTCGGCATCGACAATGTCCAGTTCTGCACCCTTGGCCACCAGCAGCCTGATGATGTCATTGGCGCCACGATTGGCGGCGCCCAGCAGTGCCGTGAGGCCCATCGAATTGCGTGCATTCACATCGGCACCGTGTTCCAGACACAGTTCAATGGCCGCAATCAGGGACTGCGGCGATTCGGTATAGGTCTGGGCCACCACCCAGTTGACCCCAGCCGCCGCCATCAGCGGCGTGGTCCCGGCAAAGGTGGGCAGCCTGGGGTCGGCGCCGTAGTCCAGCAAGAGCCGCATCGTGCTGACATCCCCGGCCAGGGCCGCCCGCAGAAAGGCGGTCTGACCGGTAAAATCCACCCAGGAGACATCGTTGAGTGAGTACAGCCACTTGCGACTGGGGGGTACCTCACGGGTTCTGGCATTGACGGTCGCACCGTGTTCCAGCAAGCGCTTGATGATGTCCAGGATGGGCTCCCGTGCGACGCCATTATCAACCGGGCTGTCCTGCTCCCGGTTATTCATGTCGAGATTGCGATAATCCACCGCCGCAAACAGCGGAGTGCGGCCCCAGAAGTCATCCGCATTGGGATCGGCGCCCTGCTCCAGCAGAAAAGCGGCCACGGCAAGCTGATTGTTCAGCAGGGCCATCAGCAGTGGTCTGATGCCATTGGCTTCCGCCTGTTCGATATCGGCACCGGCCGCCACCAGCAGATGTGCCGCTTCCAGGCGCCCATCACGGGCCGCATAGAGCAGCGCGCTCATGCCCCCTTTCACGGCATCACGCCGCCCCCGGTCCGGCAGGCCACCGCGATTGATGCCCACGCCTTCGGAACCGCAGCCGGTGCCCTTGCAGGGCGGAACGAAGGCCGGCTCCGGGCCTATCCGGGTATGAGCATCGATCTCGGCACCCGCGCTGAGCAAGAGCTCGATGAGGTCGGGATGATCTTCACGCACCGCCAGCATCAGGGCCGTCTGCGCAAATTCAGGATCACGTTGATCCACCCTGGCCGAATGTGCCAGCAGCAATTCGACCACCTCCCGGCGACCGGTGCGCACGGCTGTCATCAGGGCCGTCTCGCCGCTGGGATCGGGCGTGTTGGCATCGACACCCGCCGCGAGCAGGGCCGCGACAATGTCGGCATTGCCATTGAGCGCGGCCAGATACAGCGGCGTAATCCCGTAGCGGTCGGCACTGGCGGGATCGGCACCCAGGGCCAGCAGTTTCAGGCTGATTGCCGTGTGGTCGCCCAGCACGGCCTGATGCAGAGCCGTGCTGCCATCACGCAAGCGGGCATCGATGTCGGCACCCTGTTGCAGCAGAGCCTGCACTCCGTCCAGATCACCGCTGCTGGCGGCCTCCGCCAGAGCCTCTTGCGCAAGCGTATTCGCAAGGACGGTGGACCCCAGCGGGGGGATCAGCAAGACCAACAGCAAAGTGACGGCAAAGGTTTGGGGAAAACGGCCTGACATGTTTTTTCTCCAGGATGGCCCGGCCAGGGAACCATCTGATTTTTTATAGTGAAAAGCTAACCAACAGCCGCTGCTTTGTCAATTGACCTTTACGTCCTTTGGCCTTTACGTCCTTTGCGCAAGGATATCTTTACGCAAGGATATCTTTGTAAAAAAACGGGCTCAGAGTAGAATCTCACCGGGAGCCTGTCGGACTTCTGACTGAAAAGAACTGTCACGCGAAGATTCTGTGCTGACTCTGTTTCTTTATTGACAGGCTGTTGAAAAACAGCACTAGCCCGGGCCATGGATGGACTTTTTCAACAAACTGTTAAGGGAAATTCTGTTCTGAACCCATTTTTTTCAGACTACAAGGTTCCGGTATTGACAGCCCTGCTGCTGGTGCTGCCCGCCTGCGCGCCACTGGTGGAAATCGGTGATGGTCGTCTGGTTCTCACCAACAGTGCGGCTTTCCGGGCTTATGCGGAAGAGGTCTTCAGACGTCATAACATGGCCGCCGTGGCCATCATCGACGCGCTTGACGCCGTCGGGGACGAGAGTCCGGACGCGGCTGCTCTCGAGCAAGCCGACGAGGAGATGCTGCAAGCCTGCGAGACTCTCAATCTGCTGGCCATTGCCCGCCGCGACGGCAAGAAGGTCAGCCGCCGCCAGTTGCGCGCCATCGTGCCTGCCGTCCCCCGCTGCAGCAGTGCCACTGCCCACGCGGAATCCTTGATAGAAAAAGTGGGTCCTGAATTTATTTGAGGAATCATTCATGTCGATTCGACTTGCTCTTCTCGCGCTGATTTTCCTGAATCCGGGACCCTTGCAGGCGGCCGCTGACGAGGCGATTGCCGAGGCCCGGGCCGTTGTTCAGGACCTGCATACCGCACTCGAAGACATGGCGCAGGCAGCAGAACCCGCCATCGATCTGCGCTATCAAGAATTGGCTCCGGTGATAGCGGCCTCCCATGATCTCCCCTTCATCGCCCGTTTCGTGCTGCGGCGCTCGTGGAACTCACTCGCTCAGGATCAGCAGGAAGCCTTTCTCGGCCTGCTGGAACGCTTGACGGTGATGACCTATGCCAATCGTTTCACAGGACTCAAGCCGGGAGCCTTTCAGATTACCGGCGCCTCCGGGAGTGCAGAGCGGGTGCAGGTCGACGCCGTGCTGGAAACCGAAACCCGGCGCGTCGATTTCGTCTATACCTTGACCTTCAGCAGGGATCGATGGCGCATCATCAACGTATTGGCGGACGGTGTCAGCGATCTCGCGCTGCGGCGTTTTGAATACTCGCGCATCATCAGCGAACAAGGCTTCGACGCCCTGCTGGAACATCTGCGTGAACAGACAGCCGACCAACAGCAAGCCTGATCAGGCAATACCGACGATCCGGTCGCGCTGGGCAATGGGTTGGGCATTGGTAAACTTCGGCACATCGGCACTGATGCCGGCCTGATGCTCGGCGGCAGCACGATCAAAGGCGGCCGGATCCGCAATCCAGATGGTGGCCGTCGCAATATAACGGGCTTTGGCACCGTTGGCTGCCGGCAAGCCCCTGCGCAATTCGAAACGGCTGATTGAATCTCCGTAAAGCCGCATGATCAATGGCATCTGAATCGAACGGTAATAGTCAAAGTCAAAATGGATGTCGTCGCCATTCTGATAGACGATGGTCAAACATTCCTGATCGACCTGACTTTCCGCTGCCCGCACCCGGGAGCCGCCGACACCCACCAGGGCCGTCGCAATGCCAGCCGTCGCTACCCTTGCAGCCCCGGTCAGCACGGACCTGCGTTTATTGAATTTTTGTTGCCTGTCGCTCATGACTCAATTCTCCTCGATTGAAAACATCAACAGCACATTTCCCGCGATGGTACCAAAGTGGTTGTAGCCGGAATTCACAAAGACCCGGCCGCCCGCGATCACCGGACCATTGCCGTTCAGGGCGCCGCCGCGGGCAATGACGCCATTGACGGTTTGGTATTCCCTGCGCGTGTCGACATCCCACAGCACACGGCCATCCTCCGTGGAATAGGCCCGCAGGTGTCCATCCAGAGCTCCGGAAAACACGACACCTGGAATCGCACTGGCCGCAGCCAGCTGCGCAGGACTGCAATTGGGGATGCCGGCACAGACCCGCGCCGGGGCGGCCTGCCAGGCCACGCTGCCATCCGCGACATTCAGCGCAGCCAGGCCACCGCCTTCATCACTGGGCATGATGCGTCGGCTGACGCCATCATCACCCCTGACATAAACCAGTTCACCATCGGCTATCGGCGCAAACAGATAGCGTCCGTCAGTCGCCATTCCCCACTGTATGCCTCCGTGTGTGCTGCCCTCGGCAACCCGGGTTTCCCAGAGGATTTCACCCTTGTTGTCCGGATCCAGAGCATAGACCACTCCGGACTTCTGGCCCGCCAGTAGTATATCCCGGCCATCGTCCAGGCCCACCAGGATCGCCGACGATCCAAAGTCAAAATCAGGCCCCTGATCGCCTACACACTCATCGCATTTGGGATAGGGAAAAATATCCCCGGGTGTCATCTGCCGGGTCCAGCGAATCTCACCGCTGCGCTGGTCCAGCGCCACCACGGCATCGCTGGTAGCGCTTGCCGGGTAGGTGTAGTTGTTGCCGGTGGTCACATACAGCAGGCCCCGTTCATCATCGATGGTCGGCGCCGACCAGACCCCGGCTCCCGACGGCCCCCACAACTGACGTCCGCTGGTGGCAGATGTGATCGGATGCGGCGCATCCACCAGATAGGTTTTCCACAGGCTTGTGCCCGAGTCGAGGTTCAACGCGGATACACTGCCGCGAAAGGTGCAACAGGGGTAGGATGGCTGGGATTCCAGCGTTTCTTCCCAACTCGACACCGGGACAAAAACCGTGTTCCCATGCAGGGTTGGCGATCCGGTCAGCCGCGCCGCCTGGTGTTCATCCATGCGAACACGCCAACGCAGCTTGCCAGTGGCGGCATCCACGGCATAGAACCATGCCAACTGGTCACCGAAAAGCACGACCCTGCCGGCAGCGGTATCGGCCACCAGAATCGCCGTGCGCACCGGCCCGGCATTTTCAAAGCGCCACTGAATACAACCACTGTCCGCTTGCAGCGCATAGACGACCCCCGCACTGCTGCCGACGAAAACCTGATTGTCAAACACGGCCGGCTGGGAAAATGATGAAAGGTCCTGGTCAAAGCCGAAGGCCCAGCGGAGCTGGAGTTCATTCACTTGATCAGCCGTCAGTCCCGCCGCCAGCCCGTCCTGATACCGCATGTTGCGACCGTCCGGACTCCAGCCATTCCATTGCCGCAAGGTAGCGCTGTCAAACGTAACTGAACGGTCCGCACAATAGGCCGATGCCGGCAGGCCCGGCCGGGTCGCCGACGAACCGAGAAAATCCGCAACGGCCTGCCGCTGCTCAGGACTCAGGGGCGCCGCGAAAGGTTCCATGGCGCCGTTGTTGAGCGTATTCAGAATGCGCTCTGAGGACATCCCCCGAAACAATGTCGGCTCGTGGCACTGGGTGCACAAGGCACTGAAAATACCGGCGCCGACCGCAGCATCGTTCTGGGCGAAAGCGCCGGCACTCAAAGCCCAACAGACCAATATTCTAAAAACCATACGACTCAATGACATGCGACCTCCCAAAATGACTTTCCGGCGTCTTCACCTCACGCTTGAAGCACCTGTCGAACTCAGGATGATTCTACTGCGACAGCAGGAAATCAGCCACTTTTCCAACTCTTTTTCATGGGGCACATCCTTGTGTCCTCCCTGCGGGGCGGCTTGCAACAGTATCGCTGGTGGTTTTTCAGCAGCCTGCCGTGTCCCCCGTCCTCCTGCCTGCGCAGGAGGACGGGGAAAACCCAAGGGTGACGAACCATGCAGGAATGATCAAGTATACGGGGATGACATGGCGCAATTATAGCGATATATTCTGGCTTCTGGGTGATGTAGAATTTTCCCGACCCAAACCTGCTTAAAATTTGATCGTTTGGTAAGTCATATTCAAATTTGCTTATTTGGAGGATATTGACTGTGCTGGGGAACAATATAAAAAAAACTGTAGTTTGCTCAGCATTGGCAGTCTTGTTCACTTCTGTTCTTGCCTCTAAATCAGCGCTGGCTCAAACATCCGATACTTTCGGTAATGAGATGCGAGAGCTTCTGGATGAATATTGTGCCAAGTGTCATAACTTTGAAGATTATGCGGGAGGATTGGATCTTGGCAGCGTTTTGCCAGACGCCATAGTCGAGCATGCCCCGGATTGGGAAAGGGCGATTCGCAGGTTGCGTGCCGGCGTGATGCCGCCTCCGGGCCAGGAACGCCCGCCTGGTGACAGATATATGGCACTTACCGAGTGGCTGGAGTCAGAAATTGACCGTGCGGCCCCCCTCAATCCCGGCTCCAAGATGCTGCATCGTTTGAACCGCATCGAATATCAAAATGTCGTCCGCGACCTGCTGGGGCTTGAAATTGATGCATCGGCTTTGTTGCCCGCAGATACGGGTGCCCGGGGCTTCGACAACATTGCCGGTTCACTGACCATATCCCCCACCTTGCTTGAAGCCTATACGACGGCTGCGGCCCGGGTTGCCCGGATGGCTGTGGGCTATTGGAAAAGTCCTACTGAAGTGGCTTACATTGCTCCCGGTGATACTTCGCAAAATTTTCAACTGGATGGTATGCCCTTTGGCACACGGGGGGGAATGGCGGTCAGACATAACTTCCTGGCGGACGGAAATTATACCTTCCACATGCAGAACTTTGGTGTTGGCAGTTTTATTCCCGGAGAACAACTGGAACTCAGTATAGATGGCGAAAGAGTGCATCTTTTTGAATATACCGGAGTGGGGATGAATGTCGGCATGGGTGGGGACCGCGATGGAGCCCTGGAAGTAACACTACCCGTAACAGCAGGCACGCATCTGGTTGGGGCCACTTTCGTGGCCACTAATTTTCGTCCACCGCTTGATATCGTTCAACAATATGACCGCAAGTCCATTGAAAACGAGGGTATGCCCCAGGTGCAGTATCCCCCGGTTCTGGGACTGCTGAAGATACAGGGTCCTTTCGATTCTGTGAGGCCGGTCGAAACCAAAAGTCTGGCGAAGATACTTACCTGCCGTCCGGCAGGAACGAGTCAAGCGGAAGCAGAGGCTTGCGCGAGGAAAATTTTACTCCCACTGATACGTCGTGGTTACAGACGTCCAGCAACGCCACAAGACCTCGATGTGCTGATGGCTTTCTTCGACGAGGGTGCCCGGAATGGGATTTTTGAGGATGGTATTGAATTAAGTTTGAGAAGGCTCCTCGCCGACCCGGAGTTTTTGGTCCGGGTTGAAAAAGAATCTGTCGACTTGAAGCCAGGGCAAGTGTATGCCATCAGTGACCTCGAGCTTGCCAGTCGGCTGTCCTTTTTCCTGTGGAGCAGTATCCCCGACGATGAACTGCTCGATGTGGCAGTTGCAAAGCAGTTGAATGACCCTGCAATCCTATCGGCCCAGGTTGAGCGCATGCTGGCTGATCCCAGATCTGCCTCACTCGTGAATAACTTCGCGCAACAATGGTTGTATCTGCGGAACTTACCGGGCGCTTCACCGGATGGAATCTTTTATCCCAACTGGGATGACGAATTGAGAGATGCCTTTCAGAAGGAAGCCGAATTATTTTTTGCAAGTATCGTCAAAGAGGATAGAAGCGTTCTGGAATTATTGGATGCCAATTATACCTTTGTCAATGAACGGCTTGCCAGACACTATGGCATACCCAATGTTTATGGGGCACACTTTCGCCGCGTCACATTGGGTCCGGAGTTTGATCAGCGCCGTGGCATTCTTGGAAAAGGCAGTTTCCTGGCCATAACGTTTACTGAAAATTTCAGGACATCGCCCGTTAAACGCGGGATATGGGTCATAGAAAACATTTTGGGGACTGTACCTCCCGAAATGCCAGCCAATGTTCCTCCATTGGAAGAAACCGCAGTATCCGCAACGGTCAGGACACTTCGGGAGCAGCTGACATTACACAGAGCAGATCCGGCTTGCGCAACCTGTCATAAAATAATGGATCCGATTGGCTTTGCGTTGGAAAACTTTGCGGCTGATGGCGCATGGAGAACGACTGATGGACATCCCCGTAAAGGTGACGGATCGGCGGTTCCACTTGACACCAAAGTGGAGCTTTGGGATGGCACTGAAGTTGACGGAGTCATTGGACTCAGGGAAAATTTGCTGAAATATTCTCCTCAATTTGTCCGTTTCATGGTTGAAAAACTGATGACCTATGGATTGGGCCGAGGCACGGAATACTATGATATGCCTGTCATTCGCTCGATCGTGAAAAAAGCGGAATCCGATAATTATAAATTTTCGTCATTGATTTTAAATATTGTTGATAGTGAGCCCTTCAGAATGCGGGTCAAACAAGATGAAGCTTGGCATAAATGATTAATGGGAATCTCCGGAAATTCATTTTTGCGTGATCACCGATGAGGAATTGGTATGAAATTCATTACTCGAAAATATATGCCGCGACGGACATTTTTGCGCTCGGCAGGAGTGACCATAGCTCTTCCTTTGCTTGAAGCCATGTTCCCTGCGCTGACGCCATTATCGAAAGCAGCGGCAGCCGTCAGACCCAAGCGCTTTGTCGGTGTCTGGCATCCTCATGGCGTTGCCCCGGGGTATTGGGCGCCCTTGAAAACAGGTGCTGATTTTGAATTTTCCTATATCACCAAACCCTTGGAAGCCCTCAGAAATCGTGTGGTATTGATCAGCGGCCTCGACATTCCTGAGTGTTACTCGACAGATGAAGAACCTGGTGGAAACCATGCCCGCGGCGCCGCACTGTTGTCTGGAGCGAGACCAAGAAGAAATGCCGTCAGTCCCTATCTGGGCGTTACCATTGACCAATTGATCGCCCAGAAGTATGGACAGGATACTATTTTGTCGTCCATTCAATTGGGCGTCGAGGATGCCGGCAACTACGGCAACTGCAACTGGGGTTATAGCTGTGCTTATACCAACTCTATTTCCTGGATGTCTCCAACAGAGCCCCTGCCCACAGAAATAAACCCGCGTGTCGCCTTTGAACGTTTGTTTGGGGATGGTGCCAGTCCTGAAGAACGTAAAAGAGGAAGAGAGTTGAATGCCAGTATTCTGGACTCGGTTGCTGAAAAGATACCAGCGTTCAAAAAACAATTAAGCTTTGGAGACCGAATCAAATTAGACGGTTA
>JAVVEZ010000103.1:0-657 GCA_032250895.1 Pseudomonadales bacterium | reverse complement strand
GCGTCGTATTCAAATTGCAATGTCGAATCCCGTTGACGAACCCAGGGAAGAGGTTCCCTTTGGTATACCCCAAAGCAAGGATACACATTTTCATTTGATGTTTGATTTGATTGCGCTGGCATTTGAAGGGGATATTACCCGTTCTGCCACTATGATGCTTGGCCGTGACCTGTCATCGTTGACTTATCCCGAGTCTGGATATGTGGGCGGTTGGCATGCCACCTCTCATCATGGTGACAAACCATCGAATATTGCAAACTATGCCAAGGTCAATCGCTATCATGTGAGTATTTTGGCTGGTTTTCTTGAAAAACTGAGAAATATTCCAGAAGGTGACGCCAATGTCCTGGATAACTCGTTGGTTTACATGGGAAGCAACATGGGGAATTCACATCGGCATGCTCACGAAAAGGTACCGGTGATTCTGGCGGGAGGCATCGATGGAACCTTCAAAGGGAACCGCCATATTGCCTATCCCGACAATGTAGAGAAAACTGCCAATATGTTGCTGAGCATTTTACATCTGTATGGCATCGACCTGCCACAAATTGGGCAGAGCACTCACCCCCTGGCGTCACTTGTTTAGCAGTTTGTTGAAAAAGTCCATCCATGGACTTTTTCAAGCCGGTTTGCGGCACATGTCCGCAAACCGGGCAC
>JAVVEZ010000019.1:0-49223 GCA_032250895.1 Pseudomonadales bacterium | reverse complement strand
CGGACCAGGCAAATTCTTCCAGGGTTTTTCGGTCAGGGTATCGAACAGATTCATGCCGAGTGGTCCTCATACTTACCGGCACCTTCGATCATGACAACCTCTTCCGGTGGCATATTCTGCGGAATGAAGTCATCCCTGGCGCCCGGCACACCATATTCATAGGCCCAACGATAGACAGTAGGCAATTTCGGCCCCCAGTTACCGTGTACGGGCGGTGTATCCGGCGTCTGCCACTCCAGGCTGGTGGCATTCCAGGGATTGCTCTCTGCGGGCTTGCCTTTGGCCAGGCTCCAGATGATGTTGATGATGAAGATGATCTGGACGATACCGACAAAGATCGCCGCCTGCGTGATGTGGGCATTCAGGTCCATCGCGGAATCCGGAATGAAACCGGTTTCCCCAAGCGCATAATAACGCCGGGGAACACCCAGAAAGCCAAGATAGTGCATTGGCAGATAAATGGCATAGGTGCCCAGGAAGGTCGCCCAGAAGTGAATCTTGCCCAGGGTCACGTTGAACATCTTGCCGCTCATCTTCGGGAACCAGTGATAAATCGCCGCGAACAAAACCATGATGGGCGAGACCCCCATGACCATGTGAAAATGGGCAACCACGAAATAAGTATCCGACAAGGGCAGATCGACGGTGACATTACCGAGGAAAATGCCGGTCAGGCCACCATGGATGAAGGTAAAAATAAAACCCATGGCAAACAGCATCGGCACCGTGAGATGGATATTGCCTTCCCAGAGCGTCAGCACCCAGTTGTAGACCTTGATAGCCGTAGGCACCGCGATGATCAAGGTGGTAAAAGCGAAGAAAAAACCAAAATAGGGGTTCATGCCACTCACATACATATGGTGGGCCCAGACGATGAAGCTCAGAGCCCCAATAGCAACGATGGCCCAGACCATCATGCGATAGCCAAAAATATTTTTACGGGCGTGGGTGCTGAGAACATCGGAAACCAGACCAAAGGCCGGCAATGCAACGATATAGACCTCGGGGTGTCCAAAGAACCAGAACAGGTGCTGAAACAATACCGGGCTACCGCCGGAATAATCGAGACTTTCACCGACAGACAGGATTGCCGGCATGAAGAAGCTGGTACCCAGCAAGCGGTCAAAGGTCATCATTACCGCACTGACGAAGAGCGCCGGAAAGGCAAACAAACCCAGAATTGTCGCCACAAAAATACCCCATACCGAAAGCGGCATCCGCATCATGGTCATGCCTCGGGTACGCGCCTGCAACACCGTGGTGACGTAATTGAGTCCGCCCATGGTAAAGGCCACGATAAAGACTGCCAGCGAAACCAGCATCAACACGATGCCCATATCCGCGCCCGGTGTTCCGCGCAGAATGGCCTGGGGTGGGTACAGGGTCCAGCCGGCACCGGTAGGTCCACCGCCGACGAAGAAACTGGCCAACAAAATGATGACTGACAATAGATAGAACCAGTAACTCAACATATTCAGATAGGGGAACACCATGTCTCTGGCGCCAATCTGCAGGGGAATCAGGTAGTTCCCGAAACCTCCCAGAAACAGAGCCGTCAGCAAGTAAATCACCATGATCATGCCGTGCATGGTTACAAACTGCAGGTAGTTGCTGGGGTCAATAAAGGAAAAACTGTCCGGATAGCCCAACTGCAGGCGCATCAAACCCGATAAAACCAAGGCGATCAACCCGACAAAAATGGCTGTCGACGCATATTGGATCGCGATCACCTTGTGATCCTGACTCCAGACATATTTGGTGATAAAGGTGTGCGGATCATGAAGTGTTGAAACCTGATCCGCTATCGGAACATATGCCATGTAAATCTCCTCACAATTACCAGGAACTAGCGCAAAGTATTGATGTAGGCCACGACAGCATCGATGTCTTCATCACCTTTCAGGGCTGTCACCATGGAGGTCATCTGGAATCCCAGTTCATCACCCGGATGCCGACCCCGGATACCTGACTTGAAATTCTGTAATTGCCGCTGCAGGTACCAGTCGCTCATGCCGGCCAGGGTTGGGGCATTGACCGACCAGACACCCTGTCCGTCCGAGCGATGGCAAACGCCGCAGGTGGGCCCATACAACTCCCGGCCCCTGTCGATATTCCCCTGCACGGTAGTGGGCGCGGGGTTGTCCGGCAAGGTCTGGATATAAGCCACGACATTATTGATGGCGGCATCATCCACCAGCGTTTGCGCCATCGGCGCCATCTGCTGGCCGAATACATCGCCTTCGTGAGTGCCCCGAATCCCTTGCTTGTAATATTGCAACTGGCGTCTGAGATACCAGCCTTCCTGGCCGGCAAGCTTGGGTGCATTGAGCGCGACATTACCCTCACCGGCGACGCCATGACAGGCGGAACACACGGCATATTGTGCTTGACCCGCTTGCGGACTGCCTGCCAGTTGCGCCTGAATATCGGCATAACTCGGTTGCCTGGCAAGCCATTGTTCATAGTCAGCCTGGCTGTCCACGACCACATTGCCGCGCATCACATGATGACCCACACCACACAGTTCCTCACAGAGAATATCGTAACTGCCGGCCACTGTGGGTGTCAGCCACAGATAGGTAACAGAACCCGGGACCATGTCCATTTTGACCCGGAACTGCGTCACCGTGTAATCGTGCAGAACGTCCTTCGAGCGCAGCAGAACCTTTACCGGTTTATCGATCGGCAGGTGCATCTCCTGGCTGGAAACCAGCAAATCATCCTGCCCATTGGGATCCTCCGGGTTCATGCCAAAGGGATTGTCCGGCGAGATATGCACGGTATCCACCGCTCCCAGAACACCGTCCGCCCCCGGATAGCGAAAACTCCATTGCCACTGCTGCCCCACGACCTCCACCTCATGGGCATCCTCGGGGACAGTCACGAATTCAGCCCATACAAAAAGACCCGGCGCCAGCATGGCCGCTACGCCCAGACTGGTCAACACCGTGAGCCAGGTTTCCAGTTTTTTGTTCTCGGGTTCGTATCGTGAACGACGATTCTTGTTGTATCTGAACTTATAGACCGCATAAGCCATGAACAGGTTGACGGAAATGAAGACAAAACCGGTCACCCAGAAAGTAATGTTGATGGTGTCATCGATGGTTGTCCAGTTGGAGGCTATCGGGGTCAGCCACCAGGGGCTGAACAAATGCAGAAGAACCGAAATGACAACCAGGAAAACTATCGCGATGATAAACGGCATAACGTTCTAATCCTTATCAGTGCAATAAATGCGCAAACAAACAGAAGCCCTGTTCTGTGAAAGCAGAGACTCAATGGCAAGACCAGCATTTGATGAAAACAGGCGAAGTGCGGATACAGGAAATGCGGATACAGAAAGGAGTTTATTACGGATTACGGCAAGCAGACGCCAGATATCAAGACAGATATCTGCCTGGCGCAGTCCTGTCAGCATATGGTCCAGTTTCGGAACAAAAACCAATTGGCTACGAACGACACACACAATCCCGTTCATAACGACGCCCTCTCCCTAATGGATTGGAATCAAAACGTCTTATCTGGTTTCTTGACGACGACTACACCGGATTTCGTTTTTTAATTTTTTCGAAAGCCTATAGTATTGCCAGGCTTATCGCAAGTCATTTATTTCCCTTTCCCGTTCTAAAAAAACCAAAAACAAAAAAAGTTATCTTATTGAATTACAAAGTCTTTATAAGGTTGTCGGGGTGCTGAAGGGATTATAAAAACGTGCATCAAAACCCACCAGGCGAGCCTCTGGATGCAGCCTGGACATCATGTTTCTTATGTTTTCTTCCTCATTTTTGTGAGCATAGACCAGAATCAGATACTTACCCGTGGCGATTTCATCATGAAATCTTTCCAGCTTTTTGTTTTCCGAGGATATCCCGACCAGCCCCCCCTGCCAGGCCCCAAAGCAGGTCAACAGAAACACAACACCCACATAAACCAGCATCGGGATTTCCGGACCAAAAGGTTCGAAGGTTGCTATCCCGCCTGCGAAAATCAGGCCGGCAAAAAAACCACAAACGGCACCAATCAAGCCATCCCTGATGATATCCAGGGTTTCAAGATAATTACTGGAATGCAGATGCTTGCGGTTGAGACCCGCTTCATTCCTGCTGATGATATGAATGAACCAGTCACTGACGCCCGATTGATGCAGGTCATCAGAAATATGCTCAGCGCTGGCCAGGGTTGGGGACAGATAGTAAAAACACTTCATCACAGTTCTCCTCTTCTTTTTTATGTATATATCAGAAGACCGGGAATCTCTGTATCCTTTCTTTCTTATCGTGCTTACTGCTTGTCTTTTATTATTTATTTGCTGCTTCTCGTTCTCGGCTCCTGCTTTCTATACCAACTTTACGCTTGAAGAATGCTGCCTGTAACAGGCAGTCTGCTGAAACAATACGACAATCACGATAGCAATGCACGCAGAATAAATCCCGTTTACGTCAATGTCTACCCATTATCAGCTCCATTATTCGACGCCAATAGCTTTCTTCTCTACGTTTTTCTTGGCATATTTGCCAATATATGGCATTTTTCGCCACACTCTGGATCAACTCTTGAAGGAAGGACATGGACAGCTCAGGCCTATCCGGCAGGATGATTGGCGAATCAACCAGTTTCCTGCTGATGCAGGAACACGTTTCCCGCCTGGCGCCGCTCAATAAGCCGGTGCTGATCATTGGCGAACGCGGCACCGGCAAGGAACTCATCGCCGCCCGACTGCACTACCTGTCACGCCGCTGGGAACAGAGCTTTCTCAAAATCAACTGCGCCACCTTCACCGACAGTCTGCTGGAATCCCAACTCTTCGGTCACGAGAGCGGCGCCTTCACCGGTGCGTCGAAACAGCTCAAGGGCTATTTCGAGCGAGCTCACAATGGCACTCTGTTCCTGGACGAACTCGCTCATACCTCGATGGCCGTACAGGAAAAGATTCTGCGGGTAACGGAATATGGTGAAATCGAACGTCTGGGCGGCAGCAGTCCGCTGCGGGTGGATGTTCGCATCGTGGCCGCCACCAATGTGGATTTGCCACAGTTGGCAGCAGAAGGGAAATTCCGGCAGGACTTGCTGGATCGTCTGGCCTTCGATGTGGTGACACTGCCCCCCTTGCGCGAACGCAGGGACGACATTCCGGTACTGGCCCGCCACTTTGCCATCAACATGGTCAAGGAGCTTGACCGTGAATATTTCCCGGGTTTCTCGAAAAGCGCAGAACAGGCTTTGCTGGCCCATGCCTGGCCCGGCAATATCAGGGAATTGAAAAATGTCGTGGAACGTTGTGTCTACCAATCCGAGGACCCGGACGCTCCCATCCGGAACATTGTCTTTGATCCCTTCGCCTCTCCCTATCGGCCACGTCAGGAAGACGACATATCAGCGGCTGCCAAAGCCAAGCCGGAAACGACCAGCGCCGCGCCGGGTACGGCTACCATCGATTTCAAGCGACAGGTGCAGGCCTATGAAACACAGCTCATCCGGCAAGCCCTGCAACACTGTCAGTTCAACCAGCGCAAAGCCGCCAACCTCCTGGGCCTGAGCTATGACCAGTTACGGGGTTACCTGCGAAAATATGACCTGAACCATTGATCCCCGGGACCCCAACCCTCCGGGAGTCTGTTCAGGAAGCTCTGGTTGACCCCTCATACCGGCTTGCGCCGGAATGAGGGTAGATCGTTAAGACAACCAGGGATAGCGTGAGGTGTCGGCACCCCAATAATCAGGGTCGGTATAGATATACAGTCGCTGGATCAGGCCGTTGCGAATCTCGAACACGTCGCACCAGCGACCACCGTGCCCGACTCCGGCCCGCCACTGCGCACCCGATGCAGTCTGGCCCTCGCTGGTACCCTCGACGACCAAGGTATCGCCCTCGCCAATATAATTGAAATAGGCATAATGGTGCTTGATGGCCGCGAGCACAGCGCCGACATCGGCAAACAGCTGACAGATCTGATCGCGCCCCTGCGCCACGCCCCATTTGGGGAAATAAACTTCGGCATGTTCGTCAAACAGCGCGAAGAAGTCGTCGCCACGGTCCAGCCGCTTGATATATTCGAGCGCAAGAGCCTTGCGTTCTTCTCCAGTCATGATCATGTTTACTCCGCTTGGCAGACTCGGTACGTTAAATGCCCGGCACCTTGTCTTTGATGAAATCCACGATGGCATCGCGATATTCAGGCCGATACACGGCCTCAGTCAAGGCTTTCATGGTGCTGAAGGGCGTATCCACCAACAGCATGTTGGTGACCCAGCCTGGCAAGGCGGAACCCGGGTCGATATGGGCTTCGTTGACCACTTCGACGGCTCCCGAGGGCAGGGGTGTAAATATCCAGCTGGCCTCGGCGTCGGTCAGCCGCAGGCGCCCCTTGACCTCAGGCATGATGTCCTGTGTCGCAACACTGTGCATCATAACGACGCCAGAGACCTCATCCTGTTGCCAGCTGGAACGGGCCAGCACATCCCTGTCCTTGACCGGAAATGGCATCGCATTGTGCGTATAGACAAGCGCCTCCTGCTCACTCAGGCGCTCATAGACATAGGACTCGGCGCATTTGTCAGCCCACTGCGAACAGGCTGGGGCATCCCGAATCAGGGCCACCAGTGCCGACAGTCGTATATTCTCCAGGACACTGACCACCCTGACGGCAGCATAAGGCGAATCGGGCACTTTTCGGGTATAAACCTGGATATTGTCACGATCTCGTTTCAATTCCCAGTTTTTGGCGCCCGGGCTTTGCACTGTCAATGTTTCCGCCGGGAAGGCCGGCACGGCTTGCAGAAAAAATCCGCAGAACACCAGTGACCACAACAGAATGATCTTTTTACCTTGTTGCATTCCTTGTACCTTTTCATGGTTTCTCATGGATAACTCCTGATCCCCATCTGCGCGGGGATGACGTCCAGATATCGGATTTGGCCGTTTGGCCCCGGGGATGACGCGGGCAAGGCTCGCTCTACCCATTTATGACTGCAGACCAGAACTCCAGACGATTACCTTCAGGATCATGAATATAAAACACCGGCGAACCCCAGGCATGCATGAAAATACCGGTGGGTTTCAGTTTCTGCGCCAACAGTCGGGCATGCAGCACAGACAGATCCTCAACCCGAAAAGACAGGGTGACGCCCCGGCCGGCATTGGTTTCAATCGTGGCCCGATCGGCATTGGCGATACTCAGAAAGGAGGTCTCCGCGGTTTTGAATTCCACAAACCAATCCTTGGCCAGCGCTACCGGAAATCCCAGCTTATCCTGATAAAAACCGACGGTCTCGCGCCACTTCAGACAGTACAGGATGGTATTGGCAGACAATGTTTTCATCGCCTCAAGGTCTCATGACTCCGTATTGATGGCATCGTCACCGTCTCCTGATTCGCCCGACCAGACTCACGATGACGGTGATCACGAGCACCAGCATCAGCGCCATGACCAGTGGTATCAGAGCCCGAATGCCGGCTGCGGCATCCATGGTGATGGTATCCATGGCAAAGATGATAATGGCGGGAGCCAGATATTCCTGGTCCGGCAGAACATACCAGGGGGTAAACAGCACGGCCAGTAAAATGCCGTGCAGCAGATAGGCCAGGTCACGCTGAAGAAATCGTTTGCACAGCCGCCATGAAATGGAGGAAAGCACGGCCGCACCCAACAGGTAGACAGCCCAGGCTATGATGTAATCAGACGTTTCCATAACAGTTTTCGTATCTTGGTTTGATGCACAAGCATATTTCAGACCCAGTGGATAATATGCTCATCGAAGCCCTCTTCATGCACATGGTCTTCCGAAATCACTTTACCGCTAACACTGTTGCCTGTTTCAACAAGCGCCTTGCGATCACCTGTCAACAGCGGGTGCCACACCGGCAAGGGGCGGCCCTCATCGAGCAGACGATAGGCACAGGTGCCAGGCATCCAGTGCAATTCGGAAATTTCTCCCGGTTCCAGCTTGATGCAGTCCGGTACCAGTCGCTTCCGTGTTTCATAAACGGTACAGCGGCATTTCTTTTGGTCCAGATAACGGCAGGCCACCCGGGTGTAGTGAATCATGCCGCTATCTTCGTCTTCCAGTTTATGCAGGCAGCACTTGGCGCAGCCATCGCAGAGGGCTTCCCATTCCGCCGGCGTCATGTCAGCGAGAGTCTTGGTTTCCCAGAAAGGTTTATCCTGCTCTGCCGTCATCGCCCCACCTGTACTGTATGTAGCCCGCTCTATATTTTATACCCTTCAGCGGACTAGGAGTCTGCGCCGTAGAAACTAATCGGCCTGCGACTTCCCCACATTGGTCCATTTTCCCGATCCTCCTCGTTACATAGTCACCACTATGCGCCTCGGACGATCGAAAAAATGGCCTCAATGTGGAAAACCCTCGGCTCGATCGTTTCTACGGCGCAGACTCCTAGCCCAGCTTCCGTTCATGCGGCAAAAATCGCCAGCAGATCGGCCACGATCACGGGCCGGCGCCAGCCCTGAAGATCCTCCGGGATCGTGATCTGCTCACTATCCGGTATCGTCCCGAGTCGAGCCTTGGCATCCAGGCAGCTGTACAGGAGTGCCAGCAGAGTTTTTTTCCTGGCCAGCAACTCCGGCGCCATCGTCAAAACCGCCGCTTTTTCTTCAATATACGACTGCGCCGCCTTGAGCTTCTTTTTCTGCCCTGCACTCAGCGGCTGGCGGGTCAGTGCCGGCAGTGCCGATTCCGGCATCCCAGCCACCGCCTGCAGGAGCTGTAACAGCGCCTCGCCTTCATGTTTTAAAAATTTGGGACTGAGCCCGGCAATAGCTGATAGTTGTTGCAGTGTCTCCGGACGATTTCTGGCAATGGCGAACACCTGCTGATCATCGATGATCCAGCTTTTCGGGCGATCCCGTTTGCGGGCCTTTTCTTCGCGCCATATGACCAGCTTTTGCAGGGCGGCGAGCTGAACGCGGTTCAACTGCCAGGCATTCTTGAAATTCAGATAATAGTCACTGAAATCGGCTTTGATTTCAGCATCACAGCCATGTGTCAAACGCTCACCTTCTTCCCGCATCCAGTCTGACTTCCCCTGCTTTTCCAGCAACGCCTGCAAGAGCTGATAAATTTCGGGCAAATAGGCCACATCCAGCGCGGCATAATCCAGTTGTTCCGGTGTCAATGGCCGCTGCAGCCAGTCTGAGCGGGTTTCTCCCTTCGGCAGTTCCAGCCCGGTTTTTTGTCTGACCAGATTCTGGTAGCTCAGTCCAAAGCCCTCGTTCAGCAAGGCACTGGCTATCTGCGTATCAAAAACAGGACTTGGTACGACCCCCAGAAATGACAGAAATACCAGCAGGTCTTCAGAACAGGAATGAAAAACCTTGGTGACCTCAGGATTGATGATCAATGCCTTGAATTCCTCCCATTGTCCAATGCTCAGGGGGTCTATCAAAAAGTTGGCACTGCCGTCACACACCTGGATCAAAGCCATTTTGGGATAAAAGGTATTGGTCCGGATAAATTCGGTGTCAAAGGCCAGAAATGGCCTTTGCTGCCAATGCCGACAAAGTTCTGCAAGCGCCTGCCCATCCGTGACCTGGGTATACCCTGTCACACTCTGCATCATCGTCTGATTAAACTGATTCACTGGATCTACCACATTGACTGCCTGCCGGCAAAGGAATGAACAAGCGTGCCGCCATCGATATATTCGAGCTCGCCGCCTATGGGTACACCATGCGCTATTCTGGACACTTTCAGATCTTTGCCCTTGAGTTGTTCGGCAATGAAATAGGCAGTGGCTTCCCCTTCCACGGTTGGATTGGTGGCCAGAATAATCTCGCCGATGGCCGTCGTATTTACCCGATCCAGCAACTGTCTGATGCCAAGTTCATCGGGACCGATGCCATCAATTGGAGACAGATGCCCCATCAAGACGAAATACCGGCCTTTATAGGAACTGGTCTGCTCGACGGCAAACACATCGGCCGGCGTTTCCACGACACACAACAAAGCTTGATCACGCTTGGGGTCCTGGCAGATGCGGCACAGCCTGTCCTCGGCAAGGGTGCGGCATTGCTCACACTGGCCCACACCTTCCATCGCGGCGACAAGGGCCTGGGCCAGCCTTCTGCCCCCCTCACGGTCCTTTTCCAGGAAATGCAGCACCATGCGCTGGGCGGATTTTGGCCCCACCCCGGGCAGACGCCGGAAGGCATCGATCAACTGATCAATCAGCGGGCTGTAATTCATATCATCGCAATCCAGGGCAGCGCATGCTGATCATCAAAACGGCAACTTGAAGCCGGGTGGCAGATTCAGGCCTTCGGCCAGCCCGGAAAGCTGGCTCTTGTTTTTCTCGGCGATCTTCCTGACCACATCATTGATGGCGGCGGCGATCAGGTCTTCCACCACCTCCTTGTCTTCAGCGAGCAGACTCTTGTCCAGCTCCACTTTTTTGACATCATGGCGACCGTTCATGGTCACCCGCACCAGGCCGGCGCCGGACTCTCCGGTTACTTCCTGGCGGGCGCTTTCTTCCTGGGCCTTCTGCATCTGCTCCTGCATTTGCTGAGCCTGTTTCAACAGTTGGTTCAGATCAGTCATTTTCACCTCTCTTATCTTATGTCTGATTGGCAGGCTGTTGAAAAACAGTCAGCCAATCCGGGTCATGGATGGCCCGGTCGCTATTGCCGGCAGCCTGTGCTTTGCCTTTCGGTTTTTCCAGGCACCAGCGCTTCAATCGACTCCGGCTGAATGCTGCCGGCAAAGCGTGCAATAATTTCCCGGACATTGACATCGTTCTCAAAAGTCCGAATCGCCGCCTGCTGACGTTCCTCTGCCTCGCGCTTGCGGTGGGCAGCCGGCGTCTCGCTGCCGGTTTCACCAATCTCGATCTGCAATGTCAGCGGCTGTGCAAAATATTCGCTCAGTGCCGCCTGTATTCTTCGCTTGTGTTCCTCGTTGTACACCGAGGACTGGACCTCTTCCAGCCGCAGTGTGACAGTGTCCCGGGCAAAGGCCAAGAGTTCACAGTTGGCCGCAATATTGCGGGTAATCCCGCTGACATTCAGCTTGGGAAACAGGCTTATCCAGGTAAGCGGAGTCAGTGTCTCAAGCGTCACACTGGAAACAGCCGCTTCCTCAGAGGCTGTTTCATCCGGGACAGCCTCAGCCCCGCCAGGCGTTTCAGCTACCGGCAGATCAAGCCCGGGTGGTTCAGGAACTACTGACTTTTTTTTTTGCTGATGCTTGTCATCAGTGGCAGAGGGGAGCGGCACGCTTGGGCTGTTGGGAACACCATCGGCGGTAAAGGCCAACATCCTCAGCAAGGTCATTTCCAGACCGCTTCTGGGGTCCACCGCCAAGGGCAGCTCTTCCCTGCCCTTCAGCGCAATCTGATAATAAAGCTGTACATTCTCTGCCGTCAGCGCCCTGGCATGGGCGATCACACTGTCTCTGTCACCCTGGCTGTTGTCAATCCCGTCCGGCAGAACCTGGGCAATGGCCACGCGATGGAAATAGGACAGCAAATCTTCCAGCACCGTTTGAAAATCCGGTGCATGTTCCGCCGTGGCGGCGACCACCTCCAGTACGCTTTTGGCATCCTGCACGACCAGGGCATCCACCAGCTTGTGAATGGTCTCCTGGTCAATGGTTCCCAGCAATTCCCGAACCGCAGCACCGCTGACCTTGTCATCACAGTAGGCAATGGCCTGATCCAGCAGTGTCAGCGCATCCCGGACACTGCCCCAGGCGGCACGCGCCAGTTGCCAGAGAGCCGCTTCCTCATAGCTGATTTTTTCCTGTTCGAGGATGAAGGTCAAATGTTCGACCAGCCTTTCCGGACTGAGGTTCTTCAGATTGAACTGCAAGCACCGGGACAGTATCGTCACCGGCAATTTCTGGGGGTCAGTCGTCGCCAGCAGGAACTTGACGTGGGGAGGGGGCTCTTCCAGGGTTTTCAACAGGGCATTGAAGCTATGCGTGGACAACATGTGCACTTCGTCGATCAGATAAACCTTGTAGCGGCCCCGGCTGGGTGAATACTGCACGTTCTCAAGCAGTTCGCGGGTATCTTCCACCTTGGTCCTGGACGCGGCGTCCACTTCGATCAAATCGATGAAACGACCTTCATCAATCTCCTTGCAGGCCCCACAGTGGCCGCAGGGTTCCGAACTGGCGCCGGCCTCACAATTCAGACAACGGGCAAGAATCCGGGCTATCGTGGTTTTTCCCACACCCCGGGTGCCGGTAAACAGATAGGCATGATGCAGGCGATTATTATTCAGAGAATTGATCAGGGTTTTAAGCACATGACCCTGGCCTGCCATCTCGTTGAAGCTGCGGGGTCGCCACTTTCTCGCCAGAACCTGATAAGTCATGTGTCGGTCAATCTTTCACCCAAGGAGCCTGTCGGACTCAGGATAGTTCTACTGTGGCGGCGGGAAATCGGCCCCTTTTTCCGCTCTTTTTCGTTAAATAGACCCCACTATTCGCCTCAAAAGACCGAAAAAATGGACTCGATTTCCCACTCGCCTCGCTACGAACACCTGAGTCCGACAGGCTCCTAGAGAAACTGGAGGTATCTCCTGCCAGCCACACCCCGGCACATGCATTGGCTGCTACCGTTGCTCCCTTCCGGGCCTGGCGGGGTTCACAGCCTGTCATTGCGAGGGGACCGACAAGAGATACCATAAATCATAAACACACAACATAAACAATGTGTTTCAAAATCATGGTAATACATCTACCCGACCGTGGCATGCTCGCGTCTTCGATCAGGCCGTGCATTATCTGGAAAAGCGGCGCAGGAATCAAGGAAGGGTTTCAGAAATCCAGGCAGGGATGAAAAAGGACGCCTGCGCGGCCAAGGCGGCCGCACAGGCTTTGAGTCGCCGTTCAGCGCAGACTGACGGACCGTAGCTGATACCCCCGCTGACGCAGCACATCGATCACACTGCGCTCCCCCAGCAGATGACCGGAACCCACCACGACGAAATACCTGCCCGATCCTGCCTCCAGGTAGCGCTGCACAGTGGCGGCCATGTTCAGGTTTCTTTCGTAGAACAGCTTTTCCCGCAAGCCCCTCAGGTCGTCAAGTGCAGCCGGATCGATACTGGGTTCATCGAAATCATCAAACATCAGCGCCGCCAATGCTTCCTGGTCTGCACATTGCCAGGCGGCCATCATGGCGTTCAGCTCTTCACCGCCTCCGGCAAAATCCTGCAGGGTGTAGCGCAAAAAAGTCTCTGCGTTGAGCTCTTCAAGGAAGGCTATCTGCTCCTGTATGCTCTCCAGTTCAAGCACATCCGTATCAGCAGACTTCTGCCCCAGCAGATAGTTTTCAACACCAAATTGCGGCTGATAGCCTTCCATGTTCGCCTGTAAACCCGTCAGCATCAGCGTCAGGAACCAGGGCTGCATGCCCATGAAGTTCTCTGCCGGCAAGCCCATGCGGGCCATCACCCGCCGAAAATTGGCGACCACCGGGGCGGAAACCACATCGCTCAGCGTTTGTCCGGCCGGCAGGCTGCCTCTGTCCTGCATCTGGCGAACCACCGTGGGGTCTGTCACCGATGCCGGATCGACCTCGAACACCAGGTGATCAGCCTCCCGGAAAGCCGTCTCGATGCTGTCATGCAAGGGGTAAAATTCAGGCTTGCCGACATGAATGGAACCAAACAGATACACAGTGGCCTCCTTGCTCTGCGCCTGCCACAACATCGACCGGCCGGGATCCTGACAGACCAGAGCATGAGCTGTGGCTACTTCCGTACCGGTGATATTGACGCCGTTCAGGTCCTGGGCGGCCAGCCGGTCGCTGAGCCCGGCCCAGGGCTGCTGCCACCCTTCCGCCATATTGCGCACAGCCCTCAGTTCGGTCGCGGCAAACACCGCCTCCACCTGCGGGAGAAAGCTCTCACGGGACAGTTCATTGCTCCAAAAGGCCATGCGCACAACACGTCCCGTCTCCAGCTGCACGATGCGTTCGTCGAAATACAGGCGCAGCAGGGGATGCCGGTACTGCATTTCGAGAGCGGAAGCATCATCTGCCAGCCTGGCCGACAGTATCTCGATGCCCTGGCTATCCAGACTGCGGCTCAGCAGTACGGCATAGTTGCGAAGATCACCCCCAAAAGGGTCTGCCAGCAAACGGATGAAAAGCTGCTGGTTTTCATGCACGGCAAAAAACAGAGGCGAATCATTTGGGCCTTTATTAAGCGGGAAATTGGCTTTCAGTGGTTCGGGGGCCTGCTCCCGGGACGTAATCAGCTGCCAGTCGTCATCGAGCGTCAGCCGCACACCCATTGCTTCATTCAGATAGTGTGAGTCAGCCGCAAAGCTCTGCGCACCTGCACCCACTGTCAGCCAGGCAAAAAAAAGCAGTGACAGTGTTTTTCCTGTTAGTCTTGCCATGATCAACTCCTTGTCAGTCCCGTGGGGACTTCCGAAAATAATCGTCAAGATTATCAAAATCCGTCCTGATCCAGAGTTTGATAAAAAAAGCAACCAGGGCATAGGCCACCAGCAGTATTACTGAAGCACCAAAACTGATCGATTCGAAAACACCCCGGCTATATAAAAATGCCGTTGTCAGCATTACAAACTCGATATAAACAAACCAGAAAAAAATATTTTTCTTCGTCATTTTCATTCCCACAGTAGAAGCTACCTTGATTATCCGAAAATTCAAGACAGCTTCTCTGATAAAACAAACATCAATGAACGATACAATCGTACAGTTTGTATAAAGCGGTACCTACTGTCCAGCCAGCCACGAATGATCCTACGACAGCGACTCCGACTATTCCACCTACTGTAGCGTAATAACTTGAGCCAGTTATTGCACCCGCTGAAACTCCTACGCCTGTTGCAACAGTAAAAGCAGTGGCTACATTATCCAGGCTCATCCAGTCACCACCACCAACCTCCTCAACTTCCTGCATGCTTAATTCTCTCATCACCAACCTCCATTTAATCATCTCGAATTTCAACCCTGTTCATCCCGGAACAGGCCTTATAAATTTAGCACAGATTTTTAAAATTGAAATTTTCATTCCTGTATTTTTTTTTCATAGCATAATGACATCACTTTTTGGGGAAGACTGGCCGCCATTCATGAAATCGCCATGAGCTGCCGGCAGCAGGCCTTCGCTGCCAAGGCGCAATATCCTGTCCGCCAGCAGGATGGTCTGCGGCCTGTGCGCCACCATCAGCCGGGCAATCTTCATTTGCCTGATGGCGGTATTGACGGCCTTTTCGGTGTCCAGATCGAGATGGCTGCTGGCTTCATCGAGTACCAGCAGACGCGGCCTCTTGTAAAGGGCTCTGGCCAGCAGAATGCGTTGAATCTGCCCGCCGGACAGCGCCGCTCCCATGCTGCCCACCAGCGTATCGTATTGCATCGGCATGACCCGGATATCGTTGGCGATGGCGGCAAGATGGGCGACATATTCAACCCGCTCACGATCCGGCTGCGGGTCAAAAAATGTGATGTTGTCGAAAATACTGCCCGACAGCAGCGTATCATCCTGCATCACGGCGGCTATCCTGTCGCGATAGGCGGCAAACCCCATGCTTGTGATCGGCATGCCATGCATGGATACGGTGCCGGTGTCGGGTTCCAGCAGGCTGACCAGAATTCTGAGCAAGGTGGATTTGCCGCAGCCGGTCGGCCCGACCACGGCCACCGACTCCTCGGTGTCCACACTGAGATTGACATTTCGGAACAGCCAGGGCGCCTCTTCCGCATAACGAAAGCTGAGGTCCCGGGCCTCCAGGCAGCCCACCAGACAAACCTCCGGCGGAGGCGCGCCGATGCCCCTGATATTTTTTTCGGGCCGGGTCAACACAATATCCGCCAGCCGTGAAAAATGCAGCTCCAAGAGTTTCAACTCAAACAGTTTGTCCATCAGGGTAAACACCCGGTTATAGAACTGATCCTTGAAACTGATATAGGCGATAATCATGCCGATGGATATCTCATTGTTGAGTACGGCATAGCCTCCCAGCAGCATCAACACGATGTTTTCGGTTCCCACCAACAAACCATGAACAAATTTGACCGTGATTCCCAGTTTTTGCAGTCTGACGCCAGCGTTGATCACATCGACATAAAAATTCTGCCAACCGGCGAGGCGGTCACTTTCCTTGGCAAAGAGTTTGATCCCCTGAATGGCCCGGATATTTTCCATGAAGTTGGTGTTTTCAAGCGCGGAATTTCTGATCAATTCGTCATTTCTGGCGCGAAACGGTCCATACAGAAAAAACCGCAACGCGCCATAAATCACCACGGCAATCAGAGCGACGAAGGTCAACAGCCGGCTGTAGATGAACATCAGGGTCAAGGTGCCGATGACCATGACGCCGTCGATGATGACTTCGACGATGCCGGAAGTCAGAAAGTCCTTGATATTGTTCAGGGAGCCAAAGCGCGACACCACATCGCCCATGTGGCGCTTTGAAAAATAATCCAATGGCAGGCACAACAGATGCCGGAAGACATTGACGGCAAACTGAAAACTCAGACTGTTGCTGATGTGAAGCACGACATAGGAGCGCAACAATTCCGTCAGGCTTCTGATCAAGGTTATCAGAAAGAAGGCCACCGCCATGATCTCGAGCAGAGCAAAGTCCCTGCTCACCAGCACCTCATCGATGAAAATCTGGGTATAAAAAGGCAAGGCGAGTGAAAATATCTGCAACAACAGTGACAGCAGAAGCAATTGCAAAAGACTGCTCAGCACCCCCCGGCTCTTGTGCCAGAAATGACTGAAACGCAGTTTTTCCCCGGCTTGTCCGGGCTGAAATTCCGCCGTCGGATTGAGCTCCAGCGCGATGCCGGTAAAATGCCTGCCCAACTCGGCATAGTCGTATTTCTTTTCACCAACAGCCGGATCATGTACCCAGACCTGCCTGCTGCCGGCCTTGCGCAACACAACAAAGTGATTCATGTCCCAATGCAGGATGGCGGGCGCTTTCAGGTTGCCCAGATCCTCCAGTTCCAGTCGCAGCGGGCGGCTCGCCAGATGCAGCCTGTCGGCTATATGCATGAGGGTTTTGAGGGTGGCTCCCTGCCGGGAAATGGCAAAATTCCCCCGCAGGGTCGACAGGTCGACCCGATATCCGTGATAACACAGGACCATGGCCAGGCTGGCCAGCCCACATTCGCTCTGCTCTGCCTGCAGAATCACCGGCAGTTTCCTGCCGGACATGGAAAAGGGTAAATCCATTTACAAGTTTCCCTGGTTGCACACTGGTTTTTTCCAGGCTGTCTATAAGCGGCCCTTGATACTGAACAGCGGTTCCAGCAGCCATTCCATCAGGCTGCGCCGGTCAAGCAGGACATCCGCACTCAGGCGCATCCCTGGTCTCAACGCGAGTTCTTCGCCATAGGCAGTAACCGTCTGCTGGTCAATTGCCACCCTGGCCAGATAGACCGCGTCATTGACCGGGAAGGATTCCGGCAATTGAGCCGGATTCAGTACATTTTTTGAAACCGTCTTCAAATGGCCGGCCTGCACCCCAAATTTCTGATAGGGAAAGGCATCGTAGCGAATACTCAGGACTTGATCTGCTTGCAGAAAGCCAACAGCGGCCGTGGGAATATAGAGATGGGCCTCCAACTGCGAAGCTTCCGGAATAATGGACAACACCGGCATCCGGGAAGCCAGCATCTGCCCAGCACTGGCGGTCAGCGTGCCGATGCTGCCACTGATCGGAGCCGTGACTTTATTCCGCTGTTCCACGCGCAGGCTGGTCTGCTGCGCGAGCAGCTCGGAAACCCGGGTGTCAATGTCAAACACGTCCCTGGCATGATTCATCTGCAGGCTCTGTTCTTCGGTGTGCAGTGCCATCAGGGCTGTCTTGTCGAGACCGAGTTGCAGCTCAAGCAGCGCCACGGCCTTTTTTTGTTCGATATAGCTTCCGTACAGAGCATCGCGGTCCGCTTCGGCAAGCATGCCCCTGCCGCGCAGCGACCGTCCCCGTGTCAGCGCCTTGAAGCGGATTGCCTCGAGTTCTTTTTCAAGCCCCAGTATTTTCTCGCGCTGAGCCAACTCCCGTTCTGCGCCTGCCCGCTTGTCGGCCAGAGCCTGCAAACGGGTTCGCAAGTGCTGATCCAGCAGGTTTTTCTGCTCATGCAAGCGTTGCTGTTCGGCGTCCAGCTCTGCCAGCAAGTCAGCGCTGACCAGGGCTTCGTCGACGATGCGCTGGTCGCGCTGAATTTCAAACAGAACCTGCCCGGCCTGCACCCCTTCTCCCAGTTCGACTTTCAGATCAAGCAGCACCCCGGCGTCTGCCGCATAGACCGTCACCATGCCCTTGTCTGGCATCAGATAACCGGAAACCTGTTGTTTGCGACTGTAGTCGTTGCCCGCCAGGAACAGACCGGCCGCCAGTGTAATCAATGAGAGGAAGGCCGTAATGAGCACATGGGAAACGGGCTGACTCAGAATCAGCTCTCCCCACAGGCGTTCGCCCTGCCGGATGCTGGCCTGCTGGCGAAACAAGCGCTGCTGCATGGTCCAATCCCTTGGTTTTCCGATAAAGCCCCAGACCCATTCAGCTTAGTCCAGCTTCTGTATTCCTGCAAAAAACAGCCTCTGTTCCGCTTCAGTCTGGTCTGCTTTTATCCATCTGTGCTATAGTGCGCCAAAAATAATAACAAGGGCGGCTCTGAATAAACTCGACAGTTCTCTGGCTTGCAGAGGTTCCCAAGGGTTCCATCCAGGCATATCGATCATGAAATCAGTATTTCCATGCTTATTATTCCTTGCCGGTCTTGTTTTTGTTCCTGTTGCCTCGGGTCATCATTCGTTTGCTGTTTTTGATTTCGACACGCAGATTGCCTTCGAGGGAACCGTACTCAGCGTCAAATTCCGGAATCCGCATATTGCCATGACGCTGGACAGCCACGATGAACGGGGGCAGCCTCTCGTCGTTAATTTTATCGAGGGGGCGCCCGCCAATATGCTGGTGCGAAGTGGCCTCAGGCCCGAGATGATTGCGGTGGGCACCCGGATTACCGCCGTTGGCTCGCCCCTGATGACAGACAAAAATAAATTCTTTCTGCGCAAGGTCATCCTGCAGACGGGCGAGGAATATTGACAGGATGGCCTGGAAAATCACTTATTCCTGCACAGCTGGAAATGCCGTGCTTTGCTTTCTACAAACCACATTGGCAGTCTCTTTGAACCATTCACTTTAACAACCATCCCTTTAACAACAAACCAGGTAGTAACTGATGACTAAAGCAAATGAACCATGGGGCAACACGGTGGATGTTGCGTTTGACAACAAGATCGCATGGGTCTACTTCAACCGTCCCGACAAGAAAAACTGCATGAGTCCCACGCTGAACCGGGAAATGTACGCGACATTGCATGCCCTGGAGCTGGATGATCGCTGTGCCGTCGTCGTGCTGACCGGACGGGGTGAAGCCTGGTCCGCGGGTATGGACCTGAAGGAATACTTTCGCGAAACCGACAATGAATCCGACAACTTCAAAATGCGTATCCGCGAAGAAGCCGCCGACTGGCAGCAGAAAAAACTCCGCAACCATGCCAAGCCGACCATTGCCATGGTCAATGGCTGGTGTTTTGGCGGGGCCTTTACACCCCTGGCCTCGTGTGACCTGGCGATTGCGTCCGATACGGCCAAGTTCGGTCTGTCGGAAATCAACTGGGGCATTCTGCCAGGCGGCAATGTCACCAAGGCCGTCGCCGACACCATGGGTGCGCGCAATGCCCTGTACTACATCATGACCGGCGAAACCTTCAACGGCAGGCAGGCGGCAGAGATGGGACTGGTCAACGAGTCAGTGCCCGCCGACAAGTTGGAAGCCCGCGTGCGTGAACTGGCGACAGTCCTGATGCAGAAGGATCCGGTGGTCCTCAGATCGGCCAAGGAAGTCTTCAAACGGGTCCGCTACATGGACTGGGAAACGGCCAATGATTACATCTACGCCAAGTCTGATGGCTCTCAGCATCGCAGTGGCGGTGAGTTTCGTCAAGGTGCCATGAAGGCCTTTCTGGACGACAAGAAACTGCGTCCGGGGCTGGAAACCTTCAAAAAAGAGTAAGTCAGACCAGTTCCAGAATGATGGCCGTATAGGTCATCCCTGCCAGCAGAAGGGCACCCAGGATCAAT
Organism: Pseudomonadales bacterium; assembly: GCA_032250895.1. Lineage (GTDB taxonomy): Bacteria > Pseudomonadota > Gammaproteobacteria > Pseudomonadales > Pseudohongiellaceae > JAVVEZ01. Next base: position 29,120 of record JAVVEZ010000019.1, on the reverse strand, counting down.
GCAAAAAATCCAAACCTGCCCTTCTTCGGACCTTCATAGTCGTCACGGATGATAAGATGCCGGGGAATTTTGCGAGTCTTGAATATCATCATGCAGCCTCAAACGGATAAAATGCCATTTAAACAGGCAATCTTGTTTTTCCGGGGCCGACAATGTGGCAGAAATCTGACTTTTGTCAGGTTGAGCTCCCGCTATGACGGGGAGCAGGCGCAGCGATGTTGAACATGGATTTTTCCCGGCGAGTCTGTATCGATACCCCTGCCGTGGACTGGGTTGCCAGCCCCAGCGCCGGCGTCTGGCGCAAGCCGCTGGCCCGTGAGGAAGCCGAACGTGGCCACGCCACCAGCATCGTGCGTTATGATCCCGGTGCCAGTTTCAACAGTCACAATCATCCTCTTGGCGAAGAGATCCTGGTGCTGGAAGGCACCTTTTCCGACGCCACCGGCGATTTCCACGCCGGCACCTATTTTCGCAATCCCATGGGCTTCGTCCATGCGCCCTTCAGCCGGGAAGGCTGTGTCATCCTGGTAAAACTGCACCAGTTCCAGCCTGGTGACGATACCCGGCTCTGCATCGACACCGGCAGCACGGCCGCCTGGCAGCTGCTCGACAACGGTGCCCGGCTGCTGCCCCTGCATCAGTTTCACAACGAAAAGGTGCTGCTGATGGAATGGCCGGCGGGTCTGGCCTGGGGCTGGCATGAGCATGAGGGGGGTGAGGAAATGTACCTGATCCGGGGTGACATCCGTGATGAATCCGGCACCTACGGGGCCGGCACCTGGCTGCGCAATCCACCTGGCAGCTGCCATGCTCCGGTTGCGCTCAGCAACAGCCTGCTGTGGCTCAAGAGCGGTCATCTGCACTGAGCGAAACCACCTCCTGCTGCCCCCGATAGACGTCCACCTGTTTTCCCAACCAGACCAGCAGGATCAGGGAGGGAACCACGATGACGGTGGTGATGATGAAGAACAGGCTCCAGTTACCCCCCAGGGCATCCACGATCACACCACTGCCGGCCGCCAGCGTGGTTCTGCCGAAATTGGAAATGGAGCTCATCAACGCAAACTGGGTACCGGTGTAGGTGCGGCTGGCAAAATAGGACATGAAGGAAATCACCGCCACGGTGGCAAAGGCCTGGGTGAAGTTGTCGATCAGCAGGGTGATCACGAACAGCCCCGGATCAGGGCCGACCTGGGCCATCAGCGCATAGAGCAGATTGGACGAGGACATCGCGATGCCCCCCACCAGCATGCCCTTGATGACCCCGTAGCGGGTATTGATGAAAGCGCCCAGCAGGGAAAAAACAGCCGTGGCCAGCCCACCAAAAAACTTCTGGTAAAGCGCTATTTCTTCCGTGGAAAACCCCAGCTCCACATAAAAAACCAGCGACATCCGGCCCAGCATGGCCTCTCCCAGGCGAAAGCTGAACAGAAAAACCAGTATCGACAGTGCCAGTTTGAAACCGCAGCGTTGAAAAAATTCGGCAAAGGGGGCGGCAATGTTTTCCAGAAACCAGTTGACCCCCGTGCCCCGCTTATCATCGTTGACGTAGCTTGCCGGAAGGTTGCTGTTTTGCTCGTCCGGTTCGGGAGACAGACAGATCAGCCCCATCAGCACGCCATACAACAGAGCCAATGCCTGATATACCCCGGGCCAGCTCAGACCCACGCTGGCACTGCCCAGCCACAGAGCAAAGGCACCGCCGATGAAGCCGTAACCGGACCACCAGCCAATGGTGGCAACGGCCGCCGAATACGGCATCTTTTCATCGCTTTCAGCCTTGGAAAACAGTGTGATGCGGTAGGCATCCACGGCAACATCCTGAGTCGCCGACGCCAGGGCAATCGCCAGCGCCAACAGGCTGACAGGCAGCAGACTGAGCGCAGGGTCAGCCTGACTGAGCAACAGCACGGCAATGACGATCAGGCCCTGGGTCAGCAGTATCCATGAACGGCGCCGGCCGAAGAGCCGGAACAACAGGGGAATTTTGAATTTATCGACAAGCGGTGACCAAGCCCAGTTGAAGGCATAGATCGCCGTGACCGCACCGATGTAACCGATGGCCGAACGCGACAACCCGGACTGCTGCATCCACAATGTCAGCACCGAGCCATGCAGCACCCAGGGAAAGCCACTGGAAAAACCCAGCAGAAAAATGGTGGCAAACCTGCGGTCACGCAGCAAGGCCAGCGTTTGGCGGATTGAAAGCATAGACCCCACGGCACCCGGTAAAAGCCGCAAAGTTACCAGAATCCGGCGTCACCCGCACGACTTCCGACAAGAGGGCAAGAGCTTCCGGCAAGAGCGCCATGTGCACACTCCTGTCCATGCCTCTGTCCGATGAAAGGCCCGGGCAGCGGCGCAGGATCTCCGGGGGACGCTACGATTTCCTCCCTGAAGGCTCTCTTCGGGCGTCCTGCCCTCAGAAGCCCCCGGAGCCCCCACCCCACTGCCCGAGCCTCCGGCTTCAGGTTTATCGTCCAGAAACCTCTGTTGGATTAACGTGGTCAAGGCCTATCAGGTAAAGCAGATCCTAATGGCTATCGACCGTATCGAGGTGCAACGTGGCAAAAGAGATTGATCGCTACACTTATCGTGTTACTTGGTCAGAAGACGACCAGGAGCATGTCGGGTTATGTGTTGAATTCCCCTCGCTGAGCTGGTTGGAGCTTACCCCGGAAGTTGCACAAATCATACTCCAGTGATACCCTGCGGCTCATGAAAATTGCAATCTCTCTGCCAGACCCAATCTTTGAAGCTGCCGAGCACCTCGCTCAGGAGCTGCATATCCCACGCAGCCAGCTTTATGCTGAAGCCTTGGCCAGCTATCTCAATACTCATGGCGGTCCAGCCATTACAGCAAAGCTCAATGAGGTTCATGGATCGGTTGCCGTGCCAGTTGAGCCGGCACTCGCTAAAGCTCAGATGCGGATCCTGAATCATGAAGCGTGGTGAGATCTGGTGGGCATCCTTGCCAGAACCCACGGGCTCCGGGCCGGGACTACGCCGTCCCGTTCTTGTCATCCAGTCCAACCCATTCAATGAAAGTCGCATAGCGACGGTCGTTGTCGCTGTGGTTACTTCGAATCTTGTGCTGGCGGATGCTCCAGGTAATGTTCGTCTCAATAAGTCCGAATCCGGTTTACTCAAACCTTCCGTTGTCAATGTTTCTCAAGTCCTGACAGTTGATCGTTCCATTCTTACGGAGCAAGTCAAGGCGTTACCAAATTCTGTTATTCAGAGAGTCAACGAAGGTTTACGGTTAGCCATAGGTGTGTAAGCCACTAATCGGGTAGACGGGGGTATCTAACCCCCTGGCCGCTCTCAGAACCGGACGTGACCTCTCACTCATCCGGCTCTCATCATTCAGCCCACTTAAAAGGCTTTGCAATACCCATCAGTTCCTCCCATCACCGGTTGACCAATTGATATTGCTGAATGACCCGGCCCCTTCACTCCACTCTCACTCCCATTACAGTTCAACACTACTACGGGCCTGTCCGCCCCTGTATTTGAGCTTGATCCAGATAATCCATTGGATTAGTATTTGTCGATGCAAACTATTGTGGAACTTTCAGAGTATCTGCGGGAAGCAGAGAAGGGGCTTGGTGACGATGAGAAGTCAGGCATCATCAATACCTTGGCAAGAAATCCAACGATTGGAGTTTTGATTACCGGCACAGGCGGTATCAGAAAGCTCAGATGGGCGAGGCCAGGAACTGGCAAAAGCAGTGGTGTAAGAGTCATCTATTATTACCACAACCAAAGTATGCCGCTCTTCCTGCTGACATTGTTTGCTAAAGGTGAAAAATCGAATATATCAAAATCTGAACGCAATGAGCTTGCGCAGCTGGCTCGGGTACTTCGTTCGCACTATGCAGGTAAAAGACAATGAGTAAAGCATTTCAAAGCATCAAGCGTGGCATGGAAGAGGCCATTGAATTTGCAAAGGGAAAGCCATCGAAGGCGGTAGTTCACGATTTGGATTCGGTGGATATCAAAGACATTCGTTCACGGGCAGGAATGACTCAGGAGGAGTTCGCAATGGCATTCGGGATAAGCATCAGCACTTTGCGCCATTGGGAAAGAGGTGATCGTAGTCCGGCTGGGCCTGCACGAGTTCTTTTGAACATCATGGTTAAGGAACCCAAGGCCGTCCTTAGGGCACTTGCTCAATAATCAGCTTCTAATCAGGTAGCCGGGAATATCTAACCTCCGGCCCCCAGGTAAGTCGACCAAGGGAACCTCCCCCCTGGCCGCTCTCAGAGCCGGACGTGAACCTCTCGACTCATCCGGCTCCCATCATTCAGCCCACTTAAAAGGCTTTGCAATACCCTTCCGTTTCTCCCATCACCGGTTGACCAATTGGTATTGCTGAATGACCCGGCCCCTTCACCCCACTCTCACTCCCATTACAGTTCAACACTACTACGGGCCGGTCCGCCCCTGTGCCTCTCATCGGTACTCTGACTCTCAGGCAGGCTTATGCCATGCTGGTCCGATGAAAGGCCCGGGCAGCGGCGCAGGATCTCCGGGGGACGCTACGAGTTCGTCCCTGAAGGCTCTCTTCGGGCGTCCTGCCCTCAGAAGCCCCCGGAGCCCCCACCCCACTGCCCGAGCCTCCGGCCTCAGGTTTGTCGTCCAGAAATCCCTGTTGGACTAAAGTGGCCCAGCCCGCCATTGCACCAACGCCGAACCAAGCGGGATGCCGCCTGCCGATGCAGTCAATATACTGCCTGATCCATCCGAAGCAGGTCTTTTCCGTCCGGGTGCTGCAAGCTCGCAAGCGCCTATCGGCCCGCAGCGCGTTCAAGAAGGGACGGGGCATGGCTACCTCTGTGTTCAGAGCCATTGATGCTGTCAGTGATAGTCCGGATTGTGGTTTTTGCACGGTTTGTTATTGGAACATGCACGGTTTCCCGGTGAGTAGCGCAGTCCACGAGAAATAATCCCTTGCAATTCAGTGAATTGCGGCTTAGCCTTTCCAGCATGATAATGGGAAAGTGTGCGTGCACACTATATAAATGTTATAGTCTGCGAGTTGACATGGCGTACGCATAGGCGTACGCTTTGCGGGTCGGAGGTGACCCATGACTACACTTAACGCTACAGAAGCCCGCACCAAGCTCTATGCCTTGATTGACGAGGCGTCTGAAAGCCACCAACCTATTGTTATTACGGGGAAAAGGGGGAATGCCGTCCTTTTGGCAGAGGAGGATTGGAACGCCATAAGCGAAACGCTCAACTTGCTGGCTCTGCCAGGGATGAGGGAGTCCATCCGTGAAGGTATGGGTTCTGGGCTCGACGAGTGCGATCAGGAGCTTGATTGGTGACCTGGAAGCTTTACTATACCAAGCAAGCTCAAAAGGATGCTCGCAAGCTCGCCTCATCGGGGCATAAGAGTAAAGCTCAAGAATTGTTACAAATTATCGAGCAAGACCCCTATCAGAAACCGCCGCCCTATGAAAAGCTAATTGGTGACTTGGCGGGAGCATACTCCCGAAGAATAAATATCCAGCATCGATTGGTTTACCAGGTTCTCGAAGAGGAAAAAGCGGTTAAAGTTTTACGGCTGTGGACTCATTATGAATAAAGCTATAATCGGGTAGCCGGGGGTATCTAACCCCCAGCCCCCACAACACCCTGCATGCGGGTCCGCACAGGGCGTTTCACTGAGAATGATGAAGCCTTATCCATCCATCACGTAGCGCATACAGTCCCTGCGACTTCAGGTAGGCGTTGGATAAGGCCTGTTGTATACCCGGTGTTTTTGAACTGCGCCACGGTCCCTTGCTGGTGATGCCACAAGCCACCGCTGAGGATATCGGCACTCCCCGGCCTGAACCCAAAACTGTGGGCCGAGAAGCCGGGATCAAAAACAGGCGTCAGTACCTGGGCTATGGCTTGCTGGATCACCCGGTCGGTGACGGTCGGGATACCCAGGGGACGAACGCCGCCCCCGGGCTTCTCTATTTCCACCCGTCTGACCGGGGAAGGCCGGTATCGTCCTGCTTCAAGCTCAGTGACAATCCGCCGCCAATGGCCTGCTTTTGCCCAGGCTGATATTTCTGTCGATGAATTTCTTTCAGCGCTATGATTGAGAACGCACATAATCGGGGCAGCCGATCCCACCCGCTAACCGGGTGATGAACGACGTCAGCGCATATATCCACGGATCAGATAGTCGGCGTCGCAATTTGGAAACCACGGCAGCGCTGCGAGCATGACAATTTCAGACAAAACTACTTGTCTTTCTGGAATTTCTGGAACTCAAAGGTCAGTTCACTGCAACCGTGGTTTTCGTAAGGCACGTCCGCCACCAGCAGGGTATCCGAGCCGATGTATTCGTCGCTGAAATACGCCGGGTCGGTGGCCACATAGCTGCGCTTCAGTGTCATGTTTTCGGTATCGAGCGAAAACCGTTCCACCACGTGCAGCTGCTCGCTGTGGCGCAATGGCGGCACGATCACCCCGGGCTGGAAACCAATGGTGTCGACCACCAGCACGTCGCCTTCCCAATGTCCAATGGAATGCCCGGCCGGGCTGGGTTCGATATCGGCGGGATGTGCATCCATGTTCATGTGGATCACGCGCTCGTAGCTGATCAGACCGTAGTTGATGACGATGCGGTCTTTTTCCTGCACCACCCGGTTGACGGGGCCATCGTGTACCCAGTCGAGAATGATGCTGGTCGGTTCACAGCGCAGGCGCGGGTTGTCGGCCGGGTTCCACATTTCAAAGGCCTCGAACTCTGTCTTGCCGCGCGCGGTCAATGTCACGGGTTTGGCATCCCAGCCAGCCGAGGGGATGTCGGTGGGGGAAATCGTGCCGGCTTCAATGCCGTCCTTCATGCTCTTGGGTACCAGGCCCACGCTGCGACCTGCGGGGGGAACGGCAATCACATATTGCTCCTGCGCCCAGTCGCCGGAGATGTTGGGCTCGCCGGACGGCAGGCGCAACGGGCGGTCGCTCACGTCCATGGCGGAAAACTCGATCTGATCGTTGCGGTTCAACTCGGGCGCATCGCCGATGGTGATTTCTTCCAGATAACAGGAGCCGGGATCCTGCCGGTGGCGGAAGCCGTGGATGGTGGCCCGGGCCCCGGGAATGAACATTTCCTTCGACCAGCCGGATCGGCGCATCAGAGTGGCGGCGCGCATTTCACAGCGCATGGCAAGGGTGCCGCCGTCTTCAGTATCGGCGTCGAAATACAGGTAGGAATGCGGGTTCACGAAATCGATGCTCTTGATCGTACCGGTGAATACCGCATCCTGCGAGCGGTCGAACAGACCGAAGCCGTGGTGGGCAAAGGTGGCCGCTGAAAAAGTCAGTGTGACGGCTGCACTGAGCACGGCCAGCACAGAAGAGCATCCTTTGCGGGCAAGAGGCTGAACCGAAAAGTGATGGGCACTGCGATGAGTTGATGCCGGTTTCACGTCAAGCTCCTGAGTCATAAAAAAATCGGGTATTTGGTGAGTCGTCAAAACGGTGCATCTGGCAGCTTTGTTGCGGCCACCCGGCAAAAACAGCCCACGCGATACACCACGATGGGCAATCGTAACGTTATTGATTTGTCAGGTCGAGAGGCAATTGTAATTTCCAGGCCAGAACTCTCAGGACGCAGGTGTCTCGGTTTGGGCGGACTGTGCATCCTCTGTGTTGGGGGAGCGCAGCGTTTGCACCGCCTGATGTTGCGACAGGAAGACCTGGCCGTTCAGGTGCTCCACGAAATGAGTCTTCTTCAGCGCATCCATCACCGGCCCCTTCACCTCGGAGAGATGGAAACCGATACCCTGTTCGCGCAGGCCTTCATTCAGGCCTTCCAGCACTTCAAGAGCACTGATGTCAATTTCGTTGACAGCGGAACACATCAGGATCACATGCCGGAGTCCGGGGCGTTCATGCAGACTGCGCAGAATCTCGTCTTCAATATAGGACGCATTGGCGAAATACAGTCTCGCGTCCACCCGCAGCGAAAGCAATTCGGGGTGGGTGAGCACCTTGTGCCGATGCACATTGCGAAAATGTTCGGTGCCTTCTATTTCACCCACTTCGGCAATGTGTGGACGCGAGGTTTTGTACAGGTGCAGCACCAGCGAGGAACCGACGCCACAAGCCACGCCAATTTCCACGCCAAACAACAGCGTGACCAGCAGCGTGGTGATCACGGCGATGAAATCCGACAGGGCATAGTTCCAGGTGTGCCTGAGGATGGAAAAATCGACCAGACTCAGCACGGCAATCATGATGGTGGCGGCCAGGGTCGCATTGGGCAGCCACACCAGATAATCCGTCAACCACAGGGTGATGCAGGCAATGCCCATGGCGGTGAAAAAACTGGCGGCGGGAGTCTGGGCACCGGCATCGTCGTTCACCACCGAACGGGAAAAACCCCCGGTTACCGGAAAGCCGCCGCTGAGGGCAGAAGCGATATTGGCGCTGCCGAGTCCGATCAGTTCCTGATCGGGATCGATTTTCTGGCGTCTTCGCGTGGCCAGCGTTTTGCCAACCGACACGGATTCCACATAGCCGATGATGGAAATCATGACGGCTGGCACGAGCAGCAGTCTGGCGGCATCGAGATCGAGAGATGGCAGCTGCAAACTGGGCAGCCCCGAGGGAATCCGGCCCATCAGGGCCACACCATGCTCAGCCAGATTCAGCTTGTAGGCCAATGCACTGGTGATGATCACTGCGAATACCGGCGCAATGCGCGCAATGATGCCCGCTGCATAGCCGGACAGGACTGTACGCTCAAGCAAACCTTTGAGCCCGGTTCTGGCCCAGTACAAAAACAGCAGGGTGCCGCTGCCGATCAGCGCGGTAGCTGGATTGACCTCAGCAATACTGCCGATGATGGTGTGCAGCAATTCCGGCAGGGTGTCACCCGAGGCGCTGATGCCCAGCAGATGTTTCAGCTGGCTCAGCGCAATGATGATGCCGGAAGCGGTAATGAATCCGGCCACGACCGGATGCGAGAGAAAGCTGGCGAGAAAACCTGCCCGCAAGAGTCCCAACAGCAGCAGCAAAGCCCCTGACAACCAGGCCAGCAGCATGGCGGCCTGCAAGGCGCTCAGGGCGCTGTTGGCACTCATGTCACTGATGGCCGCAGCCGTCATCAGCGATACTACCGCCACCGGCCCCACCGCCAGGGTTCTGCTGGTGCCGAAAACGGCATAGGCCATCAACGGAAGTATGCTGGCATACAAACCCGTTTCCGGAGGCAAGCCTGCCAGCAGGGCATAGGCCAGCGATTGCGGAATCAGCATGATGGTGACGATGAGGGCCGCAACAACATCACTGGCAAAGGTCTGGCGCCTGTATTCCTGCAACCAGAGCAGGCAGGGAAATATCTTTTTCAGCACGTCACGGGCCGGCACCGTCAGTTCTGTTTTTTAGCCGGATGGGCAAGCGGTTCACGGCCTTTCAGCATGAAGTTCCAGTAGAGCACCGGCATGAGAACCTTCTTCAACCACCAGGCAATGCGGGTGGGCCGGGTACCTTGCAGCAGCCACCCTGGCAGGGAAGGCAGCAGTTTTCCGCCATAGCCGAATTCGGCCAATACAATCTTGCCGCGCTCCACCGTGAGCGGGCAGGCACCATAGCCATCATAGCCACAAGCGGCGGACTGCTTCTGCATGTCGGCCAGTATGTTGCAGGCGACAACCGGCGCCTGTTTGCGCACAGCTGCCGCCGTTTTGGCATTCGGTGACGAGCTCACATCACCAAGCCCCCAGATATTGGGATATTTTACGTGCTGGAGAGTGGTCGGATCGACACTGACCCAGCCGGCACGATCAGCAATGACGCTGTTGCGAATGAAGTCGGGTGCACACTGCGGCGGGCACACGTGCAGCAGATCGAATCCAAGGTCCCTGGTGACAGTTTTGCCCTCGGCGTCAACGCTGGAAAACGTGGCCACTTTGTTGGGGCCATCCACTTTCACCAGATTGTGCATCAGCTGCAAATCGACCTGGTAGCGCTCAATGTAGCGTTGCAGGGCAGGAACATATTCCTTCACGCCAAAGAGAACGCCTCCGGCATTGTAAAAACCCACACGGATGTTCTTCAGAACGCCGCTGCGCAACCAGTGATCCGCCGAAAGATACAGGGCCTTTTGGGGTGCTCCAGCACATTTGATCGGCATCGGAGGCTGCGTGAACAGTGCCGTGCCACTTTTCAGTTTCTGCACCAGTTCCCAGGTATAGGGAGCCAGATCGGCGCGGTAATTGGACGTGACACCATTTTTACCCAGGGTTTCTTCAAGACCCTGAACCGCTGCCCAGTTCAGTTTCAGTCCTGCACACACGGCCAGGCGCTCGTAACTCAGTTTGGTATTGTCTGCCAGTACCACTTGATTGTCGTCGGCGAGAACGTGGGTAACAGCCGTTTTGATCCATTTGACCCCGGCCGGCATGACGGCGGCGGTAGCACGACGGGTTTGCTCGAGACTGAATATGCCGGCTCCCACCAGGGTAAATCCGGGTTGGTAGTAATGTTCGCTTGCCGGTTCAACGATGGTGATGTCCATGCCAGGTGAGCGTCTCAGCAAACTGGCTGCAAGTGCAATTCCGGCAGACCCGCCGCCGACAATCAGCATGGGACAGTGTTGGGCCACAGGCAACTGCTCAAAGGCCTTGTTCAGTTCCGCCAGCACAGCGGCAAAGCGTGTCGTCAACGTGGCCAGATCAAAGCCCTGCGCTTTTGCGATATGAATGACGTCTTCCGTGGATTGTCCATTGGCAAGCTGGGCCAGCCCCCACAGTGTGGTACTGCGTGCACCACTGCGGCAGAAGGCATGAATTCTGGTGCCGGGTGTCAGTAATTCTGCAAAGCGTCTGACATCTGCGCTGTTGATGTAGTCCAGCACCACGGGCAGATAATGCATGCTCATGCCGGAAGCAATGGCACGTGCTTCCAGGTCCTTGAACGCAGGCTGATTGGGTGCTTCACCATCAGGACGATTACAGATCAGGGTATTGATACCCTGGGCCTGCAAGCCGGGCAGATCGTCTGCTGTGATCTGTTCGGAAACCGAGAAGAACTCATCGAGGCGTTTGATTTCCATAGGATTGCTCCTTATTTGAAGGCATTGATAGGCAGTTTCAGGTACACCATACCATTGGATTCGGGCTCGGGAAAATGGCCCGCCCTCATATTGACCTGCAACGAAGGCAGAATGAGCCTCGGCATGGCCAGTGTGGCATCACGCGCTTGTCTGCGCTTGACGAAGGCCTCTTCGGCAACGCTGCCGTTTATATGGATATTGGCATTTTTCTCCGCACGCACCGTGGTCTCATATTCCACTGCCCTGGCATCCGGGTAATCGTGGCACATGAACAGCCGTGTTGCCTCCGGCAAGCTGAATATTCTCTGAATGGAATGGTACAGCGTTCTGGCATCACCACCGGGAAAATCAGCACGCGCGGTACCCTGGTCCGGCATGAACAGGGTATCGCCAACAAAGGCCGCATCACCCAGTACATGCGTCATGCAGGCCGGCGTGTGGCCGGGCGTATGCAGTGCGATGGCAGCCAGGCTGCCCACCTGGTAATGCTCGCCGTCCTGGAACAGATGATCAAACTGCGAGCCATCGGGCCGGAATTCAGGGCCCGCATTGAAAATCCTGCCGAAGGTTTTCTGCACCAGCGTGATTTTGTCACCGATGCCAATTTTCCCGCCGAGCTTTTCCTGTATATAGGGCGCGGCTGAAATATGATCGGCATGGACGTGTGTTTCTATCAGCCATTCGACGTTCAGCTGCTGCTTCTGGATGAAGGCAACAATGATATCAGCACTCTCGCCGCTGATCGTCCCGGAGGGATAGTCAATGTTCAGGACGGAATCGATGACAGCGCAGGCACTGGATGCCGGGTCCTTCACGACATAGGAAAAAGTGGCGGTGTCTTTGTCGAAAAACGCGAAGACTTCAGGTGTTTCAGTATGATGTCTGCTCATATCGCTCACGCTCTAAGGTTGAACTGTCCTTCATGGCTGGCCGTTGCAGGCATGGCGCCGCGTGAAACGGCACTTGCCCGAACATGGCATCTGCGTGCAGGCCCGCACAGCACGAGTGCCGGTTTTGGCGCCCTTGTCCTGACACCGGAGGGCTGACAAGAGCTACTCGAGGACTTCCTGCCTCACATAGGTCGCCACACTCTTCAGTTCTTCCGGCGTGTACACATTGGCAAACGCCGGCATCTTTTCTCCACCTTTGATGGCAGTACTGAAGATGTGTTCGATGGTGGCGTCTGTCGGTATCGCCCCCCCTTCGGCATGGCCACCCTGACCATCGGGGCCGTGGCAGGCCATGCACAGGGTACTATAGATTTCCTGTCCCCTGGCCAGATCCGCGGTACTGTCCGGCATGGCGACGTCGGCGGGCGCTTCATCGATGATGATCGAGGGCGGGGTGTTGCTCGAAAGATTGGGCTGGGTGGGCCCCAGGGTGCCGTCGAGTGACAGCAGCCACAGGCTGTCGCCTTTCGGCCCCGGATTGAACAGGGAGCCGGCGGCAAAGATCAGTATTTTCTGTTTGCCCTGATGTTCGAACACGACCGGGCTCGGGGTCACACCGGCGTCGGTCTGGAATTCCCACAGTTTTTCACCGCTGCCGCTGTCCATCGCAAGCAGTCTGCCGTCACCCCGGCCTATCAGCAACAAATCCCCGGCGGTGACGGTGGCACCGGCACTGCAGCCGGCATCCGCCACGTGTTTCCACACGATGCTGTGATCGCGCACGTCCACGGCAATCTGATACGAGGTGCGTGGTGTGCCGCGCGGCAGGCGGAAACCGCCACCGTAGATCATCTGTCCGGTTTGTACGCCCAGATCCGCTTCAGTGAAGTCACCCAGGTAGGCACCACCGATGCTTTCGCTGGCGCAGACATAAAGATAGCCGGTGCGGGGATCATAGGCTGTGGGCATCCAGTTGGAACCCGACAGGGGAGCATAGAGTGCGGGTTCGCGCCCAAAGGGCGTGTAGGTGCAACCGTTGTTGGTCAGGGTCCAGCCTTCGGGAGCCTCGTCGATGCAGTGCTTGATCATGGCGTCACCGCGCGGAATCGGCTGAGTGGCGGAGGTGAACTGTTCGGCCATCTGTGGCACCGGCACCTCGTCGATGGGCGTCAAGCCTTCGCCGGTGATGCGATCGATCAGAAAGAGATAGCCCGACTTGCTGATTTGCGACAGACCCTTGCGCAGCACACCGTCTTTTTCCACATCGAACAATACCACCGGGCTGGAGGAGTCATAATCCCAGATATCGTGACGGGTTTGTTGAAAATGCCAACGATATTCACCTGTGTTCAGATCCAATGCCAGGATGGAAACGGTGAAGAGATTGTCACCTTCACGGATGGCGCCGTTCTGATCGGGTGAGGCATTGCCGGTACTGAAATAGAGCATGCCCAGTTCAGGATCGATGGCCGGGGTCTGCCAGATGGGCGCGCCGCCGTACATCCAGGCGTCATTGTCCGCGGGCCAGGTATCGTGGCCGAATTCACCGGGGCCGGGAATCGTATTGAAGGTCCAGAGTTCCGCACCAGTGCCGGCATCAAAGGCCTGCATGCGGCCGCGCACCTGATATTCGCCACCCGCCACACCGATGAAGATTTTGTCCTCGTAATAACGCGGCGCGGCAGTAATCGAATAGCCTGCCGCCGGATCGGCCACGCGGGTCTCCCACACGACGGCGCCGGTCTGCTGATCCAGCGCAAGCAGCCGGGCATCGAGCGTGCCCACATAGACTTTGCCTTCACCGAGGGCAAGGCCGCGTACCGCCCAGCCACAACAGACAGTGACGACCTCAGGGTCGAGATTGGCGGTGTATTTCCACAGGATTTCACCGCTGTCGACACTGATCGCAAACACATCGTTCTCGCCGGTGGCCTGGTAGATCACGCCCTCATACACCAGGGCCTCGCCCTGACCGGAATGACGCGGGCCAAGACCCGAGTCGAGATGGGTCTGCCACTCAGCCTTGACCTGGACGATATTGTCTTTATCGATCTCGTCCAGTGGCGAATAGCGCTGATTCATCAGGCTGCCCCCGTTGGTGAGCCAGTTGTCGGTCGGCGGGGCGGCAAGTTGTGCGATGGAGAAAGCCGGCGCTGCCGGGATCGCCGACAGCGGCGTGGCATTGCCTGAAGCCGGCAGCGGCGCTTCGCTTCCCTGCTCTGAACAGGCACCCAGACCAAGCGCTGAGGCCAGAGCCAGAACGGCGGCTCTGGCGAAATGTGCGGGACTGGCTTTACTCGTCACTGTCATGTACGGAAATCTCCTGTGATCAAGGGGTCAGAGATGCCGGATGGAATCCGGCATGATGGCCTGCGCGAGGATGACGCAGGGGTGACTTTTCGAGCTGCGCTCAAGGTACTATTCAAATCAAGGTACTATTTTCAAATCAAGGTACTACCTCAAGACACTATGGCGCTACACACTGAAAATTGGCGGCCTCATCGATGCTGCCCTGCCCCTGGTAGCGTGCCACTTGCGGATAGGGACACAGGGGGCGTGAACGCGTGGTCGTGCCGTTGACGATCTTTTTGGCGACCAGCAGCTCCGGCGCCTGCCCTGTTTCCACCCAGTCGATGACGGCTGACACCGCATCATTCTGATCAGGTCCCAGGCCTCCTGCACAATGTGTCATGCCCGGCACCATGAACAGGCGCATGAACCCGGTGGCATCGGGACTGTTGGCGACCACAGCCTGCTCGTAGTAATTCACGGTCATCAAGGGTTGCAAAATGGTGTCGGACCAGCCGTGTGTCAGGATCAGTTTGCCTCCTCTGGCACGGAAGGCACTCAGGTCGGTATCGGTGGCGTCCGCCAGACGACCCCAGTAATCGAGCAGTTCCGGATCGCGGTCAAAATCGAAGTCGCGGTAATCGTAAGCTGGACGCGGCGGCTGAAACACAAGGTAGCGCATGGTGTTTTCTGCCAGGTTGAAGTCGGCAGATTTGGCCGTGGCACTGGCCGCTACGATCAAATTCGTCCAGGAGCTGGCGACCACACCGTTAAAGCCCGGCACCGGCTGTTCACTGCCCGGCATAAAACCCGGGAAAAGCTGCCGGCCCTGACTGTCATGCGGGCCATTGTAGATGTGCTGTACGGCCTCTGCCTGCGCCGCTGTCAGACAAGAGTCCGTATCGCTTCCGGCCGGACAACTTGGCACATCCCTGGCCACATCGATGCGGCATTGACGCGGATCGTCGATCAGACCATCGGCGAGCCCGTCACTGATGTCACATTTCTGCATGACCACCTTGGCCAGCAGCGCCAGCTTGCCGGCACTGATGGGTACATCTGCCAGGGCACGCTGGTTCCACAGGGCGGCGACCGTAAAACCGGTCTGATCCACCCAGGGCGCATTGGCCACGATGCCGTCGAAATCATCCGGATAACGCTGGGCTTCCAGCAGACCCTGGCGGCCGCCATTGGAGCAGGAATTCCAGTACGAGTAGGCCGCCGGCTGGCCGTAGTAATGCCGCGCGATTTCCTTGGCGCTGACCGCCGTCAGATGCACACCACGATAGGCATAGTCGATGGCCTTCTGCGGATTGCTGAGCACAAAACTGGCTCCGGGCTCTTCCGCAGCGTTGTGACCGGTATCGGTCGTGGCCATGACGAAGTGCCGGGCGAGCGCGGCATTGCGGTTTGCCACCTGCCCCGGATCATCGGGCTGCTGTCCGGCATGTCCGCCATTGCCCACCATGTAGAAACGGCCATTCCAGCTGGCCGGCAGGTTCACCTGAAACACGATCTCGGGATCGAGCATGCCATCGACCCGGCAATGGGCGGGGACGGTTCCCTCGGCAGCGATCGGCCGTGCGGAAATGCGCAACAGCCCCGGCAGTTTCAGATTTGCCAGATCGGCACAGGCCTGCCTGGGCTCGATCCGGCCTTGCGCATAAGCCACCGCCGCCGAATCGGCATTGGCAAAAGGCTGGGCATGAACAGTGAGCGCCGACAGGCAGAATGCTGCGGCAAACAAACCACCTGCGAGTGACGGTCTGAATGAAACCGGCCTTGCCAAGGTCATGACGTATCCCCCTGCCTGGAAAATTGCTGCCATTACACTTGGATTCATCCCGGAGTGTCAACCAGGGAAGCTCTGAATAACTCTGGGGTGTCTCTGCGGGAGTTATTCAGGGCTTCCCTGCGTCTTCGCAACGGTGAGGCCTTTGCCGGCAGCGGTTTCATCGGCTTCAAGCCCAGTCAGTCAATTGCGTTCCAGAAAAACCGTGCCGGTTTCACGCTTGCAGCCCGCTTCAGGCAGCTCGGTACCGCACAGAATGATGCCACCACGCAGGGTACCGAAGGGTCTGCCATCCCGCAAGGGGTTGAGTGTTACGGTGAAATAGGTCCCAATGGGAAAACTCTCCACGGTAATGCCCTGGCGCGCGATCTGGCCAGCCGGGCCGGTTTCCACACCCCAGATCACGGGGGCACCCTTGTCATCGAGCAGGGTCATGCCCTTGTCGTCCACGACATCAAAAACAAACTGGGAATGATTGGCACCGACGATGAAGCGGGTCAGTCTGCCGGTCAGCGTTTTGGTGATGTCCTGGTCATACATCGCAAAGGAATGATGAGCCAGTACGGGCGCCGCCAGGCTCAGTGTCGTCAGCAGGACCAGAAGCCGGGTTTTCAAGGTGGCTGTGTTCATCTGTCTTCTCCGTATTGCCAATCGTTGATGGCGCAGGGTTTCCTGCTTATTCGCCCTGCTCTTCAGGTTTTTCCCAGCCCTGTTCAAAGTGCTTTTCCCAGTTCTGAGCCCAGGGCCGCGCGAAATAATCGATGAAATCTTCATCCAGGAAGATCTTCTGGGTGGGCCTGCCATCGGGTCCATTGACAATGGTACTTTGTACCCGGCACTCAACAAAGGTATGGCGCGAATTGGGATCGCTTATTTCTGTACGTTTATTCCAGGGTGTAAGGGTGTGCAGGGGCTGTCTGAAGGCTTCCGGATCATAGAAGGTCGCGTCAACGATCAGGCCGCCACCGGTCGGATTCGGTTTGAACACTTCGATCACTTCCAGCGAATTGCTGTACTCGAACATGGAATGAGACAGGGTCCAACCCTGAACATTGGCGGTCCATGCCACCAGTGTGTCGCCATCCCAGAAGCCCACGGTTTCACCATACCACTGCGGTACCAGTTCCACATGTTGCTGGTCAATCAATATCTTGCGCAGAAAATTATCGGAAAGGCTGCTGAAAAGCTGCACCTGGCCCGGTGTCATCAGTACCTCGATGGCGGTAATGGCATATTGTGACCACCAGCGCATCAGACCTTCGGGATAACAGAAGGATGCATTCCACTGGGGCGCGTTGCTGACCGCTTCATGGTAATTCATTTGCGTCATGCGTGCCTGGTACTCAGGTGTCAACAGTGACATCAATGTGGCGGTCTGCAGATTGCGGCCATACAGCCACTGCTCGCCCGGCGCGCCACGGTTATACCAGCCGTCCCAGTGCGGCAGGGATTCCCGGGTATGCCGGGTCGGCCCGCCACGGGCTTGCGCGGTGGCCTGCAGTGCGGCGTAGTGTTCCTGTGCGCTGCTGTAGGCATAAGGACTGACGATATAGGCCAGGGGACGGTCCAAGGTGCAGTCACCCCATTGCCCCACGCGACCCTGGGTCCACATATCGGTGAGCTGGCGCGGGGTATTGCAGCGGGTATAGCGGGGATCTGTCCAATATTGCCGGTCGAAATAAAAATTGTCAGTGGTAAACAGATCGACCGGCAGGGCTTCTATACCCTCCGGTGGCGATAACTCGGGATTATCCTGGGTCGGCTGCAGAAACAGGGTGCCGAGTCCGGTAATCTCCTGTCCGTCAGGTGGCGGATCATCCTGGGCACTGGCGGCTGACAGCAGGCCGGCAAGCAGCAGACTGCCTGTGATGCTCATCCCGCTCAAATATTTTGCTTGCATAAAGACTCTCTCCCGCAGCTCGACGATTCTGGCCTTTTTAAGGAAACACGGCTTCATCTCAGATGAAACAGTCTTTGCGCATTGCTTTGGTATAGCTTCAACCTGTCTTCCGCACTGATGGGCAGATTGTCGGTGGTGGCGACCTCCTCCATGACATACTGAAACGGGTAGTCCATGGCGTAGAGCACATGATCGACCCCCATGATCTGCTGGATGAACAGGATGGCGGGCTCCCAGCCCATGCCGCTGGTCGTGACATAGACATTCTCCTTGATATAGTCGCTGATCTTTCGTTTCAGCTTGTTCTCACCCATGCTGCCCAGCACCAGATCCTGCTGGCAATCCAGCCGGTACAGCCAGAACGGCAGGCCTTCCCCGGCATGGCCGATGACGATTTTCAATTTTGGGAAACGCTCAAAGGCGCCGCTCAGCACGATGGCAACCGTATGCAGTGCCACTTCGACCGAGAAGCCCATGATCGCCCCATCCAGATTGCGTTTCAAAAATTGATTGACCATGTCCTTCGGCGGCGTCTGCGGGTGGATGTAAATGGCCGCATCCAGGGCTTCCGCCGCCTCGAAGATATCCCAGAATTTGGGATCATCCAGGTATTCACCATGGGTGTGGGAATTGATGACAATGCCATTGAGGCCCAGCTTGTTGACAGCCCTGTCGATTTCCCGGGCCGCTTCCTTCGGATCCTGGGGCGCCACAGCCGCCAGTGCCGCAAAACGTTCGGGATGCCGATGGCAGGCCTCACTGACCTCATCGTTGCTGGCCCGGGCAATCGCAACGGCGTCATCCCGGTCAAAGACCTGCACGCCAGGGGCGGTCAGCAAGAGCAGCTGCTGGTCGATGCCGGCGGCATCCATGTCGCCCAGGCGGCGCTCGCCCAGATCCTGGAGCCGGGCGATGATGTCATTCGTATAGCCCACGTTCTGTTGCAGGAAAAAGCCCCACAGGCTTTGAAAACCCGGGTCGTCAAAGGATTTTTTCTGCAGGATTCTGCGCCATTGCTCCAGCATGGTCGACGGTGCCCAGGCTTCTTCGGTGGCGATGCGTTTGTAGGTTCTGGCGTCGGGCTGTGCAGTCATGCTAAAGCTCCCATGATGAAGGTCAACTGAAATGAATGGCTTCTCCGCAAGGGCGGTGCCTATTTGGGCCGGCCCGCATAACCCGGGGTCAGCATGGGCAGGGTATAGATGGTCATCGCCGTGTTGCGAATGCCTTCCGGCGTTGTCCAGGCCTTGCCATCCGGCCCCACTGCGCCCATCTGCGGCACATACAGGGTCTTTTTTTCAGGGCCGGAAAAAGCCAGGGTAATGGCACGCCGGGGCGTGGGAATCAGACCCAGATAATCGCCTTTGGCAGACAGCACATGCACACCCAGGCTGGCCGTCACATACAGCCGCCCCTGTGCATCGACGGCCATGCCGTCACCGCCATCGTCACCGTTGAGTGCAGCAAAGGTACGGCGTCCGGACGTGGCACCATTGGCCGCCACCGTAAAGGCCAGTACCACGGTGTTGTCGGTGACATAGAGGGTTTTGCCATCCGGACTCAGCATGATGCCGTTGGCGCGAATATCCTGGGCCACGATGCTGACGACACCCCGGGCATTGACATAATAGGCCCCGCCGCTGGTGAAATAGGCGCCGCCCTTGCCATCGGCAATCAGATCATTGAGGCGTCCCAGCGGCTCGCCATCGGCAAAACTGTTGGCCAGCAGTTTGTATTGGGGAGCCAGTACCGCCACCCGGGTCAGCTCATTGCAGCCGGGTAATTCCGGGTTCATGATCTCCGTACAGGTACGTTGAACGGCAAACAGCTGCCCCTGGGCATCCAGGGAAATCGAACCGCCACCGTTGGTATTTTCCAGATAGACGAATTCCTGCCCGTCGCTGTTGAGCTTGACGATGGTATCGGTCTGTTCCTGGGCAAACAGAACGCCCCCGTCTGCGGTCCCGACGATGCCATCGGCCGTGACAAAATCCGCCCACAGCAGTTGCCACTGGCTGCCTGCCGCCACGACACCAGGAATGGCTGTTACCTGGGCCTCCCTTTCTCCGGCCAACAGTTGCTGGGCCTGGGCCGACACCGGCAGCAGCCACAGCAGAAAGAGAATAGGGAAGGCGTCAGAGACGGGGTGTTTGCTGCCAGCGATACGGGCGAGCTTACCGAAGGTGGACATCAGAAAAAGTAAAAAAAGCCTGGAAAAGTTCATCAAACCCCCTTTAGCGTTTTATTGTCTTAGCCATTGTTTTCAACTCACAGAAAACAATGCCATCTGCCACATGCCCGATTCTACATACTCATGGAGCATTACTCTATGGCGCAATGGCATTTTCTTGCTTATCGTGACGGAGTAGTTTACTTTCGGTTCAAATTGACAACAGCCCCGTTCCCGGCAGCAATGAAGATACCAGGCCGCCATTGGCAGGGTTCCAGAATAATAATCAACCGGATCGATAACAGGAGGTGCCTTTGAGCCAGGTAATACCGATCAACCAACTGGTGGATGAGCAGAAAATAGGCTGGTTCAATATCAAGGTGCTGTTCTGGTGCTTTCTGGCCATGTTTGCCGATGGTTTCGATATTACCGCCATGTCCTTTGCCGCGCCGGAGCTTTCCCGGCTCTGGACCATAGACCCGGCGGCCTTTGGTCCCGTGTTCAGCGCCAGCCTGTTTGGCATCCTGTTTGGAGCGCCCCTGCTGGGTTTCGTCGGCGACCGCTACGGCAGGAAAGTCACCATCATCAGTGGCTGTCTGATCTACGGATTCAGCACCCTGGCCGTCATCTGGGCCAGCTCGCTGGACCAGATCTTCGTGCTGCGTTTCATTACCGGCATCGGCATCGGTGGCTTGATGCCGAATACCATTGCCCTCAATGCGGAACTCTCGCCCAAACGCTTTCGCGCCCGTTTGATCGTACTCATGTTCATGGGTGTTACGCTGGGCAGCAGCACGCCGGGCTTTGTCTCGGCCTGGCTGATGCCGGCCTATGGCTGGCAGGTCATCTTTCTGCTGGGCGGCCTGATCCCGATTCTGATTGCCCTGTGCCTGCTGTTTGTACTGCCGGAGTCGGTAAAATACCTGGCAACCCAGCCCCGGCGTCACGCACAACTGGTCAGGACGGCACGCATCATGCGCCCGGACCTGAGCATCGCTGGCGATACGAGTTTTGTGAACCCGCTGGAAATGGCCACCGATATCAGCAGTACCCGGGATTTGTTCAAGGGTGGACTGGCGCTCATCACGCCCCTGCTGTGGATTTGTTTCGCCACCTCCCTGATGGCCAACTACTTTCTCAATAGCTGGATGCCACTTTTATTTGAAAATAATGGCATCCCTGCGGACGAAGCCGCTCTCACCAGCAGCCTTTATCACCTGGGGGGAACCTTTGGCGGTCTGCTGATCTCCATGCTTCTCGATCGCTTTGGTTTTGCCATTATCGCCTTGTTGTTTGTCATCGCAGGCCCCGCCATCGCCATGGTCGGCAGTGAAGGCCTGTCACACGGGGGGCTGGCTTTTTTTGCCGCCCTGTCCGGCTTTGCCGTGCTGGGCTCCCAGTTTGGCAACAACGCCTCGGCGGGTCTGCTCTACCCCACCAACTGCCGTTCCAAGGGCGTTGGCCTGGCATTGGCGATTGCCCGCTTTGGTGCCATCATCGGGCCCCTGGCTGGCGGCATTCTGATCGGCATGGGGCTGCCCATGCAGACCCTGTTCGTGGCAGCGGCCATCCCCATGGTCATCGGCGTGATTGCCGCCTCTCTGCTCGCCCGGATCTGCTATAAACGTTTCGATGGTTTCCAACTGGACGATATCCCGGCGCTACCAAAGACAGTCCAGGCACCGGCATAAGATAATGTGGTCAGGAAAAGGAAGGCACTGAATCAGGCCGACGGCCCCGAAAGGCACGCCGGCTCGATTCCGCAGGTCTTATATCAGTAGCGCAGGCGTACACCGGCCACAAAGCGTCGGCCCAGTACATCAAACAGTCCCTGGTTGGTTTGTATGGATGAGGCGGTAAAACCGCTGAACCCGGCCGTCACCGGCGGGTTTTCATCGAGCAGGTTGGTGACGGTGCCATAGACTTCCCAGGATCCGCCACTGCTCGTCTCGGAGGTGTAGGATGCTCGCAAATCGGTATAGAAGGCTCCCCGCACCCTGTTGTTGTCGATCTCGACGCCCGTTGTCTCGTCACCGTCGAGCAGGCCCTGATCGATCCAGCGCTCCTGCAGGAAAACGGACACCGGCCCGTTGTTGTAGGTGATATTGGTCGTAAACTTGAATTCGGGCAGCGACAGAACGCCCGTTTCACCGGCCTGCTCCACCTTTGGTGCCCCGGGGTTGGTGATCGAATTTTCGTTCAGCCAGGTGCCCAGGAAGCGCCAGTTCAGCGATTCGGCACCGCCCCCGAAGAGATCCAGCGAGGCATTATAGTTGAACTCCAGATCGATGCCTTCGGCCTGGGTCTCGGCGATGTTCAGAAACACATTCCGAATCAGCTGGACCCGATTGGTAACCGGATCCCTGTCGATCAGGTCGCACAAATTCTGTGCACCGGCAAAGCAGTCATCCACGATGCGCTGCTGTCCCAACTGGCCAATGGCGCCACTGATATGGATGCGGTAATAATCGACCGTGGCCGAGAAGCCGCTCAGCCAGGCGGGTTGATAGACGGCGCCCACCGTCACCGTATCCGCCTCTTCCGGCGCCACGTTCGCATTGCCGCCGATGATGACCGTCGCGTCAAACTGGGAATTATTGAATTCGGGATCCGTAAAGGAGCCGGAACTGCCCAGTGAGTCGAGCCGTTCCGCCAATGTCGCCGCCCGCACGTCATGGGATCCGGTGGTACGCAGGCGCAGTTCATCATTGATCTGCCAGTCTCCACCGAACTTCCAGGCCCAGATCGTGCCGCTGCCGGTATAGTCGGCAAAGCGTCCGGCCAGACTCAGGTTGAGCTGCTGCACGAAGGGCGCATCCGAGAGCACGGGAACCAGCAGTTCGCCAAAGGCCTCCTTGACCTCGAAACTGCCCTTGAGGTTGGGGACATTCGAGAACATGACCGCTGAGCGCAACAGGGCCGCGCTGCCCACGATGGCCGGCCGCACGGAGGGGTTAGACACCGGCCGGTTACTGGGGTCGGCCGAGGGATTGGTCGGATCCAGCACGATCGTCGTCAACTGCTCGCGCCGCCAGGAGACACCCGTAGCCAGCGAAATGGGTCCCGCACCCCAGCCTTCATAAACCTGACCGTCGGCCGACAGCTCGAACAGATGCTCGGTCGTGTTGGTCTTGATCAGCTTGGCTTCCTGGGTTTCGTAGGTCAGCTCCCGGCCCAGGTCGAAACCGGTATCAGAGAAGAAAAGCGGTGTCGTGATGGTCTGGCCCGGTTCGAAGTCGATCACATAATCCAGGGCTTCCTGCGAGGCATTGCCGGCGCCAAAGAGATTGATCGGAACACAATTGCCGAAATTCTCGGGATCGATGAGCGCCGCCCGGCATACGATAGAGCCGGTCGCTGGATCGCTCACCGCGTCACTGGCGGCTGACAGTCGGTCGAGACGAATGCCGCCCTGCTGGCGGCCACGCTGCTTGTTGCGGCCGGCCTGATAATAACTGTGCACCTGCCAGTCCTGGAAAAAGCCGGCCTGATCGATGGTCAGATCAAAACCCACTGTACCCGAAAAGGTGTTGCTTTCTGTCTTCGTGAACGCTGTCGCCGCCAGGTCATCCGGCCCGCCAATACGATTGAATGTGAAGGAATCCCGTCCTTCCGCTTCCATGGTCTGGCGTACGGACTCCGGCAAAAAGGCGTTCTCCTTGAAGATCACCAGCCGGTTGGCACCCTGAAAGACGCCGCCCAGGTTGGTGCTGGTCGATTGATTCTTGCCCCACAGTCCCTGCACGTAGACATTGAGATTATCGCTGACGTCGTAATCCCAATAGGTAAAGGCATTGCCACGTTCCGCTTCAGGTGCAAGCGTCGGACGCAGATTGCTGTTCAGTGTGCCACTGCCGCCATTGGTGATCGACTGCGAAAAAGTGCCGGTGTTTACGGCCGCGACATCGCTGTTGACGAAGGGTGTCAAGGTACCGTCGGAATTGAATTGCAATCTGTTGATCGCCGAACCGGGTGCATCGATGACGCCGCCCAGTGTGGTACGCGATGAAACCACATTGGGCAGGATCAGATCCCGGGGCCCCTGACCCGTGGCCAGAAACTGGGGATTGGTGACCGTGCCAAAACTCTGGAACCAGTTGCGGTCGTCAAAGGTAAACACCCGGTTCTGTTGGAAAAACTCGGTTGAAAACAACATATGCAGGCGATCGGTGACATCCGTGCCGAAGGCGAAAGAGGCCTCCCAGTTCTCATTGTCTCCGCGCGTGGTCGAGCCGCCCTGCACATGGGTATCCACCCCATCGAAGTCCTTGTTGAGAATAAAGTTGGCGACACCGGCCACCGCATCCGTCCCGTAGGAGGCAGAAGCACCCCCTGTCACGACTTCGAGACGTTCCACCAGCGCTTCGGGGAAAATATTGATGTCACTGACACCCACGCGGTTGGTCGGCGTGGAGCGGCGTCCATCCAGCAACACCAGGGTCCGGTTGACGCCCATGCCGCGGATATTGAGCCCGCCGGAACCGGAAGACTGAAAGAAATTGCCTGGGTTGTTCTGCGTGGTGTTATTGAAGAATTGCGGTAGTTGACTGATGGATTCAATGAGGTTGCCGGGAGCCATGTTGCCGAGTTCGGCAGCACCCACAGAGGTCACCGGGGTTGGCGCAGTAAGGCCAGGAGCACGGATGCGGGAGCCGGTAACGGCAATTTCCTCCAGCGGACCGCTGGCAGCTTCCTGGGCATGGACCGCCCCCGTACTGGCGGCAATGGCGGCTGCCAGCGCAGAGACCAAAAAATGGCGGCGAGAATGTTGGTGAGAGTGGGTGGATTTTCTGGTTTTATGAATCGTGGTCATTTTTGCTTCCCCTTTTGATTATCTATTTAACCGGCTCATCTCTTCGATCACAACAAACAAAGTGAGTGTATTAAAGAGTAGTCTATAAAGGAAGCAAAAACTGGATGCCCTCAGCCCCAGACTTCAGCGGCAATATCCGCCACCAGCCTGAGTTTGGCCGACTGCTGGGAAAAACTCAGATCATTGCCTTCATGAGTGCTCGAAAACCCACATTGCGGGCTCAGACAGCATTGTTCCAGATCAATGAACTGCGCAGCTTCTTGGATACGCCCCTTGATCTCATCCCTGCTTTCAAGCGTCGGAACCTTTGAACTGACCAGACCCAGTACGACACGCTTGTCCTTCGGCACGAAGCGCAAGGGACTGAAGCCCCCGGAACGGGCATCATCATATTCCAGGAAAAAGGCATCCACATCCGTCTCATTGAACATCACCTCGGCCACTGGCTCGTAACCGCCTTCAGCGGCCCAGGCGCTGCGATGATTACCCCGGCACAAATGAATGCCAACAGCCATATCTGCAGGACGGTCCTTGACGCATTCACTGATCAACCGGGCATACAGTGCCGGCAGCTCATCCGGGTTCTCGCCCAGCTCGCTCACTCGTTGCCGGTGTTCAGGGTCACACAAATAGGCCAGATTAGTATCATCGAGTTGCAGATAGCGGCAGCCCAGGCTGGCCAGTTCGGCAATTTCTTCCCGATAGATCCGCGCCAGATCCTCGAAAAATTGGTCCAGATCGGGATAAGCCGTTTCATCAATGCAATCGCGTCCGCCACGAAAATGCAACATGCTGGGTGACGGAATACAGACCTTGGCAACATGACCTTCAGGTGTCACAGATTGAAGAAACCTGAAATCGTCGGTGGCAAGTCCCTGATCCCGACGCAACTTGTCGCCAACCTCGAGTATCGGCGGAGCCAGCGTAACATCCTTGTTGCCGCCACGAAATTTTATTTCGTAACCGGCAATAGAGGCCTTAACACCTGAAATTTTTTCCAGAAAATCAACATGAAAAAAAGTACGCCGCTGTTCTCCATCGGTAATAACCTTGAGTCCCGCCTCTTGCTGTATCCTGACAATCTCTCTGATGCTGTTGTTTTCAGCAGTCTTCAGATCTTCAGAACATATCTGTCCGGCTTCATGTTGTACTCTGGCCTTGTGCAGTTCCGGCGTTCTTAACAGACTGCCTACGTGATCTGCCCTGAATGGTGGATTTTTTTTCATGAATTAACCTCTTTGATCAATTGATCATCAGCGGTAAACAGAAAATATGAAGATTACGGCGAATTATTTAAAATAATGCTGATTAAGGGCCGTCATTCCCGCCTGCGCGGGGATGACGACTCGTTCAGCGTTGCCTTAAAGGTATGCAATGCCTTAATTTTTAAAAAATTCCGGCCGCAAAAAACCAGGAAAATAAATTTTCTGTTTCTGATGAGTGATTATTTAAATGCACCTCTATCAATAGAGGTTCACTTAAGAATGAGCCAGGGAAACAAGCTGTCGTTGCCCTGATGAAAACTTTCGGCCTGATCTTGATTTTTTTATAGGCCTGCCTGGAACCGTGCCAGGTAAACTCTGATTAATCCGTCATTCCATGACAGGGCTGGCATGTTAGCTCATCCTCATATCTTTTTCAAGTGATGATGAATTTTCAGAAATTTTAAAACAAATAATTTTTCTTTTTTAAACCATTCAATATAAAATTTCAGACAATCGTGACTCGCAACTGATCGAGGTTCTCCACGCTGGCCTCCAGAACATCCCCGCGTACAACGGCACCGACACCGGCAGGTGTGCCGGTATAAATCAAGTCACCTGCCTGCAGGTCATAATACCTCGACAGCTCGGCAATGATTTCGTCATTTTTCCAGATCAGTTCGCTCAAATCAGCATCCTGGCGCAGCTCGCCATTGACATGCAGGCGCAGCGCACCAGAGGAAAAATGCCCGCTTTCGCTCACCCTGTGGAGCGCGGAAATGGGTGCGGAATGATCGAAGCCTTTACCGGTATCCCAGGGCAGGCCCACTCTTGCCGCAGCCGTCTGCAAATCCCGGCGCGTCATATCCAGACCGACAGCATAGGCATAGACATGCGCCAGGGCCTCATGCCGGGGAATATTTGTCCCGGCACGACCAAGGGCAATGACCAGTTCAGCTTCGTAATGATAATTTGCCGTTGCCGACGGATAAGGCACCTGCCCGGATGTTACTATGGCATCGGCCGGTTTCATGAAAAAACAGGGGGGTTCACGCCCAGGCGTCCCCCCCATTTCACGGATATGCGCTGCATAATTTTTACCGACACAGTAAATTCTGTGAACCGGGAACACGGCTTCGGAGCCCGCAATGGGTACGACGGGTATGGATGGCGGGTCTATTGCAAAGGACACCATGATTTTACTTCTCCCTGGGTTTCGATGTATCAAGCACATGCATTCCGGCGCCGGTCTGCGGGTTTCAGATGCAAGGCACAGTCTAACAAGTTATTGAATTCCATAACACAATTTAGGCGCTGGCTTGCCGCCCAAAAAGCTTTCTGCTATAAGAACCTCCTGCTCAAGATACTCTTGCGCTGTTCAACGAGGAGTTGACCATGGTTTATTCCGTCCCACTGTCGCGCCGGATTGCAGCCTGTCTGGCATTGATCCTGTCCACACTTTCGCTTGAGGGACAAGCCATGACGACCATCACTGACATTGAATATGCGAGCGTCGGGGAACGCCGCCTGCTGCTGGATTTATACCTGCCCGAAACGGAAAGTGCCGCGCCGCTGGTGATCTGGATCCACGGAGGGGCCTGGCGTGCCGGGAGCAAGAACAAGCCGCCCGTACTGGCCATCGTTGCCGAAGGCTTCGCCCTGGCCAGCCTTGATTTCAGAAACAGCCCGGAAGCGGCCTTTCCGGCCCAGATGCACGACATCAAGGCCGCCATCCGTTTCCTGCGTGCCCATGCCGGGCAGTATGCCTATCGGCCCGACCAGATAGTCCTCTGGGGTTATTCCTCCGGGGGCCATTTGGCAGCCCTGGCAGGCCTTACCGGTGATGAGGCGGCCCTGGAGGGAGAATTGGGGAATCATGCAGGCATCAGCTCTGCGGTACAGGCCATCATCGACTATTCCGGCCCCACCAATTTTGAAAGCATTCTGCATCAGTCCACCCCACATGGCCTCAGTGTCCGTGTATCGGCCCTGGAATTACTGCTGGGCAAGGCCCCGACAGACCCGGCCATCAAGGAACTGCTGCACATGGCCAGCCCGGTACATCAGGTTGACATGAACGCCCCGCCCTTGCTGATCCTGCATGGCATTCAGGACAATCAGGTGCCCATCAACCAGTCACTGGAGCTGGCAAGCGCCTATCGGACACAGGGCCGGCCGGTTGAAGTGGAATGGCTGTTGGAGGCCCAGCATACCTCTGGTGAGTATTTTCAAACGCCGTATATTCGCAAAGTTGCCGACTTCTTGCATCGCGTGCTGTGAGCGATTCAAGGTTTTCTACAAAACAGCTTTGACTATCGTCCTGAATTCATCATCCGTGATGATCGTTTTCTTCTTGATACCCAGCTCCTTCACCCGTTTCAGGATTTCGGATACCGCTTCATCCGGTGTGTCCTGTACACCCATCAGTTCCAGATTGAAGGTAATGGAGCGTTTGCCGCTCTTCTTGCCCAGCACGATGTCTCCCTGTCGGCCGGTAAGCGCCGGGTGGGTACCAAACATCACCAGCGGATCCTTGATGACCAGGTCCACACCGATACCGGATTCACGGGTGAAATTACGAGCCCCGCCCACCGGTTTGTTCACGGCAATGGGAATATTGCTCAGTCTTGACACCAACTCGAACAAGGCCGGAAATTGCTTCATGTCATAGCCCATGGGGATCCCGTACAACACTTCCAGCGCCAGTACCAGTTCTTCCATGGCGGCATTGCCGGTTCGTTCGCCCAGACCATTCACGCAGCTATGCACCACGGAAGCTCCCACCTCGACGGCGGCCAGCTCGGTGGCCACACCCATGCCAAAGTCGTTGTGGGTATGAATTTCGACGGGCAGCCCGGTCTTGTTGCGCACTTTTTTCACCAGGTACTTGATGGCCTGTGGCAGCGCGCAACCCATGGTATCCACGACGCCCACGGCATCGGGCGGCGACTCGTTCATGACGGCATCCAGCAGATTGTCCAGATCCTCTTCACGGG
>JAVVEZ010000102.1:0-10491 GCA_032250895.1 Pseudomonadales bacterium | reverse complement strand
GGGGCCGATTTCCCGCCGCCGCAGTAGAATCATCCTGAGTCCGACAGGCTCCTAAGGAAGCTTGTTTTACAGCATCCCGTCTGCCGTTCAAGCCTCTCTCATGAGCTGTCTCTTGATATGCATCAAGCCTGAGCCAGACGGGTGTTGTGGCGGTCCCGGCTTTCGCTGACAATGGGCCGTTGACAGCAAAACCAGGGTGTTTACGTGCGGCACTATGCGAATGGCAACTCGGATGTTCCGGGGACTTTTTTCTTCGATGGCAAGCTGGCCATGAAGGGCTATGCGCTCAACAAGATGAGCTATTCCTTCAACGAGGCCGGCAACCGGGAGACCTTCAAAGCCGACCCGGATGCTTATTGCCGCCGCTATGGACTGAGCGAGGAGCAGATTCAGGCGGTCAAGGACCTCGATGTGCTGAGGCTGCTGGAGCTGGGTGGCAATATTTATTATCTGGCCAAGCTCACCGGCATCTATGGCCTCAGCGTACAGGATCTCGGGGCCCGGCAGACCGGCAAGACCCTGGAACAATTCAAGGCCATGCTCGTGGCACAAGGCAGGTAAAGATCATGGCAAGACTCGTTGGTGCCGTCACCTCATCCCACATTCCCTCGATTGGCAACGCCATCTCCAGGGGCTTGCAACAGGACCCCTACTGGAAACCGTTTTTTGATGGCTACCAGCCGGTGCATGCCTGGCTGGACGAGGTCAAGCCGGACGTGGCGGTGGTGGTCTACAATGATCACGGCCTCAATTTCTTCCTGGACAACCTGCCCACCTTTGCCGTGGGCGCGGCGCCGGAATACCCCACCCGCGACGAGGGCTGGGGGCTGCCCACCTTCCCGCCCTACCGGGGCATGCCGGAACTGTCCTGGCACATCATCGAGTCTCTGGTGGAACAGGAGTTTGATATTGCCAGCTGCCAGGAAATGGCCATGGATCACGCCTTCATCAACCCCATGCGGCTGCTGTGGCCGGGACAGTCACCACCGCTGATCCGCACCGTTCCCATCGCTGTCAACACCGTGCAGTATCCACTGCCCCGGCCCAGCCGCTGCTTTGCGCTCGGCAAGGCCATCGGCGCGGCCATCGCGTCCTGGCCCGGGGACGAGAAGGTGGTCATCATGGGCACCGGTGGCATGTCCCACCAGCTCGACGGCCAGCGTGCCGGCTTCATCAACAAGAAATTCGATCTGCTGTGCCTGGAGAAACTGCTGGATGAACCGGAGTTTCTGGCTGCCTATTCCATCCATGAGCTGGTGCGGGAGGCCGGTGCCCAGGGTGCCGAGATCATCCTGTGGCTGATTGCCCGCGCCGCACTGGGCGAACAGGTTCGCAAGGTGCACAGCAGTTATCATGTTCCCATCTCCAATACCGCCGCCGGCGTGCTGGCGCTGGCGAAAGTCTAGGAGCCTGAGCCCTGCAGGCTCCCGGGAAACCTCTAACCCGGCTCAAGTGATCACCACCATTGCTGCTCTCGAAAACCCTGGATTCCGGCCTGCGCCGGAATGACGGAGGGAGAGCCGGGATAGCGGGAGAAACATATGACTCTGGCACCTGTTTGATTCTACAATGCCAGCCCATGGCTGTTCTGCGAAAATTTTGTCTGCTGCTGGCTGTGGCTTTGCTGGCCCAGGCCCCTCCGCCTGCCCTGGGTCAGGCGCAACATATCGTCAGTCTGAACCTGTGCACCGATCAATTGCTGCTGTGGCTGGCCGATAAAGACAGAATCGCATCGGTGACCTGGCTAGCCGCCGACCCGGACTTTTCCCTGGTTCACGAGCAAACCGGGGGGCTGTATCTGAACCGGGTCCAGGCGGAGGAAATCCTGGCCCTGCAACCCGACCTGATTCTGGCCAGCGAATTCAGCGCCTCCCTGACCATCAGCCTGCTGCGGCGGCTGGGCCATGAGGTCACCGTCACGGGTTTTCCGGCAAGCCTGGCGACAACCATCGCCCAGATCCGGCAGGTGGCCGCCCTGCTGGGAGAAAGCGACCGCGGTGAGGCCATGGTCGCCGACATGAACAGGCGCATCGACATCGCGCTTGCCAGCCTGAACCCCGGCGCCAAACCAGCCCTCGCGGTTTTTTATGCCAGCAACGGCTTTACCTATGGCAGCCATACCCTGCAGGATGACTTTCTGCAGCAGATGGGACTGCGCAATCTGGCGGCCGAAGCGGGTATCAGCGGCCCCGGCCAACTGGCGCTGGAAACCCTGCTGGTGGCCCAGCCGGATTATCTGCTGGTCAACCGCAAAGACCGCAGCGAGGGCAATCTGGCCCATCTGCTGCTGCAACATCCGGCCCTGAAAAAACTGCTCGCCGACAGCGCCGTGGTGGAAATCCCCGATACCTTGTTTCAATGTCCCGGACCCCAGTTGGCCACGGCCTTCGGCCTGATGGCGGCAGCTCTCGATCCACCCCAGGTTCGGGAACAGCCATGAGGCGACCCGGAACCCCCGTGCTGGTCTTGCTGCTGCTGTTGCCTGTGCTGCTGTTGCTCCATAGCCACACCGGCTCCGCCCATATCAGCGTGCTCACTGCACTGCAAGACCTCTTCCACGGGCGCAGCAGCATCGCCAGCCTCATTTTTGTGGAAGTGCGCCTGCCCCGATCCCTGCTGGCGATGTCCGTGGGCATCTCCCTGGCTCTGTCGGGCGCAGCGCTGCAGGGCCTGCTGCGCAATCCCCTGGCCAGCCCGGGACTGCTCGGGGTCTCGCAGTCGGCGGCTCTGATGGCTGTGATCACCCTGTACTACGGCTTTTCCAATCTGGCCTGGTTTGTGCTGCCAATGGCGGCGCTGGGCGGGGCACTGTTGTCGGTAATCGTGATCTTTATACTGGCGGGCCGCTACAGCAGCATCCTGAGCGTGATTCTGCTGGGGATTGCCATCAACGCCATGACCGGCGCCTTCACTTCGCTGGCTCTGACCTTCGCGCCCAACCCTTATGCCTTGCAGGAAATCTATTACTGGATGCTGGGCTCGGTGGCCAACCGCAGCCTCAATGAATTTTATTTTGCGCTGCCCTTCATGCTGCTCGGCTGGGGTCTGCTGCTGCATTCGCGCCGTTTTCTGGATGCCATGACCCTGGGCGAGGATACCGCCCAATCCCTGGGCTTCGACACGGCCCGGCAGAAATGGCTGATCATTGTCGGCGTCGCCTGCTGTACCGGCGCGGCGGTGGCGGTCAGCGGCAATATCGCCTTTGTCGGCCTGGTGGTGCCGCATCTGCTGCGTCCCCTGGTACAACATGAACCGGGACGGCTGCTCTGGGCCAGCGCCTTGGGCGGCGCCGTACTGCTGTTGCTGGCCGATATCACGGTTCAGGGCATCAGCAGCGGTCAGGAACTGCCATTGGGTGTGGTGACTGCCGCGCTGGGCGGACCTTTTTTTCTTTTCCTCGTTTATCGGAACAGGCATATCTACCAGTGAAAGCGATGGCACCGACATTACATGCTGATCAGGTTTGCTGGCGTCCGGGTGGTGTCCCGGTGCTCGCGGATGTGGACTTGCAGCTGTCTGCCGGCGAGATGCTGGGACTGATCGGTCCCAACGGTGCCGGCAAATCCTCGCTGCTCAGAATTCTCGCCGGAATCACCCGGCCGGACCAGGGCAGCGTGCACCTGGAGGGCCGGGATTATCGCCAACTCAAACCCGATGCCATGGCAGCCAAGGTGGGCTATCTGCCGCAGAACCCGCCGCTGCACTGGCCCCTGCTGGTAAACCGCCTGCTCGAGTTGGGCCGGCTTCCCTATCAGGGCTTTTTCCGCAGACTGTCGGCGCAGGACACCCAGGCCATCGCCCAGGCCGTGGCCACCACCGGCATAGAAGCCCTGCTGGGGCGGGTGGTGACCTCCCTGTCGGAAGGTGAGAAAATGCTGGTCCTGTTTGCGCGCCTGCTGGCCACTGAACCCACGCTGGTGCTCGCCGATGAGCCCATTGCCGCGCTGGACCCTCATCATCAACTGCTGATCATGGAAAAGTTCCAGTCCCTGCTGACCCGGCAAGCCCACTTTGCTGCCGTGGTCGTGCTGCATGACCTCAATCTGGCCGCTCGCTTCTGCCAGCGGCTGGTCCTGTTGCATCAGGGCAGGGTCGTGGCCGAGGGCACCCCGGCCGAGGTTCTCAACCCTGCCAACCTGCAGCGCTACTATGGGATTCAGGCCGACATTCAGACCCGGGATGGCACGCTGCAGGTGATGATCCGAAACAGGGTCAAAACCCATTCATAAGAGGTGCAAATGCTCAAGATTACCCTGGTCAATAGTTTTATCGTCGCCTTGGTGGTGATGATTCATTACGAGGCGCTGTTTCGACTGACCACCTTGATGCCGGCCATGCAGATCAGGCACCGGATCCGGATCGTGCTGGGGGTCTTCGGGGCGCTCATCGCCCATGCGGTGGAGGTGTGGGTCTTTGCCCTGGCCTACTACCTGATGGACCACAGCGAAGGCTGGGGGCATCTGGAAGGCAACTTCGATCACAGCCTGCTCGACAGTGTCTATTTTTCATTTACCACCTTTTCGACACTGGGCTTCGGCGACATCCAGCCCATCGGCCATCTGCGCTACCTGACCGGCATCGAGGCCCTGACCGGGCTGGTGTTGATTACCTGGACCGCGTCCTTCCTGTTTCTCGAGATGCAGCGTTACTGGCATTCGAAATAGGCGGCAGCAGCGCACGCCGCAGAATCGTCCTGAGCCTGGCAGACGCCTTTGCTCACCGGACCCTGTGCCGGTAGAATCCAGCCTGCCGACAACAACATGGTTTTCCATGCCATCATCAGGAGGTTTTTTTGTCCATCTGGAATGCACCCATCGACCTCGACGCCGTGAACGCAGACCTGCAGGGTACCCTGTGCGAACATCTGGGCATCAGGATTACCGGGATCGGCGACGATTTCCTGAAGGCCAGCATGCCGGTCGATCACCGGACCTGTCAGTTTATGGGCATTCTGCACGGAGGCGCCTCGGTGTCGCTGGCGGAAACGGTGGGCAGTCTTGCCTCGTCCTTCTGCTGTAAGCCCGGATATTACTGCGTTGGCCTGGATATCAACGCCAACCACCTGCGAGCGGGCAGGCCACCTCATGTCACCGCCACTGCCCGGCCCCTGCATCTGGGAGCAAGCACGATGGTCTGGGACATCCGCATTCACGATGCCCGGGACAAGCTGGTGTGTGTCTCCCGCCTGACCATGGCGGTACTGAAGGGCGACCCGCTGCAGCATCGGACAGACCGCGAGTCCCCGGCATGAGCGTCTTCCTTTTCCATTCATGAAAAAAGGGCAAGGCCCCGTTGATACTATGAAAAACCTCGCCGATCAAGCCTGCACTGCCTGTCGTCCGGGTTCACCGACAGTGCCCAACGACGAAATGACTGCCCTGCTCAGCCAACTGCCGCAGTGGCAACTACAACATGACAATGACATTCCACAACTGCGGCGAAGCTATCGCTTCCCCGATTTCAGATCGGCCCTGGCCTTTACCGGACAAGTTGGCGAGCTGGCTGAAGCGGCTCAACACCATCCCGCCATTCTCACCGAATGGGGCCGGGTCACCCTGAGCTGGTGGACCCACACCATCGGCGGATTGCACCAGAACGATTTCATCATGGCCGCGCGCTGCGACAGGCTTTATCCGGAAGAATTTCGTCAGTCCTGATCATGTTACTCTGACCCCTTTGATCCGGGGAACTTCTGAGCGATTTCGGTATCTACGTGTTCACAAAGACCCGAAGCCTATTGCTCCGCCAGGATTCCCGGGCAGTCTGAACTTTTTCATCTTGAAATCAACCTGGCTGCCCTTACTTGAAAAAATTCTATCTGCTTCTCTGTATGCCTGGGATATGTCATGGCATGCAGATCAGCAAGAACAAAATCAATAATGATGTGAGGAAACGCCCATGCTCGAAGCGAAAAACCTGTCCAGAAAATATGGTGACTTTCTGGCAGTTGATGATGTCAGTTTCACCATTTCTTCCGGCGAAATCGTCGGCCTGCTGGGTCCCAACGGCGCCGGCAAAACCACCATCATGAAAATGCTCAGCGCTTACCTGGAGCCGGATCAGGGCGTGATCACCATCGATGGTCTCGACCTGGCTGTCGCAGCCAAGACAATTCAGCAGAATCTGGGCTATCTGCCTGAAAGCCTGCCCATCTATCCAGAAATGACCGTGGTGGACTATCTGGATTATGCCGCCGAACTGAAGGGCCTGAGCGGTGCCCGCAAAGAAGCGGAAATCCGCCGGGTGATGCAATCCGCCGACATCGGTGAAAAGATCCTGGCTCCGATTGCCACGCTTTCCCGCGGATTCAAACAGCGGGTCGGCGTGGCGCAGGCCATTCTGGGCAATCCCCGCCTGCTGATACTCGACGAACCCACCAACGGTCTGGATCCGACCCAGACCGAACTCATGCGGCAACTGATCAAGCAACTCGCCAGCACCGCCACTATCATCATCTCCACGCACATCATGCAGGAGGTGGATGCCCTGTGCAGCCGGGTGCTGATCGTCAAGGACGGGCGCCTGGCCGTCGATGCCCGGCTCGATGAACTGAAATTTTCCCGCGAACTCGAGCTCCTCACCAGTCTGCCCCCGGCAACGCTGCGCGACCTGCTTGCCCCCGGCACGACACTGCACCCGAGTGATACGAACCAGGGCCAGGAAAGTCTTTCGCCGGCAGACGGCCTCCATTATAGAATTACAATTCCTGAAAATGCCGACATCGATCTTGTCAGTGCCGGGCTGGCCGAAAAAATTATCAGCCAACAAGGGCGACTCTATCGTCTGAGCCCGCTGACCCGCAGCCTCGAAACCCTGTTCAGGGAGGTCAACAGCCGCCCTTCAACCCAAGCCCGGGAGGAATTTGAACATGCAGCCTGATCGCAACTCATTCAAGCTGGTTCGTCGCATCGCCACGAAGGAAATCTCACTGTTTTTTGCCTCTCCCATCGCCTACCTGTTTCTGGCGGCCTTTGCCGGCGTGACCTTGTTCACCTTCTTCTGGGGTGAGGCCTTTTTCGCCAGGAACATCGCCGATGTCCGCCCTCTGTTCGAATGGATGCCGGTGTTGCTGATTTTTTTGAGCAGCACCCTGACCATGCGCTTGTGGAGCGAAGAAAGACGCACCGGTACTCTGGAGCACATCCTGACCCAGCCGGTTTCCCTGCTGCACTTCGTGCTGGGGAAATTTCTGGGCTGCCTGTTCCTGCTCGGCATCGCCCTGCTCGTCACCCTGCCCTTGCCCATCACCGTCTCCCTGCTCGGCGAGCTGGATTGGGGTCCGGTGTGGGCGGGTTATCTGGCAACTTTTCTGCTGGGGGCCAGTTATCTGAGCATAGGACTCTTCATTTCGGCAAAAAGTGACAACCAGATCGTTTCGCTGATCAGCGCCGTGGCATTGTGCGGCCTGTTTTATCTGCTCGGCACCGACCTGATCACGGATTTTTTTGGCAATACCGTCGGTGAATGGCTGCGCCTGCTGGGCACCGGCTCGCGTTTCGATGCCATCACCCGTGGCGTCATCGACTTCCGCGACCTGTATTACTACCTGAGCATCATTGGCGTCTTCCTGGCCCTCAATACCTTTGTTCTGGAACAGGAACGCTGGGCCACCAGCGGCAATGCCTCCCACCATCGTCAGTGGCGCAGTCTCACGCTGCTGCTGCTGGCCAATGTGCTGGGGGCCAACCTGTGGCTGGGCCAGATCAACGCACTCCGGGTCGATGCCACCGCAGGCAATCAATATTCCATTTCCCAGGCGACCCGGAATTACCTCAGCCGTTTGCAGGAACCGCTGTTGCTGCGTGGCTATTTCAGCAGCAAAACCCATCCTCTGCTGGCGCCATTGGTCCCGCAATTGCGGGATCTCTTGCAGGAATATGCCATTGCCGGCAACGACAAGGTGCGTGTCGAATTCGTGGATCCGGTCGAAGAACCCGGCCTGGCGGAAGAAGCCGGTCAGAAATACGGCATCCAGCCCGTGCCCTTTCAGGTGGCTGATCGCTATCAGTCCGCCATCGTCAGCTCCTACTTCAACATCCTGGTGGAATACGGTGATGAGCACCAGGTGCTGGGCTTCGACGATCTGATAGAAGTGAAGGCGGCCGTCAATGATGACCTGGACGTACAGCTGAGAAATCCGGAATATGATCTGACCAGTGCCGTCAAGACGGTTCTCAACCATTATCAGGCCGGCGGCAATCTGTTCGAGACCATCAAGGGTCAGGTGACTTTCAATGCCTATGTATCGGCGGACGCGCTGTTGCCGGAAACCCTGAAGGATTACAGGGCCAGCATCGAAAAAGTCATCGCCCGGTTCCGGGAAACGGCCAATGGCCGCTTCGAGTCCCACTTCATCGACCCCGAGGCCGACAATGGCGCGATTGCCAAACAAATTGAAGCCGACTATGGCTTCAGGCCCATGAGCAGCAGCATTCTGAGCAATGACCGCTTCTATTTTTATCTGACGCTGGAACACGAGGGCCAACTCGTCCAGCTGCCACTGGACGATATCACCGAGGCCGGGTTTGAACGTAATCTGGAGGCAGGCATCAAGCGCTTCGTCACCGGTTTTACCAAGACCCTTGCGCTGGTCAGCGGTGGTGCTGCTCCGGCTTCTCCCTACGGTAACCCCGGCGCCGCCCGGTTCAATCAGCTCCGGGAATTTCTCGGCACCGAACACAATGTCGTGGACGAGGATCTGGACGATGGCAGCGTATCCGGCGCCGCCGATCTGCTGTTGCTGCTGGCACCGGAAAATCTGTCGGAAAAGGCCCTCTTTGCCGTGGACCAGTTTCTGATGCAGGGCGGGACCGTGCTGATGGCGACCTCTCCCTACAAGTCCAGCCTGACCCGCAACTCCCTGAGCCTGCAACCCGTGACCAGCGGGCTGGAAGACTGGCTGGCCCACAACGGACTCACGCTGGACAAGCAACTGGTCATGGATCCACAGAATGCCGCCTTCCCGGTGCCGGTCACCCGAAATATCGGGGGTTTCAACCTGCAGGAAATGCAAATGCTGGACTACCCCTATTTCATCGATGTGCGGGGGCAGGGCCTCGACGGGGAACATATGGTCACCGCCGATCTGCCGCAGGCAACGCTGGCCTGGAGCTCGCCGATTATCGTCGACCAGGCCAAGAATGCACAGCGGACCCTCACCCGGCTGCTGCAAAGCTCGGAGCAATCCTGGCTGTCGTCGACACTGGACGTGATGCCGGTCATGACGGACGCCGGAAGCAGCGGCTATTCGCCTCAGGGACAACTGGGTTCACAACTGTTGGGCGTCATCAGCAGCGGACAATTCACGTCTTACTTTGCCGGAAAAGAGTCTCCCTTGCTGGCCCGGCAAGCTGAGGCAGAGTCGGGGTCTGCCGCACCAAGCGATGAATCGCAACAGACGCCGGCTGAAGAAAATCCGGCAGCAGAAAGTGCGGCGGCGGACGCCTCCGCGATTTCCGGCGTCATTGAAAAATCGCCGGAATCCGCCCGCATCATACTGATCAGTTCCAATGACTTTCTCAACGACCAGATTCTGCAGTTTCTCGGCACCGCCACAGGCAGCAACTATGTCAATACCCTGCAATTGATGGCGAACAATGTCGATTGGTCACTCGAGGATGCCGGACTTCTGAGCATCCGCTCCCGGGGACACTTCAATCGCACCCTGCCGCCCATGGAGAAGGATACCCAGATGTTCTGGGAATACCTGAACTACGCCATGGCGGGCATGGCTCTGGGCCTGACGGCATTGGTGCAGCGCAGACGCAAGCATATTCGCCTTTCCGCCTATTCTCGATTGTTCAGTACTCAAGGGGGGACCCATTCATGAAAACACAGACATGGCTGAGCAGTGTTCTGGTACTTCAACTGTTGCTGGCCAGCGGCCTTTATGTCTATTCCCTGCAAGCCCGGCAGCAGAATACGCCGCAAGCGCTGCTCGACTTTGACATCTCCCAGGTCGACAAACTGCTCATCCAGGATGGCCAGGGCAGCGCAACACTGCAGAAGAGCGGGACGCAGTGGATACTGCCGGATTTGCAGTCTCTGCCTGCCGACCCGAACAAAATCGAGTCGCTGTTGACGAATCTCGATGCCCAGCAGATCCAGTGGCCGGTGGCGGCGACGGCAGCGAGCAAGACCCGCTTCGAAGTCAGTCCAGACAAGTTTCAGCGCCACCTGCAACTGTACGATGCCAACAGTCAGTTGCTGGGTGAATACTTTCTGGGCACCTCGCCCGGCTTCCGTCAGACCCATGGCAGACGCGCGGACGAGGATGCGATCTATGCCCTGAACATCAATAACTTCGATCTGCCTGCACAAAACAACGACTGGCTCGATAAAACGCTGCTCAGCGCCAGCAACCCGGTGAAAATAAGCGGGCCGGACTTTGTGCTGAGCAAGTCCAAAAATGACAAGGATGAAGATATCTGGGCCCTTGCCGATGCCGATGCCGATGCCGATGCCGATGCCGATGCCGATGCCGATGCCGAT
>JAVVEZ010000018.1:0-50043 GCA_032250895.1 Pseudomonadales bacterium | reverse complement strand
AATCTCTCCCCCTCCGCCATATTTGATCAAGTCCGCATGGATTTCAGCCTTCTTCAAGCCTGCAAGTAACACCATGAGGGGGAGGGGTGAGAACTCTCGCAGTTCGACAAGGAGCACAGCGACGCAGGACGCGCGTCGTGTAGCGCGCCCCGCAGGGGTAGCCGACGCAGTCGGCTATCAATCTCTCCCCCTCCGCCATATTTGATCAAGTCCGCATGGATTCCAGCCTTCTTCAAGCCTGCAAGTAACACCATGAGGGGGAGGGGTGACAAATCGGCAGGAAAGCCGATTTGCACAGCTTCAGCTGCCCGACGGGCGAGGCACAGGGATGTGCCGAGTGAGAACTCTCGCCGTTCGACAAGGAGCGAAGCGACGCAGGACGCGCGTCGTGTAGCGCGCCCTGTATAACAGCTCTACGTTTTACTGCTTGGCCGCCACCGAGACGGCAGTTGCCCCTTGCAGGCGAATCAGATCCAACAGAATATTGCCACTTTCGACCAGCAAAGGGTCTGTTTCTTCTGCTGCATCGCTGACAGACTCCTCAGGATTCAACTGTGCATCCGTATCGAGTCCAGCCAGGCTCTCCTCGCTCTCGGCATCCGTTTCATCAAGTGCCGCAATATCCTTCAGCGGTTCGAGACCTTTGGCAAGGCGTCGGGTATTTTCAAGTTCCAGGCGCCAGCGATCATTCTCCTCACGTTCACGCTTGAGCTTCTCCTCGTTGAGAGTGAGTTCGTTGCGATCCTTGTTGGCTTCCGCACGTTTGATCTGAGCCCGAATGTAATCAAAATCCGGATCATGCTGTGTTCGTGCGTCATGCAGCTCGCGCAGGGAAGGAATAAGGGCCCTCAGGTCCGTATAGGGGCGGTAATAATTGGCCGCTATGGTATCCCAGGGCAGGGCAGCAGGCAGGGCACTTTCGCCGATATCATCCATGATGTCCATCAGGTCGGGGAAGAAAATATCCGGGGTAACCCCCTTGTGCTGGGTGCTTTCGCCCGAAATGCGATAGAACTTGGCCCGGGTGATTTTCATCTGTCCCTCTCGCATCGGTATCAGCTCCTGCACAGTGCCTTTGCCGAAGGTCTGCCCGCCCAGTATCAAACCGCGCTGGTAGTCCTGAATGGCGCCTGCAAAGATCTCGGACGCGGATGCACTGAGCCGGTTTACCAGCACGGCAAGAGGTCCTTCATAGACGATCTCGGGGTCGGGATCGCCCTGGACGATATTGCTGCCATCGGCATTGCGAACCTGAACAGTGGGACCTCGGCGAATGAAAAGGCCCACCAGGGAATTTGCCTCACTCAGCGAGCCACCGCCATTGCGGCGCAGATCCATCACGATGCCATCCACACCTTCCGCCTTGAGCTCGTCCAGCAGACGGTGAACATCACGGGTGCTGCTGCGATAGTTTTCATCACGGTTCTGCAGCGCTTCGAAGTCACTGTAAAACGTTGGCAGTTCGATGACCCCGAGTTTGTAGTTTCGACCGTCACGGTTAATTTCGACGATTTCCTTCTTGGCAGACTGGTCTTCAAGCTTGACGGTGTCCCGGGTAATACTGATGGTCTGTGTGCTCAAGGAGTTTTCGGCAGCAGAGGGAATGATATTGAGCCGTACCACGGAACCTTTGGCTCCCCGGATCAGCTGCACGACATCGTCCACACGCCAGCCAACGACATCCACAAAGGCACCATCCTCACCCTGCGCAACGCTGACGATCCGATCCGATGGTTTCAATTGTCCGGCAAGGTCGGCCGGGCCACCCGTGACGATGCTGACCACCTTGGTGTACTCGTCTTCCGTGGTCAGCACAGCGCCGATTCCCTCCAGAGACAGGCGCATGCTCATATTGAAATTTTCGGCGGCGCGGGGCGCGTAGTATTGGGTATGGGGATCGAAACTCATGGTCATGGCGTCCATATAGCGCTGGTAGACATCCAGGCCATTGGTCTTCAGAACCTGACTCAACTGAGAACGAAAACGCTTGCTCAACAGATCCCTGACCTCCGGTATTTCCTTGTCCGTGAGTTTCAGGCTGAGGACATTGCTTTTTACCCGTTTGCGCCACAAATCTTTCAGTTCGGCATAGGATGCTGCCCAGGGCTCCTTGGAGCGATCAATCTCAAGGGCTTCATCCAGCGTGAAATCAAACCCTGTACCTTCATCCTCGACCTGGCGGATGGAATAGACCAGACGCTCTATCATGCGGTGTTGAAAACGATTGTAGATCAGGTAGCCCGGCGTCAGGTCACCGTCTTCCAGCAGATTGTCCAGTTGATTGCGATACTGTTCAAATTCGGCGATGTCGGCAGCCGTAAAATAAATCCGGGTGCTGTCGAGATTTTTGATAAAACTGTCCAGCAGGTCGCCAGAGAAGCTGTCATTCAATACGATGTCCGAATAATGGTTGCGGATCATCTGCCGAATGATGTTTTTGGTGGTCTCGGTGTATTCCGGGGCAGGTTTGAGTTCCTGATAGATCTGCGCTACATCGAGAGGAATGTCCGCAGGCAGATAGACTGGCTGCTGAGCCTTCAATGGAGAACTCACCAGTGCAAGGGCAAGCAGCAGACTCAGAGAAAAGCGGTAAACTACAGACGAAATTTGATTACACATAAAACCCGGTTACCTGTTACTTGTCGTGCCAACCTTTCACCTACTCAGTCATATTGGGGCACTTGAATGAATTTAAAGCCATTCCTTCCCTGCTGCTTAGACCAGCATTCAGACATAAAATTTACCTGATCTGATAAAGAGTTGCATTGTTTTTTTGAATTTATCTGAGACTTGAGGACTTTCTCTGGAACCTGCGGCTGACGCGAATGTGCCTCTGCGAGGGACCGGGTAGCTCCCTTTCAGTCAGGATTGATGATTTTTTTTCGGGCCGAGGCATGCCGTTCACGTAATTGTACATCCACATAACGGTCGGTAATGGCACTGGAACCATGCCCGGCGTCATCCCGCACATGCTCCCGGGGGCGGTGCCGGACGTCTTCGGAAATACCGGTATGCCGAAGCCAGTGAACGGTGGCCGCGCCCAATTGCGCGGCATCTTCGTGAAAACCCTCGTTGTGCATTTTCAACTGCGCCTGATCGAAACACTTCTGTACGATACCGCGAATCTGTCGGGTACTGCTGATACCGCCCTGTCCCCGGGCCTTGTGTATCAGCGGGGACGCCTCTCCCGGCGAGGGGAATTCTGACAGCCCGCGTGCCCGGCGATAGCGTTTCAAGGCTGCCAACATGGCGTCACTGACGGATATCTGCCGTTCCTTGTTGCCCTTGCCCACCGTATGAAACCACCAGTTGCCTTCGAGGTCTCGCTCGAAATCACCCATTTTGGGAATCCAGCGCGGGCTTGCCACCAGTTCGGAGATGCGCAGGTACATGCCAAACAGGGCATTCATGATGAACAGTGTTCTTTCGTGCTCCGGGTCATGATCGGCAGCCAGCTCCTCCGCATTGCCGATCACGTAGGACCATTGCAATTCCGACAGTCTCCTGACCGGACGCGAGCTCTGCACTTTACGAATGAATTTGCTTTTCTGACGAATCTGGGCAACCGGATTGAATTCAGCATATTCCTCCTGGATGAGATAGTTGTAAAAACTGCTCAACACCGCAAAGATGGCCTGCAGGCCGCTCTGGGAAAGGGAGTAGGTGCTTTTCTCTCCCCGCACATAGGGCCGCCAGTCCGGGTTGGGCAGACGCTCCCCGCCACGGTTCAGATAGCGCGGGGTGTTTTTCTCGCCAATCCAGGTCTTGGGTGGCTTCCGCGCAAACTCCACATATTCCTCGATGTCCTCGCGGCGAACGTCCTTCAGTGATTTTTCTGCAAGTAGCCAGACCCAATGCAGGAAATGCTCGATTTCACGACGATAGGTGGAAAAAGTATCAGGGCTGCCACGATAGGTATACAGAAATTCACTGGCGTACTGATAATCATCGAGCGCGTGTGCGGGTTCTGTCGGCAGCCAGTGCCGGAGGGAGCTGACCGGGTGCTTGTAGGGGTTTTTCATCGCCTCAAGCGTGTCAAAAAAAGGCACTGGTATCTTTCTATCCGACATCACAAGTATCTTTTAACTATTTGTATTTCCATTATTTTCTCTAATACCCTGCCTGCTTCTATCGATTTCAGGCAACGATAATCATAAGCGCAGTCCCGACGTGTGCAGGCAGCTGCACAGGCTTCGGAACCCCGCATCACAGTACCCGAAGCGGACAAGGGACGCCATAGTGCAGGGTCAGTAGGACCAAACAGGACAATGACGGGGGTGTCCAACGCGGCTGCCAGATGAGAAGGACCGCTGTCATTGCCAACCAGGGCGCCGACACCGCCGAGGAAATCGGCCAGCTCGGCAAGGTCTAATTTATCACAGAGATCAGCAGCCACAGGCCCGGAAGCCGAACTCGACAATTCTGCCATGATCGCCCGATTGATTTCTCTGTCTGCGCGTCCTGCACCGATAAAAACCGGGAACAAGCCTGCTTCCTGGAGTCGCCGTGCGAGCCAGACGAAGTTTTCCGCTGGCCACTGCTTGTAAACCTTGGTAGCCCCGGCATGCAAGGCAATCAGCACCCTGTCCGTCGGGATATCCAGGGCCGAGAGTTTTCCCGGCAAGGCTGAATTGACCCGGCGCGCGGGGAACCGTAGATAAGCCGGCCGGGTTTCGGGCAGTCCCAGATGTGCAAATATTTCCTGGTAGCTGAACCAGCGGTGTTCCCGGCCGACAGGACGCCGTGTAAAACTGATGGGAAGCACGCTGTCATAGCCCCGCTTGTGACGGAGCTGACTGCA
This sequence comes from Pseudomonadales bacterium, assembly GCA_032250895.1. GTDB lineage: Bacteria > Pseudomonadota > Gammaproteobacteria > Pseudomonadales > Pseudohongiellaceae > JAVVEZ01. The sequence continues at coordinate 45,242 of JAVVEZ010000018.1, read as the reverse complement.
ACCCAATTTGAAGCCGGCACCTGAAAACCGGGTCAGATGGTGGGCAACGCTGTCTTCTTCAAGGTTGAAGGCAAGATCCGCCCTGAAGGCCCGAAGCTGTCTCAAGCAAGTCCAATACGATTTATAACGCTGCCAGGGCTTTTTCCATATAAATGGTGCATTGATGCGCTGACGGGGATAAAATAGCAGGTTCTCTTCCGGCAGGGTCCCCGCCAGCAGTTCCCGAAAACTTTCGTCCAGCACGATCAACAGCTCTTTATTTCCAGCCTGGCAATGTGTGAGGAAGTCTTGTATCAAATGACCGGCAAGCAGCAGATTCCCCAGATAGCGGGTGGGGTTGATCAGCGCAATCCGCTGACCGGCTGGCCAGACCTCGGGCGTCGTTCGTTCATTCAACATGAGCGCTGCCCGGATTCAATGGAGTCGACTCTTCTGTATCTGCTCTGTATCTGCACATGTTTATTTTTCTCTGCCTGAAAGACTACTCTGATTAGCGGGTTGTTGAAAAACAGCCCGCTAACCCGGGCCATGGATGGACTTTTTCAACAAACTGTCAGAGCGAATCTGACAGCCCGGGCTCAAGTATCTCAAACGCAAGCCGACAATTCGTTATGGGAACTCCGAATGACTTGTCATCCCGGCTTTCGCCGGGCAATGGTCGGCCTTAGGTCTTTAATGAGAACAACAAGGCATTATAGAGCCCAATAAAAGCGTAAGATATGTGCGCTTTCAGAAAAGCACCACCCTTCATGACTCGAGACCTGAAGGCAATCAAAATCATACCAGGAGTCGTCCCCCCTGACGGGGAGGGAAACGAAGCGGCCAGCATCATGACCAAGGAACAAGAGATTCCAGCCATCGACTTTCGGATTCTATTTGAATCCGTGCCGGCACTCTGTCTGGCTCTGGACCCGGAACAATTCACCATTCTGGCGGTCAGTGACGCGTATCTGGAGGTAACCCGGTCCTCCCGGGACCAGCTCTTGGGGCGGACCATGTTCGAGGTTTTTCCGGATGATCCGGACGATTCCGAAGCCGATGGCACGCGCAATCTGCTGGCTTCGCTGCAGCGGGTGAGAGCCCGCGGTGTCAAAGACGTGATGGCTTTCCAGTTGCATCCCCTGATCAACCCTGCTACCGGAAAACGGGAAGATCGTTACTGGAGTACGATCAACTCCCCCATCTCTGACGCCGATGGCAGGCTGCTTTATATCCTGCACCGTACCGAGGATGTCACCGAGTATATTCAGACCCAGGGCGAGTTGGCACAGAACAAGGAGATAGCCGGGCGGCACAGGTCACGACTTCGGCAACTCGAAGACGAGGTGGTTGGACATACCCGAAAACTCCAGATGCTGAATGAGCAGTTGCGGAACAGTCAGGAACGCATGCAGGCGATGTTCCGTGATACCTCGGTGGGTATTATCCTGCTCATGCCCGATGGCCGTATCGATGATGCCAATGTCGCCTACTGCAACATGCTCGGCTATGAGTTGGAAGAGTTGCGGACCATGGCCTTCATTGAACTGACCCATCCCGAAGACAGGGAGGACAGTGCCCGGAAAGTAGCGGAATTGAGACAGGGCCTGATCAAGGGCTTCAGTCTGGAAAAGCGCTACCTGAAAAAGTCCGGGGAGCTGATCTGGACCCGGATCACGAGTTCGGCAATGCGCGACAACACAGGCGGAATCGTTGGCCTTATCGGCGTGGCGGAAGATATCAGCGCGCAGAAACTGGCCGAAATCAGCCTGCAGCAGAATGAAGCCTTGAGCCGTATCGGCGGTCAGATTGCCGGGGTAGGGGGCTGGGCCGTCAGTCATGACAAGACGCATGATGTCTACTGGTCGCCAGAGATTTTCAAGATCGTCGAGTATGCCGGGGACAGGCCGCCGACACTGTCCAAACTCAGTCGGCTGATCCAATCCGATTATCTTGAAGACCTCAATGCGAAGCTGGAAAACTGTGCCCGGCGGGGCGAAGCCTTCGTGGTCGAAATCGCCATGAATACCTTCAAGGGCAAACCGATCTGGGCAAGGCTGGCGGCAGAAGCCGACTATGATCAGGACGGCAGGATCGTTCGCACCCTGGGGGCCTTCCAGGATATTACCCAACAGAAAAATGAAGAGCTGGAACGGGAAGCCCTCGGTAGCCGTCTGACCCAGACCCTGGAAAGCATGACCGATGCGTTTTACCTGCTGGATGAACACTGGCGTTATGTCTATGTCAATAGGGAAGCCGAACGCAGCATGGCCGTAGAACGGGGCGAACTGTTGGGAAAGGTGATCTGGGAACGTTTTCCACATATGAAAAACCTGGTGCTGTACGAAGGTTACCACCGGGCAGTACGGGACAGGCAACCCTTTCACGCCGATTTTTTCTCTCCCTTTCTGGACAACTGGTTTGAGGTACACGCCTACCCATCGCCGGGTGGACTGGCGGTGTATTTCCGGGCGGTTACCGAACAACGCAGGCTGGCGGCGGAAATTGCCGAATCAGAGAAGCGCCTGCGCTATATTGCCGAAGCCACCCTTGACGTCGCCTGGGATTGGGATATGGTCAACGACACAATCTGGCGCAATGACGGAATGGCCAGGCTTTTTGGCTTTGACCAGGCGAGTCATGAATCCCGCGTCGACTTCTGGACCGACAATATCCATCCGGAAGACAGGGAAGCCGCCTCCATCAGCCTGCAGCGAGCAATCAGCAATGGCGACAATCAGTGGCGGGCACAATACCGCTTTCGCTGCACTGATGGCACCTATGTCTCCGTGGAGGACAGGGGTGTCATCATTCGCGACGCCGAGGGCAGGGCGCTCCGGATGGTCGGTGGTTTGAAGGACATTACGCAGAGACTTGAGCTGGAAGGGCAGCTGCGACAGTCCCAGCGCCTGGAGGCCGTGGGGCAGCTGACCGGCGGGGTGGCCCATGACTTCAACAACCTGCTGACGGTCATCATGGGCAATGCCGAGTTGCTGCATGAACAACTGGAAGACAAGATCAACTTGCAATCCCTGGCGAAAATGATAGGCGTCGCTGCCCAGCGCGGCGCAGACCTGACCCAGCACTTGCTTGCCTTTGCCAGACGCCAGGCTCTGGAACCGAAAATCGTCGATATCCGGCAACTGGTGCAAGACATGCATAGCCTGTTTCTGCGCACTCTGGGGGAAGATATTGACATCAAACTGCACCTGGCGACTGACGCCTGGCCGGTGTTGATCGATCCCGCGCAACTGGAATCAGCCCTGCTGAATCTTTGTTTGAATGCCCGGGATGCGATGCCGGAAGGCGGTCTGCTGACCATCGAGACGCTCAACCTCGAGCTGGATGAGGATTACAGTGACCAGTATGCCGATATCAGTTCCGGTTCCTATCTGGTACTGGCTGTGTCCGATACGGGTTCTGGCATTCCATCAGAATACCTGGGACGTGTTTTCGAACCCTTTTTTACCACCAAGGAAAAAGGAAAAGGTACCGGACTCGGTCTCAGTACAGTATTTGGCTTCATCAAACAGTCCCGTGGGCACATGAATATTTATTCAGAACCCGGTCAGGGCACCACGGTGCGCATCTATCTTCCCCGCGTAGCTGATATGGGCGAGGAACTGCATCAGGTGGAAGCCGTAAGCACGGAGATCCAGGGTGGCCATGAAAACGTACTCCTGGTGGAAGATGACGCTTTGGTGCGGCAATATGCCTGCGAACAATTGCAGGCTCTCGGTTATCGGGTGATCCTGGCCGAAAACGGCCGGGCCGCTCTGGCCATCATCCAGACCCGAGACGATATCGATCTGCTGTTTACCGATGTTGTGATGCCCGGGGGCTTGAGTGGACGGGAACTGGCCGAACAGGCCGTCCAACTGCGCCCCGGATTGAAGGTTCTCTATACCTCCGGTTATACGGAGAATTCGATCGTGCACAACGGACGCCTGGACCGTGGTGTACAACTGCTGGGCAAACCGTATCTGCGGACAACGCTGGCCGCCAAGGTGCGGGAAACACTGGATGGCAATACTGGCAACACGGAGGAGGGCCTGTGATCAACCGACGGCTGCTTATCCTGGACGATGAATTGCTGACGGCACAAACCATCAGAAGCATCGCTGAATTTGCCAGTTTTGACGTACAGCTGACGACCTCGCCGGAGGAGTTTTTTCAGATTCTGGAAAACTGGCAACCCCATTTTGTCGCTATTGACCTGATCATGCCGGGCATGGATGGCCTGGAAGTCATGGCCGAACTGGCACGGCGTCAGTGCCGCAGCCGAATCATCATTACCAGTGGGGTAGGCAACCGGGTACTGGACGCCGCCGGCAGATCCGCATCGGAACACGGCCTGAACATTGGTGGAGTCCTGCCGAAACCCTTTACACCGGCCAGCCTGAGAGCCCTGCTTGTCGATCAGTTGCCGGAAAAACAGGATCCCGAACTCAAATCCACTCCGGGGCCTCAGGAGCCGATGCCGGACCGCAGCGAGATAGGCATCGCTGAATTGCACCAGGCACTGCTCAGGAACGAACTCTTTGTGATGTATCAGCCCAAGATCGTCTGCCAGAGCGGAATGCTTGCCGGATTTGAAGCATTGGTGCGCTGGCATCATCCCCGGCTGGGTGAGCTTGCTCCGGATTTGTTTATCCCACTGGCCGAAAACAATGGACTCATCGATGCACTGACCAACGAGGTTTTCCGGCAATCCCTGGATTGGTTCAGTGAATTCTGTTCAGATACCCGTTCCGGTCTCAGCCCTGATGACTCCAGACAGGATCTCTCCAGGCTGACGCTATCCATCAATATCTCTGCGCTTTCCCTGACCAATCAAGAGCTGTTCGAAGGCCTTATCAAATTATGCCGCAGCAAGAATATAGAGCCTCAGCGTCTGATTTTTGAATTGACCGAAACCAGCGCCATGGAAGATCCCGTCCTGTCGCTGGATTTGCTGACACGTTTGCGCATGAAGGGCTTTCGCTTGTCCATCGATGACTTCGGGACCGGCTTTTCTTCCATGTTGCAATTGGTGCGCCTGCCTTTTTCAGAAGTCAAAGTGGACAAATCCTTCGTGATTACAGCCCGGGACTCCGAAGAATCCCGGGCTGTAATCAAATCGATTGTCGATTTGAGTCACAGCCTGGGTTTACAGACCATCGCAGAAGGCATAGAAACGGAAGAAAGTCTGAGTTATCTCAAAACGATAGGCTGTGATCTGGCCCAGGGCTATTTTATTGCCCGTCCCATGTTGGCAGAACAGGTCAATGCGTGGCTGTTGCACCAGGAACCGGTCCAGGAAGTACAGCGTCAAACCGGCCTGTATGACGTGCAGATCCTCGATATCTCCAGGGAAATACGTTTCAGGCGCCTGATGCGCCTGGCCAGGCGCTTGTTTGATATCCCTGCCGCCGTCATCAGTCTTGTCGACAGAGACCATCAGTGGTTCAAATCCGGCAGTGGTTTCAATATGCAAGGGCTTCCCGATGACATGACATTTTGCAATCATGCGATCATCAGCGATGAGGTACTGATCGTGGAGGATGCCAGCGTCGACCAGCGCTTTGCGCGGAATCCACTGGTCACCAAGGAACCTCACATCCGTTTCTATGCCGGCTGCCCCTTGCAGGCAATGGACGGCAACAGAATTGGTCTCTTGTGTCTGATCGACAGAGTGGCGCGCAGCTTTTCTGCCGCCGATATCAGCATCCTGTCCGAATTGTCACGCCTCGTTGAATATGAGCTTGCTGCCAGGGCTGTCGATATCAACGATCCACAAACCCAACTGCTGAACCAGCAAGGCTTCGAAATCAGGGTTCCCATCGTGCTGACCTTGTGCCGCCACCGGCCACTGGTTTGCGTCTTGCTGCTTTTTCAACTGGAGAGCGTCCCTGACAACGAAAACGATAGTGACATCCAGAATGCTTCCCCGAACACACAGGCAGTGGAATTCGCCGCTTTGCTGCAGAACAGCTTTCGAGGATCGGATTTCATTGCCCGTTTGGCTGATGATCGCTTTGCTGCATTGTTGATTGGCGCGAATGAAGAGCATGGCAAGCTTGCCCTGAAAAGATTGACAGCAAGGCTTGCCGCCCATGCTCAGGCCAATGCCAGGGGTGAGCGAATTGCGTTCAGACTGGGAATCAGCGAGTCGGATCCGGAGCAGGAAGAGGATCTGTCTTTTCTGCTGGCCCGAGCCGAGCGTCGTCTGCACGAAAGCAAGGTGACGTACCCGGGTACAGAAATTTCAATGGAACAGCATGTTTGACATGCTGGCCCATCCCCCCAACAGCAACCCGCACTATTTCCGGTAATAAAGATTACCGGAAATAGTGCAATGCTTCAGACTTTCCTGCCGGAATGCTGACCGCTTGACGCTGCTCTCATTCCATCGCCTTGTTCAGTTTGATGGCCCGGGTTTCCTTGCGTTTCCGCGCGTGGATATTGAGGAACTCCACACTCATTGAAAATGCCATGGCGAAATAGATATAGCCCTTGGGGACATGGATATCCAAACCCTCGGCCATCAGGGTAAATCCAATCAGCATCAGAAATGACAGTGCCAGCATTTTCAGCGTTGGGTGATTATCCACATAATCCCCGATGGGCTTCGCGGCAAACATCATCACAAACACCGACAGCACAATGGCAATGACCATGATGGAAACATGTTCCACGAGACCCACGGCGGTAATGACCGAATCCAGCGAGAAGACGATGTCGAGTATCGTTATTTGGAGGATGACGCCGCCAAACCCGGCCATCATGCTGCCCACGTGAGGCATTTGGGCCGTTTCTTCGACGATCTCGAGGCTGTTGTGGATTTCATGGGTGGACTTGGCCAGCAGAAAGAGTCCACCTATCAGAAGGACCAGGTCCCGGCCCGATATTTCCACCCCGAAGACCACAAACCAGGGTTCCACGAGACCAATCACCCAGGCAATACTGAGCAGCAGCAACAAGCGGGAAATCATCGCCATCGCCAGACCAAGCCTTCTGGCACGGTCCCGCTGGGCGGCTGGCAAGCGGCCCACGAGAATGGTGATGAAAATGATATTGTCGATTCCCAGCACAATTTCCAGAGCAACCAGGGTTGCCAGTGCCACCCAGGCTTCCGGCGAGACAAACCACTCAAACATACGATCCCCAATTCTATAAAAAATATTAAGATTTATATTTAATTAATTGAAATATATAAACATATATTTCAATTAAAATGCTGTCAGGCTATCCTTGGGAAGACTCTTCACGCAGGGTGACCAGTTCTTCTGCCACGGTGGGATGGATGCCTATCGTGGTATCCAGCTGAGCCTTGGTCAGACCACAGTTCATCGCCACCGCAAAGCCCTGAATGATCTCCCCGGCATCAGCGCCCACCATATGGATGCCCACCACCCGGTCATCGCTCTTGTTGACGATGAGCTTGATGAAGGTTCTCTCGTCGCGCCCGCTCAGAGTATGACGCAAATGTCGAAAGTCACTTTTGAAAATGCGGATGCCATCGGGAAAACGGCTCCGGGCCTGCTCTTCGCTGAGGCCAACCGTGCCGATATTGGGATGACTGAATACCGCTGTGGGAATATTGTCGTAATTCATCGTGCCAGCACCCGCAGCGAAAAGCCGGCGTGCCAGCAGCATGCCTTCTGCCAATGCCACCGGCGTCAGGGCGACCCTGCCGATCACATCGCCCAGCGCGTAAATTGAGGGTTCCGCTGTCTGAAAGCCATCGCCCACCTTGATACTGCCATTGGCATTGAAGCTCACCTTGGTATTTTCCAAACCCAAACCTGCGGTATTGGGTTTCCTGCCAGTGGCATACAGCACACAGTCGAAGACCTCTTGATGCCCTTCCTCAAAGCCTACCCGCAAGCTACCATCCGCTCCTTTCGTGATGCTTTCGATATTGGTAGCCATCAGGGTTTTGACGTGTTTCTGCATTTCGCTGAAGAAGGCCTGGCGGATATCCGCATCAAAGCCCTTGAGGGGAGTATCGCCTCGATAGGAAAGGGTCGTATGACTGCCGAGGCCCGCGAAAATACCGGCAAATTCGACGGCGATATAGCCACCCCCCACAATCAATATCCGTTCCGGGAACGACGCCAGATCAAAGATTTCGTTGGAGGTGACAGCCAACTCGTGACCGCGGATGGCGGGGACAAAAGGCCAGCCTCCGGTAGCCACCAGAATGTGAGCGGCGCTATGGGATTTGCCCTCCACGACCACGCCATGGGGGCCGCTGATGACCGCCCTGCCCTTGATCAACTGGACACCGGCCTTGTCCAGTATCTTGTCATAGATACCGTTGAGCCGACTGATTTCCTGTTTTTTGTTGTCCCTGAGCGTGGCCCAGTTGAAAGCGGGTTCGAGTCCGGACCAGCCAAAGCGCCGACTGTCTTCAAAGTCATAGTGATAATGGGCGGCATAGGAATAAAGTTTCTTGGGGATACAGCCAACGTTGACGCAGGTTCCTCCCATGTAGCGGTCTTCGGCAATGGCGACCCTGGCACCAAAGCCGGCAGCCATCCGCGCAGCCCGGACCCCCCCGGAACCTGCACCAATTACAAACAGATCATAGTCATACATAACAACACTTATTCCTGAATAACGACAAAGGCAGTAACATACAACACAAAAAGCTCAAAATCAGATTTATGTAAAAAAATTATAATTTCCCCGATAAAATTGGTTTAATATCACGGTGATGTCATTTTATACCAAACCCACCTCCGGGTTTACTGGATTTCTAGGAGTGGACAATGCTGACTGCTAGCGAATTTCCTAATGAAAATAAAGAATTGAAAGAAAAAGACTTGCCTGCTATCGTCGAAAAATTTGTTATCCGTCTGCCCAATGGTTTACGGGAACAGCTGAAGTTGCTGTCGGAACAGAACCGACGCAGCATGAATGCTGAAATCATTCTGGTGCTGGAAAAACATATTCACCAAAGCCTGATGAACCAGTTGCATGTGAACGACATGCCTGAATCAGAAGATGGCGAAGGGGAACAATACCGTTTTACCGACAAGCAGCTGAGTGAAAAGCTGGAAGCCCTTCCTCCCGGGAAAAAAGAAGCCCTGCTGGAATTGCTGGGCTGATTTCAGCACGTTTTTTTTCGTTTCGCTCTCTCCGGAAGTAGTGGTGGCAGCGTGCAGCTTTCTCTGAGCCTCAACCAGGCAGCCGTACCGGAAATCATCAGTATGGCCGGTGCTGAGATTCGCTACTATCACGACGTTTTCAGCCCCGGCGATGCAGACAGGTATTTCGAATACCTGCTGCGTAAGACGCCATGGCGGCAGGAATATTTGAGTTTTGCCGGAAAAAGAATAGCCATTCCCCGATTGCAGGCCTGGTACGGCGATCATGATAGCCACTACAGCTACTCCGGATTGCCGCTTGCACCCCTGCCCTGGACCCGCCGTCTGTCAGGCCTGAAAGCTCACGCGGAAGCGCTGGCAGGCACAGATTTCAACTCGGTCCTGATCAATTATTACCGCGATGGCAATGACAGTGTTGCCTGGCACAGTGATAACGAAAAGGAGCTGGGCCATTCCCCGGTGATTGCCTCGATAAGTTTTGGTTGCCCCCGGCGTTTCGAGCTGAAACCACGGTCTGGCGGCTCTGCTGCCAACAAAGTCTGTTGCAATCTGGCGCATGGCTCGGTCCTGGTCATGGGGGCCGGGGTACAGGAAAACTGGCTGCACCAGATTCCCAAGCAAGCCGGGCTACGGCTCCCGCGGATCAACCTGACCTTTCGCGCTATCCAGAAAAGTTCCTGTCGCCCTGCTCCCTGATAGTTTGCTAGCATTGCCCTTGAATTTGTATCACTAAGCATCGAGGACATCAATCTTGAAACATCTGGCCTTCTTCGTTCTGCTGTTCTTCCTGCCCGTCAGCCTGATCCAGGCTGAATATCTGCAAGGGCACGATGGCATGGTGGCCTCGCGCTCCGATCTTGCCTCGGAAGTCGGCAGGGAAATTCTTGCGCAGGGTGGCAATGCCGTAGACGCAGCGGTCGCCGTAGGTTTTGCCCTGGCAGTGACCTATCCCTCGGCGGGGAATATTGGTGGCGGCGGCTTCATGGTGCTGAGTCTGGCCAATGGCGAGGTTCATGCCCAGGATGCCCGGGAACGCGCCCCGGGACGCGCCAACCGGGACATGTTTCTGGATGACAGCGGCAATGTGGATAGAAACCTCTCCATCAACAGTCTCATGGCAACAGGCGTGCCGGGGACCGTGGCCGGCCTTCTGGATGCCCTGGAAAAATTTGGCACCTTGTCGCGGCAGCTCGTCATGGCCCCCGCCATTCGTCTCGCCGAAGAGGGTTTTGTATTGAATGAGGACCTGGCCGGACAGTTCCGGGACAACCTTGACAGTTTTCGGAAATACCCGGCGTCCCTGGCAAAATTCACCCGTAATGGCCGTCCCTACAAGGCCGGTGATCTCTGGCAGCAGCCGGATCTTGCCGCCAGTCTGAAACTGATTTCAGCCCAGGGCCGGGACGGCTTTTACAAGGGCAGAACCGCCGATCTGATTGTTGCGGAAATGGAGCGCAACCACGGCCTGATTTCGCATCAGGACCTGGTGTCCTATACCCCGGTCTGGCGTGAACCCATCCATGGCACCTATCGTGGTTATGACATCTGGTCCATGCCCGCACCGTCTTCCGGTGGAATCCTGCTCGTGCAGATGCTGAACATGCTGGAACCCTTCAATATCGGCAAATTGGGTTGGGGCCAGCCGGAAACGGTCCACCTCATGATAGAGGCGCAGCGTCGCGCCTATGCGGATCGTGCGGAGTACCTGGGTGATCCGGATTATGTCGATGTCCCTGCCCGGTTCCTTACATCCAAGGAATATGCCCGCGAGCGCTTCAGTGACTTCGACCCGCAACACGCGGGAGACAGCAATGCCATCGGTGCAGGAAGCTGGGTAAGGGAAAGCCTGGAAACCACACACTTTTCCGTTGTTGACAAGCTGGGAAACGCGGTCTCCATGACCACGACCTTGAATCGTTCCTATGGCAACAGCATTGTCGTTCCAGGTACCGGCATGTTGCTGAACAATGAGATGGATGACTTTTCCAGCAAACCGAATACACCCAACTCCTATGGCCTGATTGGCCGTGTTGCCAACGAAATTCAACCTGGCAAGCGCATGCTCAGCTCAATGACTCCAACCATCGTGACCAAAGACGGAAAGACCTTCCTGGTGACGGGTTCCCCAGGTGGTTCAACCATTATCAATACCGTCTTCCAGGTCATCGTCAATGTGATTGATCATGGCATGCCGCTGCCAGATGCCGTGGGCAAACCCCGCTTTCACCACCAGTGGAAGCCGGATATCGTGCGTTATGAAATCGATGCCATCCCCGACGCCAGCCTTGCAAAGCTTCGAGCCATGGGTCACAAGGGCCTGACCAGCTCTCGTTTCTCCATAGGCGATGCCAATTCCGTTGAGGTAAAGGCGGGTAGTCTGGAGGGCGTATCCGATCCGAGAAACGTGGGTGGGGTTGCCGGCTTTTAGGCCTGCAATTTACATGGTATGCGTCGGTTTGCCTGAATTTGACAGTGTGGCCAGATAGTTTTCAATCTTGCTTTTTGCCGAATTATCCTTGTCATTGAACTGCACTCCGATGCCAGGCGCCTTGTTGCCCAGGGCATGCAGCGGTGTAATCCAGACGACAGTCCCGGCCAGGGGGATTTTCTCGGCTTCATCCATGAGGCTCAGCAGCATGAAAACTTCATCGCCGATATGGTAAGTTTTTCCGGTGGGAATAAATAAACCCCCATTGTGCAAAAAAGGCATATAGGCAGCATACAGGGCGGCCACATCCTTGATCGTCAGGGAAAGAATCCCGTGACGCGCGCCGGCTGCCTGATTGGGTGTATTCATCGCACCGGGCACCCATGTTGATAAGCAGGCGTCTTCCCCTGTGAGGCCAATTCAGACCACGAAAAAAACAAGCTCTCCAGCATCATCAGGGGATTGGGGTTGGCCTTGCTGAGCAGTCGTCGTCTGGCTGCAAGCAGTTCGCGGTAGAGATCATGCAGATCTCTGACCATGGCCTTGCCACTCAGTTTTCGGGACAGGTCAAGCAATTCGGGGTCGTGCAGTGTCCCCTCATCCGCACTCTGCGCAAGTCTCAGCATGTCGGCGCTGCACTGCATCATATTGTTCAGATTCTCCATCAGGTCAAAGTCCAGGCAAGCCTGGGCCGCTTCGGGAATATTGATTGCGCCATCCAGTAGTTGCGCAAGATTCTCATAGAGAATGCTTTTATTCCTGAGTACCGGCGTAGCTGCAAGGTCCAATGCCCGCAGTGGGGCCCCATCGGCAAGTTTCAGCAAGCGTGATGAACTGATGTCAAGATTTTTTGAATCCAGCCATACCGTGGCAAGCGAGGTCTCGGGCGGGGTGAACTTCAAGCTTCGGCAACGACTTCTGAGCGTCGGCAAGAGCTGGGCGGCTTGATGGGAAATCAATATCAGCAAGGTATCCGCCGCCGGCTCTTCCAGCACTTTGAGGAGAGCATTGGCGGCATTCTTGTTCATGGCTTCGGCCGGCTCAACAATGACGACCTTATGGCCGCCCTGTTGCGAGCGTTTGCCCACAAAATCGATCGTATCCCGGATCTGTTCGATCCGGATGCTCTTGCTGTCTTCGGGTTGCAGCAGTTTGAGATCCGGGTGCGTGCCTGCCAGAAACAGCCGGCATGTGGTGCAATCCCCACAAGGCTTGTCCTGGCTTGCACGGCATAGCAGATATTGGGACAGGCGCAGTGAAAAATTCAGTTTACCCAAGCCTTCCGGCCCCTGAAACAGATAGGCGTGTGGCAGCTGCCCCCGCTGCTCAAGAGCACAAAGTGCTTCCCAGCTTTGCTGGTGCCAGGGTAGTCGCTCTGTCAGTTTGCTTGTCCACATAGCCAAAGTATCTTACCGATTCAATTCTATTCCAAGTCGTTTTTTTATTTCGTCAAAAATCCGCGCCTGCACCTGCTCCACAGTTTCAGAGGCATCGATGAGGGCGTGGGTTTGCGGCGATTTGAGTGCCAGCATCCTGAATGCGCCACGCACCTTTTCCTGGTAAGACAGGCCTTTTTTTTCGAATCGGTCTTCATGCCCACCGCGCTGCTGTGCCCGACGGAGCGATATTGCCGGATCAAGATCAAGGATCAGTGTCAGATCCGGTTTGAAGGAACCGACTACCAGGTGGTGTACAAGCTCCACCTGTTCCAGCCCCACGTCACCGGCGACGCCCTGGAACGCCCGGGAGGAATCCGCAAAACGATCAGAGATCACCCATTTTCCGGCGGACAATGCCGGCCAGATGGTATCGACCAGATGAGAGCGCCGGGCCGCATAGATCAGTAACAACTCGGTCAGACTGTCCCATTTTTCAACATCCCCCGCCACGATCAGACGCCTGATTTCTTCAGCACCCGGAGATCCTCCGGGTTCGCGACTGAGGATAACCTCCAATCCCTGTGCCTGCATGGCGTCGAACAGCAGGCGGCTCTGGACGCCCTTGCCTGCCCCATCGACGCCATCTATGACAATAAAGCCCGCTCCGGATTGCCTTGTATTCATGAAAAATCAATTCTCCGGGACCGGCAGGGCAGGATCATTCTCCAGCCTGCGGTCTATCTGATAACGCCTGACGGCATCATTGTGTTCTTCCAGCGTAACCGAAAAATGATGGCTGCCATCACCCCTGGCAACAAAATACAGGGCTTCACCTTGATCAGGATGAAGGCTGGCAACAATGGCATCGCGGCCCGGCAGGGCAATTGGCGTGGGCGGCAACCCTTTGTTCATATAGGTGTTGTAAGGTGTATTCTGGAGCAGGTTGGTCCGGGTAAGATTGCCGGTAAACGCTGCGCCCAGGCCGTAAATGATCGTAGGATCCGTTTGCAGCCGCATGCCTGCCTGCAGGCGCCGGATAAAGACGCCGGCAATTTTCCCCTGTTCAGCACGCAGCGCCGTTTCCTTTTCGATGATCGAGGCCATGATCAAGGCCTCGTAGGAATTTTCATAGGGCAGCCCGCTGTCACGCGCCATCCATTCCCGGGCAAGAATTTCAGTCATCAGGACCCGGGCCTGGTAGAGTATCTCCCGGTCTGTCGTGCCCCGGCTGAAATTATAGGTGTCGGGAAAGAACAGCCCTTCCGGATGGATGGTGAGTCCCAATTCGGCTTGCAGTTCATCGTTGTTTTCTGCATCGAGGGTCGTGACTATGTATTCATTCTTCTGGATGGCTTTCAGGGCCTGAAAAGCAGTCCAGCCTTCCAGCAGTACCAGTTGGTGATATTTCACCTCCCCACGCACCAGTTTTCCCAGCAGGCGCAGAGGATTCATTCCCACCTCAAGCTGGTATTCGCCGACCCTGATGCTGTCCGCCTGCTGTGTCATTCGCGCGAACAGTACCAGATCAGCGGCGTGCGTCAATATTCCCCGGCGCTCGAGATCTGCCGCTACCTGTATCAGTGAGCTGCCGTCTTTTACCTGATAAAGCAGGTCCTGCCCGAGCAGGAGAGGTGAATGGAGATGGTCATAGAAGAACGCGGCTCGCACGACCAGGCTGACAAGGACAAGGTAAAACCAGAATTTTGTTTTTTGCCAGCTAATTGCCATGACGATCAGCCAGAATCTCTTCAAACAGATGCTGCGCCTGCCGGGTGTAATCGCCGCAGGGCAAGATCTGGTCTCTCCCCGATATATGCAAGCGCAACAGCGGCCAGACCCCAAAAACGCTGTTGCAGACAAAGGCTTCCTCAGCCTCCAGCAGGACTTGCAGGCTGCACGGGACGACGTTGGCACGAGTACCAAAGCTCTTTAGTAATTCTGTCCGCAGCACGCCATTGACGCCGCATTGCTGCAAGTCCGGGGTCAGCAGGCGCCCTTTGTGAACCAGGAACAGGTTACTGCGGGTTCCCTCGATGAGTTTGCCGTTCATATCCAGCATGAGCCCTTCCATAAACTCGTCACCGGGCCATTCTCTGGAGGCCATGACCTGCTCCAGACGGTTAAGATGCTTGATGCCGGCCAGGGCGGGTTGCAGGGCAAGTCTTTGCTCGCACAGAAAGGCCGCTATGCCCTGCTCGGGATTGTTCGTTCCGATTGTATACTGCGGATACGGATGCAGGCTTGCAAGCCGGGTCACTCGCGTTGTTGGCTCAGGGCGATAACCACGCCCGCCCTGGCCCCGGGTGACGATCAGCTTGAGGATCCCGTAGTCTGAAAACTCCGGTCTGAGCTGATCGATGTCCGACTCCAGCAAGGATGCCTCCAGCTCAATACCCAGACGCCGGCAACCCAGCAGCAGGCGCTCCAGATGCTGTTCCAGCAACAAGGCACGCCCCTGATACAGACGCAGGGTTTCAAAGAGACCATCACCATAGGCCAGGCCCCGGTCTGCGCCGGAGATACAATCCAGACGCTTGCCATTAATCAGCATGGGTTCTCCTGCAACCTGTCGGGTCGGGCATTCACCGCCATCAGGGAAGCTTTTTGAATACCAGCGTGCCGTTGGTGCCGCCAAAGCCGAAAGAATTGCTCAATACTGTGTCGATTTTCATGTTGCGGGCAGTATGAGGAACATAGTCCAGATCACAGCCTTCCCCGGGATTATCCAGATTTATCGTGGGCGGAGCCACCTGATCACGCAGGCTCAATACGCTGAATATGGCTTCAACCGCACCGGAGGCACCCAGCAGATGACCGAGCATGGACTTCGTGGAACTGATGGCAAGCTTGCCCGCATCATTGCCAAAGACCCTCTGGATGGCCTGTGATTCGGCCAGGTCTCCAGCTGGCGTGGAGGTTCCATGGGCATTGATATATTGCACATCGGACGGGTTGATTGCAGCATCGCGCAAGGCGTTGTTCAAACAGGCGGCAGCACCCCTGCCATTCAGTGGCGGCGACGTCACATGATGGGCGTCTCCGCTCATCCCGAAACCGATAATCTCGCCATAGATCCGGGCGCCACGTTTTTTGGCCGCCTCATATTCTTCCAGAACCAGCAAGCCGGCACCGTCACTGAGAACAAAACCATCACGATCCGCGTCCCAGGGCCGGCTTGCCCCACGGGGATCGTCATTTCTGCCAGACAAGGCCCGGGCGGCGCAGAAACCACCCAGCCCAACCGGAGACGTTGCCATCTCCGCCCCCCCCACCACCATGGCATCGGCATCTCCATAGGCAATCAGTCGCGCCGCCAGGCCGATGTTGTGGGTGCCGGAGGAGCAGGCCGTGGCAACGGCAAGATTGGGACCCTGAAAATTGAAATGGATGGACAGCGTGCCCGCCACCATATTGATAATGGCACCGGGCACGAAAAAGGGGGAAATTTTGCGTGGCCCTGCGCTATGAATGATGTCAGAGGTATGCTCAATGGAGTTGATGCCGCCGATCCCCGAACCGACAGAGATACCAATTCTGAGAGGATCATAACCCGCAGCATTCAGGTCTGCATCCTCAACAGCCTGAATTCCAGCCGCCATGCCGTATTGCAGAAAGACATCCATGCGTCTGGCATCCTTGGCCGGAATATACTCAGTGATGTCAAAGTTTTTGATGGAACCACCGAAGCGGGTGCTGAAGGCCGAGGTGTCAAAATATTCAATCGGTCCGATACCACTCTTGCCTTCAAGAACCGCCGCCCAGGTAGTCTCGACATCATTGCCCAGGGGTGTGATGGCCCCCACACCTGTGATAACTACTCGTTTACGGGACAAGACAGGCCCTCCATCAGATAAAGGCGAATGATCCTATAGCCTACATAAAAAAGCTACTCCCGGACCTGCCGGGAGTAGCTTCAGAGAATACCTTGATCGGGCGATTACTAGTGTTGGGTAATATAATCAATGGCCAGTTGCACAGTAGTAATTTTTTCAGCCTCTTCATCTGGAATTTCAGTCTCAAATTCCTCTTCAAGAGCCATAACCAGTTCTACTGTATCCAGCGAATCTGCACCAAGATCTTCAACAAAAGAGGCACTGCTTTTTACATCTTCCTCTTTGACTCCGAGTTGTTCAGAAACAATTTTTCTCACTCGTTCTTCAATGCTACTCATAAGTTTTATCAGCTCCTAAGTACCTAAACCTTTTATTGCGTCTACCGCATCACGCAAAACCTGGTCATTTTGTGATCAACCATTACCGCACGAGACGCAAGTTTACCTTTTTTTAATCGAATTGTAAGCTCAAACAGTATTATTTTTGGCGCTCCAAACAGGGGGGCGGAGAAGCCCGCCGAGCCTGCTTCGGGGCGGCATTATGCCATATACATGCCCCCATTCACATGGATAGTTTCGCCAGTAATATATCCCGCTTGCCGGGAGGCAAGAAAGCCGACAACAGCGGCAACTTCTTCGGGTTTTCCATAGCGCGCCAGGGGTATTTTGGCAAGTAATGCCTGCATCTGCTCTTCCGGCAGACTACGCGTCATATCAGTATCAATAAAGCCGGGGGCCACAGTATTCACAGTAATGCCGCGTGACCCGATTTCCAGGGCCAGCGCTCTGGAAAAGCCTTCAATCCCGGATTTTGATGCCGCATAGTTGGTCTGACCGCCATTGCCGCTTGACGCCACCACCGAGCTGATGCTGATGATGCGTCCCCAGCGGGCCTTGGTCATGCCTCGCAGGAGCGCTTTGGACATGCGGAACACTGCGCTCAAATTGGTATTCACGACCTCGTCCCATTCCTCTGTTTTCATTCTCAACAACAAATTGTCGCGGGTGATACCGGCATTATTCACCAGAATTTCGGGAATCCCGAACTGCGCCTGTACTTGTTGGGAGAAATCCTGAATGGACGCATCGGCAGCGACATCCAGGCAGTATCCCCTCCCCTTGATGCCGGCCTCTTCAAGATAGCCGGTAATTTTTTCAGCACCGGCAACTGTCGTTGCGGTCCCGATCACAAGCACACCGGCAACACCCAGTTCCAGCGCAATAGCTCTGCCGATACCTCGGCTCGCACCTGTTACCACAGCGATTTTATTGGCGATTGTCATGATTGTATGTCCTGGTTTTTCTCAGACTCCAGGGCCCCCTGGAGACTGGGCACATCATTGACGGCGGCCACCTCCAATTGGTCCTGGGTTCTCTTTATCAGGCCACACAGTACTCTGCCTGGCCCTATTTCCAGTATTCGGGTAATGCCTCTGACAGCGAACAGCCCGACCGTTTCAACCCATGGCACAGGATTATAGAACTGTTTAATCAGATTTTCTTTTATCACCGCAATATCAGTCGGGGTTTTCAGGCCAAAATTCTGGACCACCGGAATTTCCGGCGGATGAAAGCTGACTTTATGCAATTCCTGTGCAAATTCCTCACCCGCCGGCTTCATCAATGAGCAGTGAAAGGGCGCACTGACCGGCAATAACAAGGCCCGTTTCGCACCTGCACTCTTGCAAAGAGCAATGGCTCGATTCACGGCGTCATTGTGGCCCGCTATGACCACTTGTCCGGGCGAATTGAAATTGACCGCGGCCACGACCTGCGATTCTGCAGCTTGTGCGCAGGCCGCCATCACTTTTTCATCATCAAGTCCGACAATCGCAGCCATGCCGCCAAGTCCTTCCGGCACAGCGGATTGCATCAATTCGCCCCTTTTTTGCACCAGTCTTGCCGCATCCTGAAAATCAAGGACTCCGCTACAAACCAGGGCTGAGTATTCACCCAGACTGTGGCCTGCCATCAGAGCCGGGCTGGCACCACCCAGTGCTTTCCACAGCCGCCATATGGCCACCGAACTGCTCAGAATCGCAGGCTGGGTAATGCTGGTTTTACCCAACTCATTTTTCGTGTCATTCTGTACCAGATTCCACAAATCAAAGCCCAGAACCTCGGATGCCTGTTTGAAGGTTTCAGTAATGACAGGAAACTGCATACCCAGATCACTCAACATCCCCTGTTTTTGTGAACCCTGGCCGGGGAAAACAAAACCTAGACCTTTCATGGGATAATCCTTGAGGTAGGGACCTGAAAACAAAAAGCAGCCCTGACTGGAGCTGCTTTTATAAATCCAAGCCTGTACAGACAGTCAAGCGGACTGAAATCTACTCGTCATTTACCTGTACAATCTGTCTGCCTTTGTAAAAACCATCGGCAGTCATGTTGTGTCGGCGATGTCTCTCGCCAGTGGTGGCATCAGTTGAGATCGTCGCCTTGCCAAGGGCATCATGCGATCTGCGCTTGTCTCGCTTGGACCGGGAAACCCGGTTCTGTTGAACGGCCATTGCTATAACTCCTTTCGTTAAAACCTTTTAGAGGAAAACCGGAAAATAAAAGCTGATCCGGGGGTGATCCTGCCAACATTTATTTCTTCAAATTTCTCAGTACGTCAAATACCTTTGCCTTGCCGGGAAAAATGTCACTATTACTTTTCCTGTCATCACCATTGTTTACATCACTACGGCAATTCTCGGCATGGTAAGCCACAATCGGCAAACTCAAAATCAACTCATCTTCAACCAGTGCCAGTAAATCAAGCCCCTTGTCATCAGCCTGCACTGATTCACATTCCAGGAGCATTGCCTGGGCCTCGGCGTCATCGCTGACTACCAGGACATTAACGTCAGGGCTCAGTTCCAGGCTGGTTTCCTGCAGGCAACGCTGGCACAGGACCTGCACTTTTGTACTGATCCTGCCAGACACCCGGCGATACTGATTTTCATCCCTGTTGAAGTTCAATTCTACCTGTACCAGCCCTTTATCATGGCTCAGATAATCCTTGAGTCTTTTGAATCGGCTCAGGGGTATCTCACTGTTTATCGATGAATTTCCGACAAACAGCTGGTAAGCGTCTATTCGCTCTGGAAACGGGTCAAAAGACATAGGCGCGCATATTATGCGCAAGAGACTGTTCTGTCAAAGAAAATTGGGTCTGCCCTGTTCTGTGGTATCTCCCGGCATTGACGGGACACCGGAGCAGGAGGAAAACATGCAGGGCTGTGCCAGGCGTCTCGCGACTGCAAAGGCTGCCTGCATTGCGGCCAGCCATCCGGATGCCCTGTTAGCGGTTCCGATCAAGCCTCTGGACGGGCAGAGCCGGCAATAGCCAGCGCGTTTTCCAGTTGGAGATCATAGGGCGCCCTGACTTCAATATTGTCGCCACTGAGGGGGTGTTTCAGACGCAATTCTGCCGCATGCAGGCAAAGGCGGGAAATGCCTTGTTTCTTGAGCCTGGCATTGACCGCCGGATCACCGTATTTTTCATCTCCGAGAATGGGATGGCCGATCAATTGGGCATGCACGCGGATCTGATGTGTCCTGCCGGTGACCGGCCGAGCCTCCATCAAGGTGAAATCCGGCAGTTCCTCGAGAATACGGAATCGCGTCAGCGCTGATTTCCCGAAATCCGATACTTCGACAAAACGCTCTCCCGAGCGGGGCAAATTCTTGTAGAGCGCCGCATTGACCTCGCTGATGTGCCGGGGCCAGTGACCATGAACCAGGGCATGATACACCTTGCTGATCCGGGCAGCCTTGAGTTCCTGGTTCAGGAAACGCAGGGCCATTCCCGACTTGGCCACCATGATGCAGCCTGAGGTCCCCTTGTCCAGGCGATGAACCAGCTCGAGATCTGGATTTTCAGGATAGAGATACCTCAGCACCTCGATCAAACCGGTTTTTACCCCGGTACCCGCATGTACAGGGAGGCCGGATGGTTTGTTGAGGATCAGCAGGGACTCATCCTGATAGAGTATCGAGGCCCCCACCAGAGCCAGCAATTGTGCTGACGGTGCCGTCACCTCGTTGGCGGCTGCCATGCGGATGGGGGGAATCCTGACACTGTCACCCTGCTGCAGTCGGTGTTCAGGCTTGACGCGTTTCTTGTTTACTCTGATCTCACCCTTTCTGATAATCCGGTAAATTCTCGATTTTGGCACGCCTTTCAAGCGACTCATCAGGAAATTATCGAGCCGCTGCCCAACCTGATTGATATCCACAAGCATGAAGCTGACCCCGACCGGACTCGTTTCTTTTGACATGGTTTGCTTCCAGGGGCTAGGAGCCTGTCGGGCTCCTAGGGTAATGAAGTGGTGGCAGGCTGTATAGTGTAGCCCGCTGAACAGTGCAACATATGCGGTGGGCTGCATCGAATTATAGCAATTTAACGGTGCCGGGAGAGAGTCCGCTGTTTGCAAACCGGGGGTACTGCGGCTTTTTTAATTATTTGAAGGACTTAACAAATACTGTTATAGTCCGCTGTCGGTACTGTTTCGCCTGGGAAAGCACGATAATTCAGGCAAGACCCCTGTCATGCATAATCTGACGGGGTGTCCAGGCGAATCAGCAGGCCGAGCCAGAAGCCGGGATCATCATCGAAAACCGGAACCTGGTATCTGAAATGGACAAGCTCAATCAGCTGAATACAAGCCTTTCGGAACGTGACTATCGTTTTACCGGGCCTGGGACAAGCTTGCCAGGCAAAGCCTACAGCGCAAAGATTTGAATGCAGGAAAAGATTTAAGGATCACTGTTCCACGGAACAGTGAATTATTTACAAACCCGGGAAGTCTGGGGTAATAAATCAAGCAGTAGTCAGAATATCAAGGGCCCGGGAGTCCGATAGACTCCTGGATACCCGTTCTGAAAACAACAGTATACGTTTGCAATTTGGGGAGCATTGTCCATTAGGGATACCCAATGTCGAAATGCTCCAATCAATTGGAGTAAACCTTGATAGCAGTATTGAGCGCAACATCAGCGAAGTTTCAGACACTGTCTGCCTGATCTTGTTCATGTTGCGAACTATTGAGTGTTAATAGCATATTGAGAACAATAAACAAGTTGGGAACATGCCTGTAGCTCGCAGTTTTCAGGAATATTACCGAACCAGGGTCAGTCAGCTGACACGCTGAGCTGCCCCATACTGTTTTGATTATTGCCGCTTACTTGTCTGAATCAATAGAAAAGTAGACGGATATATGAAAAGAATGCTTATTAATGCAACTCAAAAAGAAGAGTTGCGGGTTGCCCTCGTCGATGGCCAGAAGCTGTACGATCTGGACATTGAAAATCGCACCAGAATCCAGAAAAAAGCCAATATCTACAAAGGCAAAATTACGCGGGTCGAGCCCAGTCTCGAGGCTGCCTTCGTTAATTTCGGCGCGGAACGACACGGTTTTCTTCCCCTCAAGGAAATATCCCGTGAATATTTCTCAAAACAACCGTCCGAAATCAATGGCCGGGTAAACATCAAGGACGTGATTTCCGAAGGCCGGGAAGTCATTGTTCAGGTTGACAAGGAAGAACGGGGCAACAAGGGCGCCGCCCTCACGACCATGATCAGCCTGGCCGGGCGTTATCTGGTATTGATGCCCAACAACCCCAGAGCCGGCGGAATTTCACGCCGGATCGAAGGTGACGAGCGCAGTGACCTCAGAGAGGCTCTCAGTGGCCTGGAAATTCCCGATGGCATGGGCACCATTGTCCGAACGGCCGGTGTTGGCCGGGAAACCCAGGAATTGCAGTGGGATCTGAATTATCTGCTGCAATTATGGAGCGCCATCCAGCATGCCGCACAGGAGAAAGAAGCCCCCTTCCTTATCTATCAGGAAAGCAATGTCATTATCAGGGCGATCAGGGATTATCTGCGCCAGGACATCGGGGAAGTCATCCTGGATACTCAGGCCACCTATGATGAGGCCAGAACCTTTATTCAGCAGGTAATGCCTCAGTATGAAAACAAGATCAAACTTTATGATGCTGCGGTGCCGCTGTTTACTCATTATCAAATCGAAAGCCAGATCGAAACGGCCTTCCAGCGTGAGGTAAAGCTACCGTCTGGCGGTTCCATCGTCATTGACCCGACGGAAGCGCTTATTTCCATTGATATCAACTCGGCCCGGGCAACCCGCGGTGCGGATATCGAGGAAACAGCCCTGCATACCAATCTTGAGGCTGCGGATGAAATTGCGCGTCAATTGCGCCTGCGCGATATGGGCGGGCTTGCGGTAGTCGACTTCATTGATATGCTGTCTGTGAAGAATCAGCGGGAAGTGGAAAACCGGATGCGTGAGGCCATGGAAATGGATCGTGCCCGAGTCCAGGTGGGCCGAATCTCAAAATTTGGTTTGCTGGAAATGTCCCGGCAGCGTCTGCGCCCTTCCCTGGGAGAAACCAGTGCGATTGTCTGTCCCCGGTGCAGCGGTCAGGGTTCCATCCGCGACATAGAATCGCTGTCGCTGTCCATTCTCCGCGTGTTGGAAGAAGCCTCCAACAGAAACAACGTCACTGAAGTACGAGCCATCGTCCCGATCAGTGTGGCGGCCTATCTGCTCAACGAAAAGCGGGCGCTTATTTCAAGCATCGAAAGCCAAAGTGGGGGCAAGGTCGTCATCGTGCCCAATCCATCCCTGGAAACGCCACACTATGAAGTTCAAACCCTCAGCAGCGAAAGCACAGAGCCCAGCTACAAGGTTGAGTTGAACGAGGAAGTCGATGCGTCGGAGGAATATCTGCCCCGAAAACCGCTCGAACCCGTTCTGGCTGCCGTACAGGCTCCCACGATGCAGCAACGGGGGCCACTGCCGGGTCCTCCGGCAGCCCGAAAAAGCCCTGGCTTGCTGTCCGCCATCACCAGTGCCATCAGCGGACTCTTCGGCAGCAGTAGCAGCGACGAAAGTACGAAAGTCACCACGCCCCCTCCACGAGGAAGCAGAGAAAGAGATGATGACGCTGTGCGCCGGGGTAACAATCGCAACAAAAGAAACAGTCGGGGCCATACCAAAAGGCCGGGTGACAATCGCGGCGAAGACAAGGCTCCACGCGTCAGTTCAACTGTGCAGGACGCGGAAAAATCTGATACCCCGAGCAAAGAAAATCCGCGCAATTCTCGTAAACGAAACCGTAATGACAAGCCCAGAGCGGCGTCAAATGAAACTTCCCCAGTAACGGAAACCACGCTGGAAACGGCCTCGTCAGAACCGCTTGCAGAGCCGTCAAAGCCAGAGTCACAGGGACGTAAACCCGCCGCCAAAAGGCCGGCTGGCAAACGTGCCCGCACACCCCAGCAGCGACGCCGGGGCAACCGGGATGACACGGCTGAAACCTTGGTGGCTACTGACACTTCAGACGCAAATGACAACACACCACCGACTGCGGCAGCCAGTGCTACGGATTCAAATACGGAAAGCAAGCTGGCTCAAAATGACATTCCAGCGTCAGCAGAAACAGAAGCAGAACAGGAACCTACGACGCAGCAAGAAAACCCGACCGCCAGTACTACTGCGGCCAGTGCAGAAAGCAGCGACGAAGGGAAGAAGGCAGAGGCAGAGCCTTCCCCTGCTAGCGCTCCTGTTGTTGCCGAAGCTCCTGTTGTTGCCGAAGCGGCACCGGAACCCGAAGAACAACAGGCAGACGCTGGTGCCGAGGCCAGGACGCCGGAACCGGTTTCTCCCTTCCAGCGTGAACGCAAACGGGCACCCAACGACCCCCGGAATACAGCCGCCAACCATGGCGAGCAGGCTGCAAACGTTCCGGCCTCTTCGTCAACTGGCGCCAATGTGGGTGAAACAGATGATGATGGGGAAGGTCCTGGACAACAGAACATTCCGCTTTAATCGTATCAATCGCATCAGCAGCTCCCCCGGCCCATGTCTTGAATGAAGCCGGGGGAAGCGGCTTGCTCTCTGCTGTTTATTCCAGCCCTGTCACGTCCATTTCTGCTTCTGCAGAATATTCAGCCTTACCGGGCTTGCTGATACAACAATCTGAAGTTGACCACCACATTCGGGTTGATGCTGGGCAAACCGGCAATTTCCCGCAGCTGTTCCACAGCTCCGGCCAGACCAAAGATCGCCGCACTGAAGACCACCGGTTTGACAGACTGAACCAGCACACTGCCATCCTCCAGTTTCGAAATCGACAACTCTGCGTTGATGGTTTCGGTCATGCCATGAAGACTGAGACGCGTGTCATATGTTTGCCTGGTACTACTGCCGGGACTCATGGCCGACAGAGCGCCTGCATCAATTTTTACATTGACGCTGGCCTGGGGATATTGCGCGGTTTCAAACACGATATCCCGCATGCGTTGATCCCGGGTGGGAATCGCGGTATCGATGCTGTTCAGCGCAATAAGCAGCGAGGCATTGCCGCTGCCGTCTATCGCGCCTGACAGCTCCGTGAAACGATTGATTTCAGTGATGGCGGAAGCCTTGCTGGTAACATAGTAAAGAGACGAATCGGCACTGTTCAGCGCCCAGTCGGCCTGGGCCTGCACACTGATGACAAAACCGAAAGCGAGCAGACTGGTTTTGATTTTGTTGATAGAGAACATACGTGACTCCTTGTATGAGAAAAACAACATTGTGACGAAATTTCCCGCTATTGCATACTCTATACAGGACACTACACTAGCTGCTTTTATCAAAGCAAGGCTTCAAATTCCGGCAAGGCCTCGAATAGATCAGCCACCAGACCATAATCTGCCACCTGAAAAATCGGGGCATCGGCATCCTTGTTGATGGCAACGATCACTTTGCTGTCCTTCATGCCGGCCAGGTGTTGAATGGCACCGGAGATACCCACGGCGATATAAAGATCCGGCGCCACTATTTTGCCCGTCTGCCCCACTTGCAAATCATTGCCGACATAGCCGGCGTCCACTGCGGCCCGTGAGGCCCCGACAGCGGCGCCGAGTTTGTCTGCTATCCGCCCCAGAATCTGGAAATTCTCTCCGCTCTGCATGCCGCGACCACCGGCAATCACGATATTGGCAGCGGGCAGTTCAGGCCGGGCACTGACGCTTGTCTTTTCATTGAGAAAACGGCTTTGTTGCTGTTCCGTCACCGTATCCAACACGACGATGGCAGCCGTGTTCAGCGACTTCGCGGCAGGCTCGAAAGCCGTTGTTCTGATGCTCAACACCTTGATTGCATCCCGCGATTGCAGGGTAGCCAGGGCATTTCCGGCATAGATGGGACGCACGAAGGTGTCGGGGCTTTCTATTTTCAGGACTTCCGATATCTGTCCGACATCGAGCAACGCGGCAATGCGTGGCAGCAGGCTTTTCCCCGTTGTGGTGGCAGCTGCCAGAATCGCAGCATAGTCTCGCGCCAGGCTCACCAACAGAGGTGTTGTCGCCTCCACGAGTTGATGCTCATAACAGGCATGATCTGCCAGCAGAACGCTGGCAACATTGTCATACTGCGCCACGTGTTCGGCAACGGCGCGACACTCATGACCCGCCACCAGTACGTCAATCGATCCACCCAGTTTGGCTGCCGCCGTAATGACCGACAAGGTGCCAGCCCTGAGCTGATGATTATCATGCTCAGCAATCACAAGTACCTTCATGCAAACACCTTCATTGTAATAGCTTGAGTGGCAGCTCGATGAGCGCGTCCCGGAAAGCCGCTCGTCATCACAGCACCTTGGCTTCGTTGCGCAGTTTTTCCACGAGTTCGGCGACATTGCCCACGATGATACCCGCAGTCCGGGCAGGCGGTTCTTCTACCGAAAGCGTTTGCAGACGGGGCGACAGGTCCACAGCAAGCTCTGTCGCAGCCATGATTTCGATGTTCTTCTTGCGTGCCTTCATGATGTTGGGCAGCGTGGCATAACGTGGTTCATTCAGACGCAGATCAGTCGTGATCAGGGCTGGCAAAACAAGCTCAAGGCTTTGTTCACCACCATCGATTTCCCGGCATACCCGCACCTTGCCACCACTGATATCGACGCTGGAGGCAAAGGTTCCCTGGGACAGACCACAAAGAGCCGCCAGCATCTGACCCACCTGATTGTTGTCACCGTCGATGGATTGCTTGCCGAGCAGAACCAGATCCGGCTTTTCTCTGTCCACTACGGTTTTGAGCAGCTTTGCGAGCGCCAGCGGTTCAAGTTCAGTCTCACAGCGCAGCAGTATGCTGCGGTCGGCCCCCAGTGCCATGGCTGTACGCAGTTGCTCCTGGGATTTATCATCACCTACCGATACCGCCACCACTTCGTCAGCCACACCTTTTTCCTTGAGTCGTATCGCTTCTTCCACAGCGATTTCACAGAAGGGATTCATGGCCATTTTGGCATTACTGAGGTCCACGCCGGACTTGTCGGCTTTGACGCGCACCTTTAGATTGGCATCCAGCACACGTTTTACGGCTACGAGAATTTTCATGAGATCACAGACTGTTGTTTTTTAGGGCACCTCCATTAATACAGAGACGCCCTTTAATAAATGTAATTGTAAAGCCATGGAATTATAATGGCTGCGCTGGTCCATTTCACTGACTAAATGACGGGAATCATTAAATTGGATACACGCGAAAGCATGGAGTTTGATGTTGTCATTGTTGGAGCGGGTCCGGCCGGACTCGCAAGCGCCTGTCGCTTGCGCCAGCTTTGCCAGCAACACGGCCGGGAACTCTCTGTCTGTCTGGTCGAGAAAGGTTCGGAAATCGGTGCTCATATCCTGTCCGGAGCCGTGATCGAGCCCAGAGCGCTCGATGAATTGTTCCCAGACTGGAAACAACAGGGAGCACCGCTGCTTACCGAGGTCAGAAGCGAAGAAATTCATTTCCTGCTCAATGCCGGCCGCTCTGTCAGGCTGCCGCATTTCCTGCTGCCCCCTGCCCTGCATAACAAGGGCAATTATGTCGCCAGCCTCGGTAATCTGTGTCGCTGGCTCGGGGAACAGGCGGAGAGTCTCGGCGTTGAGATCTTTACCGGCTTCAGTGCGGCACAAGTGCTTTATGATGACGCCGATCACGTTATCGGAATAGCCACCGGGGATATGGGACGCGGTCGTGATGGCGCAGAAAAACCCGGCTATACCCCCGGCTACAGGCTGTTGGGAAAGTACACGATACTCGCCGAAGGCTGCCGGGGCCATCTTGGTAAACAAGTGATCGCGCATTATGACCTGGATCGTCACAGTTCCCCCCAGCACTATGCGCTTGGCATCAAGGAACTCTGGGAAATTCCCGCTGCCAATCATCAGGCAGGAAAAATTGTGCATGGCCTGGGCTGGCCCCTGGGTTTTGGCCAAACCACGGGCGGATCATTTCTGTATCACCTCGAAAACAATCAGGTCGCCGTGGGACTCATCACCGACCTGAATTACCGCAATCCCTGGCTGGACCCCTTCAACGAATTTCAACGTTTCAAACATCATCCCCTGGTCAAACAGGTCCTGGGCGGTGGCAAGCGTATTGCCTATGGTGCCCGGGCACTGTGCAAGGGTGGCTATCAATCGCTGCCCCGCTGCATTTTCCCCGGTGGTGTCCTGGCTGGCGATGATGCCGGGCTGCTCAATTTTCTGAAACTCAAAGGCACGCATACGGCGATGAAATCCGGCATGCTGGCGGCAGAGAGCATCTTTGCCAAACTCCAGCAGCCCGATGCCACGGGCAGCGAACCAACGCTGCTGAGTGGCTATGAAGAGAACCTCATGCATGGCTGGCTTGGGCAGGAGTTGTACCAGAGCCGGAACTGCGGACCTGCCATGCACAAGCTGGGTACCTTGCTGGGCTCCTGTTATGCCTTTGTGGACCAGGCGCTGTTCCAAGGCAGACTGCCTTTCACACTGCATGACAAGACGCCGGATCACGCCAGGCTGAAAACAGCGGCCGACTCTGTGCAACCGGATTATCCAAAGCCTGACAATCGGCTCAGTTTTGACCGGCTTTCGTCGGTATACCTGTCGAACACCCATCACGAGGAGGACCAGCCCTGTCATTTGCGCCTCGACGATCCGGAGCTTCCCCTGCGCGACAACTTGCCCCGGTATGGGGAAGCGGCACAGCGTTATTGTCCGGCAGGTGTCTATGAAGTCATTGAAGAACAAGGTCGACTCCGCTTCCAGATCAATGCCCAGAATTGTGTTCACTGTAAAACCTGTGATATCAAGGATCCGTCTCAGAATATCACCTGGGTGACGCCGGAAGGTGGAGGTGGCCCCAATTATCCCAACCTCTGATGGAACAGCATGAGCGAGATTATCAGCGATACTGAAGAGCTTTATCGACGTTTGGCTCAGGGTGCGCTGGTGCTGACGCCCAATCATCGCCGCAGTATCCAGCTACTGGAAGACTATGGCGCCCATCTCCGACAGCATGCCAGGCCCCTGGTCTGTCCCAGCCCTGCCGTGTTTCCGGTTGATATCTGGATCAGACATTGCTGGGAACATCTGCAAAGCAGTGGCCGTGGTATCCCCGGCTCACAGGGAGTCCTGGAACCCCTGCAGGAATTGCTGCTGTGGCAGCTCATTATCAGCGAGTCCGACAGTGGCGCCCTGCTGTTCAACCAGGATGCCACGGCCCGGAAGGTTCAGGAAGCAGCCACATTGCTGCAGCAATGGGGCATTCCACGGGCTGAATTGAACTCTCCGGCCAGTCTGAACCCGTCGCATGCCGACCTGAAGGTATTCCTGCCCTGGCTCGAACGTTTCGAAAAGCTCTGCACAGACAAGCAGGTACAGACGCTGTCGAGCCTGGTAAAGGCCGTCACTGCCGCCCTGTCCGGAGATCTCGTCAAGCTGCCCACCGATATCATCCTGTCCGGTTTCGACAAGCCCCCTCCCCTGTATCAGGCCTTCTTCGAAAGCCTGCACCGGCCGGCTCACAGAGTCTCTGTTTTTCATTATCCCCGGCATGCCCCGCTGATAAAAAAAGCGGTTTTAAATGATGAAAAGGAAGAAGTGATCGCAGCCGCCAAGTGGGCGCAGACCATTCTGGAAACGGAACCTGACGCAAAAATTGCTGTCATCTGTGCAGACCTGGACAGCCGGGCCCGGGAAGTCCGCCGAATATTTACGCGCTTCATGCCTTCTTCAGAAAACGCGGTCCTGACCCGGGGTGAGCAGCGCTTTACGGTGTCTGCGACGGAACCGCTGCGCAGGGTAGCGCTCATCAGTACCGCACTGGCCATTCTCAATCTGAACCGCCCTGTGGTGCCGGTGCTGGATTTTTTCCGTTTGCTGCGTTCACCCTTTATCAAGGCAGCAGGGACCGAGGAAGATGCCAGAGCGTCCCTGGAATTCCATCTGCGTGACAAGGGCGAACTGGAGAGCAGTCTTGCCAATCTGCGCTTTCTGATGCAGACACAGGGCAAAGCCTACCACTGCCCGGAACTTGGCAATGCCTTGCAAGCCATGGAAGCGCTGAAACTGAGACACAAATCAGCACGCAGTTGCCATGACTGGGTCGTTTTCATCGAAGCCCAATTGGGGGCAATGGGCTGGCCAGGAGCAGATGCCCTTGCCGCTGGCGATCTCAGGCTGCGCCGCGACTGGCAACTTGTGCTGACCGAGTTTCAGAAACTGGGGCATTTGCTGGGCAAAATCCAGCTGGATGCCGCCCTCAGCTGTTTGCAGCACCTGGCTCTCCACATGCATCCGGGTACGAAGGTGCCAAGTGCCAGCGTGAACATTCTGACATCAGCCGAAGCCGAAGGACTGCGCTTTACTCACAGATGGATAATGGGCCTGTCAGAACGCAGTTGGCCACCGGCCATCAGTCCCAATCCCTTCATTCCACTGGCGCTGCAGCAGCGCTACCAGATTCCTGCGGCAGACAACAAGGCACTGCTGGCACAGTCATGGGACACCCTGCAGGCCTTTATTGCGGATACCCGTGTGCAATGCGTGCTGAGCCATGCCTGTCATCATGAGGAAAGCCGGGTCAGAGCCGCCTCTGTCTTCGAACGGATTGCCGGCATCGAAGATACGGCACTGACCCAGGATATTCAGACCGCCCTGCATCCAGCGGCCCGACTTCTGCTCGGGCACGGGAGCAGTGAATCGTTCCGGGATGAGCTGTGCATTCCCTTGCTGCGCACGGAAACAATCAGAGGTGGCACATCCTTGATCGCAGATCAGGCCGCCTGCCCGTTCAAAAGTTTTGCCGTTCATCGCCTGCTGGCAAAGGAGTTTCCCAGACCCAGCTATGGCCTCAGCGCCAAGGCCTCCGGCAGTCTCCTGCATCATGCCCTGGAACTGTTGTGGCGGGAGCTGCAGGAACAGGACCATCTGCTGCAGGCCAGCGCGCAGGATTTGCGGCAAGTGATCTATCAGGCCAGTATCAATGCCGTCAAAAAAACCAGCCGGGATTTCCCCCAAACCATGAGCAAGCGCTTCTGTGAGCTGGAAGTCAGCCGGCTTGAACAAGTTCTGGACCAGTGGCTTCAGCAAGAACGCAAACGTTCTTCCTTCAGAATTGCCGAACTGGAACAACACGTTCAATGGCAGTTCGCCGGTTTGACACTGAATTTCCGGATTGACAGGATCGACCAACTGCCGGATGGCCGAACGGTCCTCGTGGATTACAAATCGTCGACCAACAATGCCGTGAACTGGCAGGACCAACGCCAGCATAAACCGCAACTGCTGCTCTACCTGCTGGCGGCCGAGCAAAGTGGCCGTTTCGACAAACTTGCTGCCATTCTGTATGCTCAGGTCAATATCGAGAACGCCAAGTTCATGGGAGTCGTCACGGATGAAGCTCTGGTCGCCGGGCTTTCCCGTGATCGCCAGAGTCTGGTCGTCGACACTGGGCAATGGCAGGATTTGAAGCACCTGTGGCAGGATTCATTGCAAGGGCTGGCGCAGGAATTTCTGGATGGCTATGCCGCCATAACACCCAAAAGCCAGGCCAGTTGTCAGTACTGCCATCTGGGAGCCTTCTGCAGAATCAGGGAAAGCATGTCGCTTGAAGAGGTCCCCATACCATGACGGGAACTTCGCCAATAGCCGATGCCATGGAAAGAACCCAGGCTCTCGACATCTCTCGTTCTTTCTGTGTTCAGGCCCCTGCCGGTTCGGGTAAAACCGAACTGCTGACCCAGCGTATCCTGAAGCTCCTGGCACACTGTGCCAAACCCGAAGAAATTCTGGCCATTACTTTTACCCGAAAAGCAGCCGCTGAAATGCGAAACCGCTTGCTGGATAAACTGCAAGAGGCCAGAAACCTGGGCGCCGACGACATGGCGCAGCTCGATGCCCACGAAAGACTGAGCCTGCAACTGGCAAGCGAGGCGTTGCGACAGGATGAAGCGCAGGGCTGGCAACTCCTGGACAATACATCGAGATTGCGTATCACGACGATAGACAGCTTCAATTCCTTTCTCACCCGTCAGCTTCCCATCAGCGCGGGCTTTGGTTCCCAACCGGAGATCAATGAAGACATGCTGGACAATTACCAGCAGGCCGTCAGAGAAACCATGGCCTTGCTGGAAGGTGCCACATCTCTGGCACAAGATATTGCTTTGCTCCTGTCGCATCTAGGCAACAATCTGCAAAATCTGCAGAAGCTCTTCGTGAGTATGCTGGCCAAACGTGAGCAATGGCTGGAGAATATTTTTCTGATCAGCCATCACACGGAATCTGCCCGAACCATTCTGGAGAACAATTTGTGCGAGCTGGCGGAGGAAAACCTGGAGGAACTGGGCAGCCGACTGACGTCTTTTGCAGACCTCATCGGCCAACTCATGGCCTTTGCCCGGGACAACATGCTGCGTAACGGAGATACGTCATTCATGGAATGGCAGCCTGAGCATGGCCTGCCGGAAACGAAAGCCCACTGCCTGCCCCAGTGGCAGCTTCTGTGCCGGCTTTTCCTGACCAATGAAGGCAAATGGCGCAGCAAGGTTGATATTCGTCAGGGTTTTCCTGCGCCTGGCAAAGCGCAGAACGGGGATGAAAAAAAGCTGTTTGCCGAGCACAAAGCCCTCTTTGCTGAACTTCGCAGCAGACTGGAAGCCGAACCTGAGCTGCTGTCATCCCTGTTGTTGCTGAAGGAACTGCCCGCGACGCACTTTGACGAGGCACAATGGCAGGTTCTGTCCGCTCTTACCAGAATTTTGCCTGTGCTGGCAGCCAACCTGGATGTGGTGCTCAGAGAAAAGGCACAGGTTGATTACATCAAACTCAGCAATGCCGCACTGGATGCTCTGGGCAGCGAAGACGATCCTTCCGATCTGGCGCTGCGTCTCGACTACCGAATACAGCACATCCTGGTGGATGAATTTCAGGATACCTCTTCACAGCAGATCAAGCTGCTGGAAAAACTGTGTTATGGCTGGACTCCCGGCGATGGCCGCAGTCTCTTCATTGTGGGTGATGGCATGCAATCCTGCTATGCCTTCCGCAATGCCAATGTCGGTCTTTTTTTAGCGGCCCGAGACCACGGCATTGGCGCGGTAAAAATGGAAGGTCTGCAATTGAAAGTCAATTTCCGCAGTGATGCCGCCGTGGTGCACTGGGTCAACCAGGTCTTTGGAAAGGCGTTTCCCGGTCATGATGATATCGGCCGTGGCGCCGTGCGATACAGCCCCAGCGTCGCATTGCATCAGGGCAATGCCGGGTTTTCCGGGGTGAGCACCGAGTTACTGGTCTCGGATAAAAACCAGGATCGAAACCAGCCGGATGGCAGACTCGAGGAAGCAAGGCGGGTCGTGCAGCGGGTACAGGAACTGCAAGGGGAAAACCCGCTGGCAGACATTGCCATTCTGGTCCGTAACCGCA
The DNA here is from genome assembly GCA_032250895.1 of Pseudomonadales bacterium. Taxonomy (GTDB): domain Bacteria; phylum Pseudomonadota; class Gammaproteobacteria; order Pseudomonadales; family Pseudohongiellaceae; genus JAVVEZ01. The sequence goes on along the minus strand of JAVVEZ010000018.1, from coordinate 11,788 downwards.
GTCATCTCGCTGCCATCGTCCCGGCTTTGCGACAGGCATCGCTGGCCTGGAATGCCACCGATATCGACCCCTTGAATTCCTATCCGGAAATCACCGATCTGCTCAGCCTCTGCAAGGCCCTGTTGAATCCCGCCGATACCAGCGCATGGCTGGCGCTGCTCAGATGCCCCTGGGCCGGACTGGCCCTGAAAGATATTCATGCGCTGATGCAACGGGCCCGTGCAAACCAGGTGTCCCTGTGGACGGCATTACGCCAGTTTACTGAGCTTGACACGCTTTCTGCAGATGCCTGCGTCCGGCTTGAACGCATCGTTCCAATATTGGAGGAAGCCCGGAGCAGACGGCAAGGTCCGAGCCTGCGGGACTGGCTCGAAGATACCTGGATTGCTTTGGGAGCGCCGGCCGCGCTGCCGGACAATGTCAGTGTCGACAATATTGAAGCCTTTTTTCAGGCGCTGGAAAAAATCGAGGACTGTGGCGATGTAAGCGACATGCATCGCTTCGAGGAAAAGCTCGGCTCCATTTATGGCAATAGTTCTCATGCCGCCGGCATCAAACTTCATATCATGACCATTCACAAGGCCAAAGGACTTGAGTTTGATTTCGTCATCGTACCCGGGCTGGAGCGCAAGAGCCGGAACGATGACAGCCCCCTGTTGTTATGGAAGGAACATATCAGTGCCTCTGGACAGCCCAGGCTCCTGATAAGTCTGCTCAGACGCAAGGGTGACGAAGATGACAGTGTCTATCGCTACCTGAAGTATGAAGCCCTGATCCGCAGTCAGATGGAAAATACCCGTCTGCTTTACATTGCCATCACGCGCGCCGCAAAAAAAGCTTTTTTAATCGCCAATGTCAGCCGTGAGGGGGAGGAATACGACTCGCCGAATGCCAGTTCACTACTCGCCAGCATCTGGCCACAATTGGAAGAACCCGGTCTTGCCGTGACGCGCATCGAGTTGGGCGACGGCCCGCTGATCCCGGCTGCTCCTGCTTCGCCTGCGCTGCCTGAAATTGTCAGCAGACGTCTGCCCGCAACCTGGGTCCACCCCGGACACGGGCTGTCATATGATTCTTTTCAGGAAGCCATCAACGACGACGATGATTCGAAGATGCATCACCATCTGCTGGAAAAACGCATCGGTGAAATCATTCATGAAAGCCTGAAGACACAGATTGAATCCGGCATGGATTGGCGTGAACGAACAGTCAATGACGTGCTGAAAGCTTACTGGCGCAACGTGTTGATACCCTATTGTTCCGATCATGACAGTCTGAACGCGGCGCTTGAACGCATCGCCCGGCATCTGACAAATTGCCGGAATGACAGCAAGGCTGCCTGGCTCTTCAATCATCGGCACCGTGACAGCGCCTGCGAACTGGCGCTCAGCGACTACAGCAGCGGTCATCGCAGGGAATACATCATCGATCGCACTTTCGTCGATGCGGATGATACGCGCTGGATCATTGACTACAAGTCCTCCACACCGGAGGCAGGACAGCATCTGGATGACTTTGTCAAGGAGCAGAGCGAGCGTTATTATCCACAACTGCAAACCTACGCCAGACTGTTTGCCCGAATGGAAACACGCCAACTGCGCACAGCACTTTTTTTTACGGCCATACCACTCTGGCACGAAGTTGTCATGGACGATCCGGCGAATCATGCCGGGCCATGAATTTGTCAATGCCATCCAGGGTTGTCGTGGGAAAGGCGATATCGGCCCCATGCGCATGAATGATCTCGATCACCTTCAGCAGCACATCCTGCTTCACTTCATGAAAGCGTATCCAGTTGGTGGTCTTGGTAAAGGTGTAAATGAAAAAGTTCAGTGACGAGGCCGCCAGGCTGTTGAAATTCACTATCAGGGTCTGCTGGGCATCGATGCCGTCATGAGCCTCCAGCATGGCCTTTACATCGACAATGATCGGCCGGATTTTGGCTGCGTCACAATAACGCAACCCAAGGGTTTCATATATTCGCCGGTTCAACATCCGGGAAGGATTTTCCACCGCAATGGTCGTGAACGTGGCGTTGGGGATGTAAAGCGGGCGTTTGTCAAAGGTGCGAATGCGGGTCAGCCGCCAGCCGATATCTTCCACGGTCCCTTCTATTTCACGATCCGGCGATCGGATCCAGTCCCCCACCGTGAAGGGTCTGTCCAGATAGATCATCAGGCCGCCAAAAAAATTGGCAAGCAGATCCTTGGCGGCGAAGCCCACGGCAATGCCTCCGATGCCGCCAAAAGCGACCACGCCGGAAATACTGATGCCCAGCGTTTGCAGTACCACCAGTGCCGTCGTGATCATCACGGAAAGGCGCAACAGCCGACTGATGACCCTGATGGTAATTTCATCGGCAGCCAGTTCGCGTTGCCGTTTCTGTTTTAATACATTGAATTCCGCCTGCGAGACGAATCTGATCAGAAACATGCCGAGCAACAAAATGACGGCGATGCGTCTGATCAGGCCCGTGAGCTGGAAAAGTTCATTGTCGGAGACGGCTTCCACTATTTCAGCCGCTATGCTGAGACCGATCACCCAGCTCAGCAGCAGCAAGGGGGACTGTCCGGCTTTTATCAGGGCATCGTCCCAGAAATTGCTGGTTGCGGCGGCTCTGTTTTCCAGGCTGCGCAGAACACGCCTAAGGATGAAATTAATGCAGACAGTGGCCAGAACCACCAGAAAAACGTGTAGCGCCCAGGTGTTCCCGCCAAGATCGAGCCAGTTGAGAAAGTCCGTCATGTTCTATCCAGCCTTGCCCGGTATTCAGGCGCGTTTTCTGGGTTTGGACGCCTCGCTGCTTTCCACCCACTTCCCGGCCTTATAGAAGGCCTTCCAGCCGGTCGGCTTGCCATCGCTTTCGCTGAGTACATATTGTTCCCGGGTCTTGCGGCTGAAGCGAATGACAGTCTTGTTGCCCTCGGGATCGTTTGTCGGAGCCGCAGTCAAAAAACGGTATTTCGGATCGATGCGATCCTTGAAGGGAATCAATTCTTCCACGAGTGGCGCCCGGGTTTCACGATTTTTGGGAAACTTGCTGGCCGCCAGAAACAAACCGGCGGCGCCATCCCGAAGCACGAAATGATCGTCCACTTTTTCACAACGCAGCGCGGGCATGGGAATGGGATCCATTTTCGGAGGTGCCGCCTCACCATTGCGCAGGAGCTTGCGGGTATTTTTGCATTCACTGTTGGTACAGCCGAAATACTTGCCAAAACGGCCGGTTTTCAACTGCATCTGCGCGCCACATTTGTCACATTCAAGCAGCGGGCCGTCATAGCCTTTCAGCTTGAAATTACCGTTTTCCACTTCATAACCGGGACAGCCCGGATTATTGCCACAAACATGCAGCTTGCGTTTTTCATCGAGCAAATAACTGTCCATGGCCGTACCACAGATGGCACAACGATGTTTTTTGATCAGCAGGCGGGATTCTGCCTCATCGTCGGCATCAACACTGATGGCCTCATCCCCTGGAATCAGATTGAGCGTGGACTTGCAGCGCTCCCTGGGTGGCAGATTGTAGCCGGAGCATCCCAGAAAAACGCCGGTGGTTCCCGTGCGTATCTGCATTGGGCGTCCGCATTGGGGACAGGGAATATTGGTTCCGGTGGGATCGTTGGCGTGCATGCCATTTTCATCTGACTGCGCAGCTTCCAGCTGCACAGTGAATTTCCGGTAAAAATCATCCAGTACCTGCAACCAGTCCTTGCGGCCATTGGCAATGTCATCGAGAGCGCTTTCCATGGTGGCAGTAAAATCAAAATCCATCAGATCTGAAAAATTCTCCAGCAACCTGTCGGTAACGATATCGCCCATTTTCAAGGCATAGAAACGGCGGTTCTCCAGTTTTACATAACCCCTGTCCTGGATGGTGGAAATAATCGTGGCATAGGTGGAAGGTCTGCCGATGCTGCGTTTTTCCAGCTCCCGGACCAGACTCGCCTCAGTAAAACGGGGCGCAGGTTTGGTGAAGTGCTGTTTTGGCTCCAGACCCTGCAAGCTCAGTGGGTCGCCGATTCCGATATCGGGAAGTTCGATGTCGCCTTCGGTGGGCGACACAGGAAAAACCCGCGTATAACCATCAAACACCAGAATTCGGCCCTTGATACGCAACTCATACTCGCCACTGTGTACCGTCAAGGTACTGCTTTTATAGGTGGCAGGTGTCATCTGACAGGCGACGAATTGCTGCCAGATCAGGTTATAAAGCCTCGCGGCATCTCTTTCCACGCCCGCCAGAGCCGGGGAATTTTCCCGCACATTGACGTCAGAGGGGCGGATCGCTTCGTGGGCTTCCTGAGCCCCCGCACGACTGCTGTAATTGTTGGGAGCCGATGGCAGATATTTGTTCCCGAAGGTCTTGCCGATATAGTCCCGGCACATCGCCACGGCATCCGCACTGAGATGGGTGGAATCTGTACGCATATACGTAATATGCCCGGCTTCATAAAGTCGCTGAGCCATGGTCATGGTTTTTTTGACGCTGAAGCCCAAGCGGGTACTGGCCGCCTGTTGCAGGGTCGAGGTGATAAAGGGGGCCTTCGGCCGTGAACTGGTGGGTTTGTCTTCACGGCCGACAATTTTGTAATCGGCATCGCGCAGCCGGGCGATGGCCGCATCGCTTTCCTGGACGGTTTTCGGGTTGAATTCCTGGCCTTGAAATTTTATGACCTGAAAACGCAGCGCAGGTTTCCCGGCAGGCAGCAGGTCTGCAAACAATTCCCAGTATTCCTCCGGGACAAAAGCCCGGATTTCCTGTTCCCTCTCCACCAACAGCCGCACTGCCACAGATTGTACCCGGCCGGCCGACAAACCTCGGGCGACCTTGCTCCACAACAGCGGAGACAGCATGAAGCCAACGACTCTGTCCAGGAAGCGGCGTGCCTGTTGCGCCTGCACGTGTTTCATGTCCAGATGTGTCGGTTCAGCAAATGCTGCGGTGATGGCTTTTTTGGTAATTTCGTTGAAAACGACCCGTTTATAGCGTGTGGGAGGACCGCCGATTGCTTCCTGCAAGTGCCAGGCGATGGCCTCTCCCTCACGGTCAAGGTCGGTTGCAAGATAGATGGTATCGGCATCCCTGGCGAATTTTTTCAGCTCGCTGACCACTTTTTCCTTGCCCGGCAGAATCTGGTAATTGGCGCGCCAACCTTGTTCCGGGTTCACTCCCATTCTTTCCAGCAGCTGTTGCCTGGCCTTGCTTGCCTTGTGGATGATTTTTTGTTCCGGACTCAACTTTCGGGTTGCCGCCGCCGCCTGCGCGCGGGCCTTGGTATCCACACCGGCATTACTGCCGCTGACAGGCAAATCACGAATGTGGCCGACACTGGACTTCACAATAAAATCATTGCCCAGATATTTATTGATGGTTTTTGCTTTCGCCGGAGACTCTACGATAACGAGAGATTTTGCCATTACTTCCCATTAGTCCTGTAAATGATCTGCTCATGAAACCCGAATCTGGACCCATGCCAAGCAACATGAACATGTTTGAACAGAGGCAGGCAACAGGTCAAGCCCGGGATCCGTCCTGGCCTGGAACAAGGGACGACAAGCGGATACTGGCCTGAAAAGGCGTGGATTAAACCATCGTGGCCGATAAAGGTAAAGGGGGGCCTAGTGTCATGTCACTAGACAGCGACTTCCCGGGTCCAGTGAAAGCTGTCGTCTCTTTCTCCCTTTTGAAGCTGGCTGAGCAGATCATAAAGATTTTGCATGACGGGCCCGACTCGTTCGCCATTGCCATAAAAACGATGCCATTGATTGTCAAACCATATTTTACCAACCGGCGACAGCACTGCTGCCGTCCCACAGGCTGCCATTTCCTCAAAATCCCTGATTTCCTTGCGCAATTCGATGGGACGGGTTTCCACCTCCATATCCAGCTCATGCTGGGCGATGGCCATGATGGAGCGTCGGGTCACACTGGGCAGAATGGCGCGGGACTGTGGAGTCACCAGGCGCTTGCCGGCCAGGGAAACAATGATATTGGCAGAGCCGGCCTCCTCCAGGAAACGGCGTTCGGCGGCATCCAGATAAAGCGCTTCGTTGGCACCCAGCTCTTGTGCCTTGCGCGTTGCCAGCAAGCCACCGGGGTAGTTTGCTCCGGCCTTGACATCGCCGATTCCCAGCGGCGCGGCACGATCAAAATCCGTCACCGCCAGGGAGATCAGTGACAAACCACCACTCTTGTAATACGGTCCTACGGGTGATACAAAAACCCTGAATTCGTAGCGCAGGGCAGGCCTGAGACCCAGGTTCTCCCCCACCCCGATCAGCATCGGCCGGATATAAAGAGACGCACCGCTGCCGTAGGGCGGCACCCAGGCCGCATTGGCCCGCACCGCTTCCTCCACTCCACGCAAAAAAAGTGCCTCCGGAACGATCGGCATGGAAAGGCGTTCGGAGGTTTTCTGCATGCGTTCGCAGTTGAGTTCAGGCCGGAACAGGAGAATTCTGCCATCTTTGGCGGTCTGGGCCTTGAGCCCTTCAAAACATTGCTGGGCATAATGCAGGGCCGGTGCACCCTCATGGACCTGTATCATCTCTGACGTGAGCAAATCGCCCTTGGACCATTCCCCATTTTCATAGGTGGCGGAAAATCGATAATCCGTTTTTGTATAGACAAACCCCAGGCGACCCCAGTCTATGGCTTTCTTTTCCGGCGCTGACAATGTTTAATCCTTCCTTCAAGTCCAAAAAATTCGTTTATTATAACCAGCTTGGATGACTTTCTCTCACATTTTTTCCAGGAGCCAACTGCCTCCATGCCGGACCCGAATGTCTCTCTTGTTGATATAGGCGCCAACCTCGGCCATGACAGCTTTCGTCATGACCTCGATGAGGTTCTTGATCAGGCCAGGCAGGCCGGCTTGCAGGCCATCCTGGTTACCGGCACGTCTGTGGACAGCAGTGTCAGAGCCTTGGCATTGGCGCGTCATTATCCAGGATTTCTGTTCAGTACGGCCGGTGTTCACCCTCACGATGCCGACAGCTTCGACAGGGAGAGTCCGGCACGTCTCGTTGAACTGGCGGCGCAACCTGAAGTCAGGGCCCTGGGGGAAATGGGCCTGGATTTCAATCGCGACTTTTCTCCCCGCAAGTGCCAGGAGGAGGTATTCGAGGAACAGCTTTCCCTGGCCTGTGAGCTGCAGATGCCCGTCTTTCTCCATGAACGCGACGCGCATGGAAACTTCTGTGCCATCCTCAAAAAATATCGGGATCGCCTGCTGAGGGCTGTGGTACATTGCTTCAGCGGGACTCGCGAAGAACTCTATCATTATCTGGATCTTGATATGTATATTGGCATCACTGGCTGGATCTGCGATGAGCGTCGAGGTGGACATCTGCATGCTTTGCTCAAGGACATCCCGGCAGACCGCCTGATGCTGGAAACCGACGCGCCCTATCTCCTGCCACGTTCGATTCTGCCCAAGCCCGCCGGTCGCCGCAATGAACCCCGTTATCTGGTCCATGTCCTGGACACTGTCGCGCAATGTCTGGAGCTGTCGCCCCCTGAGATTGCAGCGCGCACAAGCACCACTGCCAGATTTTTTTTTGACATATGAAATTTGTTGATGTTGCTGATACGCTAGTGATATGAATAAACGGACATTTTTACAAGCCATGCTGGCAACCGGGTCCCTCTCCTATGCAGGTGGCAGCCCCCTGCTCAGGATACTGAACCGTGGAAACATCCCGGCCCCCATGCCTGAAAATGATCCCGCTGACCAACAACATGCTGCGATACTCAGGAACCGGACAAGTCTTCCTTCCGTGCCAGGACCGGCTGTAACCCCGCCTGAAACGGAGACGATAAGTCTGGATATGCATGAGCTGACACCCGGATTCACGCATATCGAAGAGTTTGTCAATCTTGAATCACTCAGTGACGACAGCGTAGACAGCTACCTGGAGAAAATCCGGAATTTTGAAGCCGACTATCGCAGTGATATTTTCCTGGATGAAGCGCAGCAAGCCATACTCGAACCCACCCTCTCCCGTCTCGACCGGGTTCAGTCCTTTGTTGGACACGGCAATTTCAATCTTCTTGGTTTTGATGAAATGCTCCACTTTGCCCGGAATTATCCAGAGATAGGAGCCTTCACCCCGGCCGAATTGAATTTCCTCGAAGCGATTTTTGCTGCCGATGCCAGCACCTACGGATTCTTTGGCAGCAAGGTGACAAGCACGATGACGGCCACCGTTCCCATATCCACGGTGGTCAAAATTGCCGGTAGCGGTCATTATCTGTTCAAGGGGAGCTCGCTGGCACGCTACGAACATTTGCGCAAAGACGTCGGTGAACAGTTGCTGCTGACGTCGGGAGTCCGTAATGTCGTCAAGCAGATGCACCTCTTCCTGGCCAAGACCCGGCTCTCCTCTGGCAATCTGTCCAAGGCCTCTCGTTCCCTGGCCCCGCCCGGGTATTCCTTTCATGGTGTGGGTGATTTTGACGTTGGCAAGGCCGGTCTGGGGGGCAGGAATTTTACCGCAGATTTTTCTCAAACCCTGGAATTCAAGCAGATGATCAAACTCGGCTATGTTGATCTGCGCTATACCGATACCAATACCGAGGGCGTCCGTTTCGAGCCCTGGCACATCAAGATTGCCTGATAGCGGTTTCTGCAATAAAAACAGCAAGCTGTCCGGCATCGAAGGGCCAGTCCAGCTCTCCAGACCGACCCCCGATGCCAAGCACGGGAATTCTGCTGCCATAGCGATCGACCAGCGCGGCTGACTGAGTGATCTCGACCGTCTCCAACCTCAGCTGTTCACGCTCCAGGAAGGGGCTCAGCAGAGCTTCTGCCTGTTCACACAGATGACAGCTGGTGGTTGTATAGAGCAACAGGACTGGCCTCAAGTTTACACCACCATTCTGCTGTGCCTTCATCGTTCAGCCTCAGACGCTGCGTTCTGCCGGTCAGTTTGCAGCTGCTCGACGATGGCAGCTATCAATGCCGGGCCATGATAGATGAAACCGGTATAGATCTGCAGCAAGGTAGCACCCGCCTGCAATTTTGCCAGCCCGCTGGCGCCATCCATGATACCCCCCACCCCGATCACAGGTATCTTTCCCGCCAGTGCCCGCTTCAGTTGTGTGAGTACCCAGGTGGCTTGTGCGGTCAGCGGGGCTCCACTCAAGCCACCCGCTTCCCTGCCTTTGGCCGTCCCCTGCAAGGCCTCCCCCCGTGCGATCGTGGTATTGGTGGCAATGACACCGTCAATGCCGTGAAGCAGAAAAGCTGCGGCAATCTGTTCTATGTCCGCAGGCTCCAGGTCCGGCGAAATTTTCACCAGCAAAGGCACATACTTCCGGTAGTGTTCCTGCAAATCTGCCTGCTCCTTTTTCAAAGCGGCCAGCAGCTCGTGCAATGACTCGCCGAATTGCAGGCTGCGCAAACCGGGCGTATTCGGCGAAGAGAGGTTTATCACCACATAATCCGCGTGGGCGTACACGCCACGCAGACACAGCAGATAATCGCTCAGCGCCGCTGTCACCGGCGTCGCATAGTTCTTGCCAATATTGACGCCTACGATTCCCCGGTAATGACGGCTTTTCAAGCGCTCCACGACATAATCAAGACCCTTGTTGTTAAAGCCCATGCGGTTGATGATGGCTTCGTGCTCCGGAAGCCTGAACAGGCGGGGTTTGGGATTGCCAGGCTGAGGTTTGGGCGTGACCGTGCCGATTTCAACGAAGCCAAAGCCCAGAGCACCCAGGGCATCGAGATAATCACCATTTTTATCCAGACCCGCCGCCAGCCCTACCGGGTTGGGAAAGTTCAGACCAAACAAGCTAACAGGCAGTCTTTCTGATTTTGGCCGCAGCAGCCAGGACAGCTTGCAGCGGTGCAGCCATTTAAGGGCTTCCAGGCTCAGATGATGAGAAAACTCTTCTGGCAGCAGGAACAGGAAAAAACGGATAAATCTGTACAATTCAGAGTCACTGTCAATGTTGGCAGAATCCAGCTCTGCCTGATCAGGAAAAACCGGAACTATCCGGAATCTGCCGGGGTCCTGCCCCGCGTCATGCCAGGGCATGAGCAAATATAGTGCCAGTAGGGGGAAATTGACAACCAGCGTTTTCATTAAATCCGCTTTAGCTATAGAATCAGGACTTTTTATACTACGAGCCCGCAGAGAGTGTCCTATGCCCCAAACCCAAGCCGATATTCAAGTGCAACATCAGTCGCTCCTGGACCTGAAGCAATGGCTGTCGCAGCAGATCATCGGACAGGAAAAGCTGATCGACCGGCTCTTGATTGCCCTGCTTGCCGGCGGCCATCTGCTGGTCGAGGGTGCCCCCGGTCTGGCCAAGACCAAGGCCATCAAAAATCTTTCCGAAGCGGTTGAGGGTGATTTTCATCGCATTCAGTTCACGCCCGACCTGCTGCCCAGCGACATTACCGGCACTGAAATCTATCGTCCGCAAGACGGCAGTTTCCGCTTTCAGCCGGGTCCGATTTTTCACAATCTGGTACTGGCGGATGAAATCAACCGGGCCCCTGCCAAGGTCCAGTCCGCCCTGCTCGAGGCCATGGCGGAACACCAGGTGAGCGTGGGGCGGGAAACCTTTAAATTGCCCAGTCTGTTCCTGGTCATGGCCACCCAGAATCCGATTGAACAGGAAGGCACCTACCCCCTGCCTGAAGCCCAGCTCGACCGCTTTCTGATGCATGTCACGGTCGACTATCCGGATTTGGATTCAGAACGGAAAATTTTGCACCTGGTGCGCGATGAGGCCCGCAATATGGCGCCTCACGCAGCATCCGTGGTGTCACAGGAAATGCTTTTTGCCGCACGTCAGCAGGTACTGGCCATTCACATGACCGAGGCCGTCGAGGAATATATCCTGCAACTGGTCATGGCCAGTCGCCAACCGGCTGTCTATAGCGCTGAACTGGCCTCCTGGATTGATTATGGTGCCAGTCCCAGGGGCACCATTGCGCTGGATCTTTGCGCACGTGCCCATGCCTGGCTGAAAGGAAAGGACTTCGTCAGTCCTGAAGATGTCCACGAAGTCTTTCATGATGTGCTGCGGCACCGGGTCTTGTTGAGTTTCGAAGCCGAAGCGGCAGGGATAAATGCAGACCGGGTTCTGGACACGATTCTGGAACTGGTTCCTTCGGCCTGAGTTCTCTTCATAACCGGACAACATTTCTATCATGTCACGCAAACGTCAGTTGAATCAGCGTCAGGATCAATACCAGAGCACAGGTGCCTTTGTCACGCTGGCACAACTGCTGGGACAACGGCATGCGGCACAAGCACTGGAACTGGACTATCGGTCGCGTTCACGACTGGGTATGGCCGGTTCCCATATTTCCAGGATCAAGGGCCGTGGCGTGGACTTCGAAGAACACCGTGCCTACCAGCCTGGTGACGATATCCGCAGCATCGATTGGCGGGTCACTGCACGTCGTGGCAAGCCGCACACCAAGCTGTTCCAGGAAGAACGGGAACGGCCCGTGTTGCTGGCAGTTGATTATCGGCGGCCGATGTTCTTTGCCACACGCGGTTGTTTCAAGGCAGTGCAGGCCTCAAAACTTGCAGCACTGCTTGCCTGGCGTGCCTTAGAACAGGGGGATCAAGTCGGAGCTTTCCTCTTCTCAGAAGAGCGGCATTGCGAGTTACGGCCGCAACTCGGTAAAGCCGGGGTACTCAATCTGCTACGGCAGATGGATGCCGATCCAGCCTGGCAAAGAAAGCCGCATCAGCCTTTCAAGCCTCAGCAGCGATTGGCCACAACTCTGATGCGACTTCGTCGGGTGGCTCGCCC
>JAVVEZ010000017.1:0-50301 GCA_032250895.1 Pseudomonadales bacterium | reverse complement strand
AGCCCTGCTCCGGGATGCTGGGCAGCAGAATCTCCCTGGCATAGGTGGGAGAGACCACATGAATCCGATCCGCCAGGTTGATCCCCATGCGCATCATGTTGACACAGTCACCCGCCACCGGATCGGCAATTTCCTCTCTGTTATACGCGCGAATGGGAAACCAGGATTCCAGCGCCGACTCATTGTTGCTGAAGGGCCTGACCCCTTGCAGCGACAAATTATGGACGCTGTAGACACAGAAAATATCCAGCAGCTTGCGGTAAGCCGGCAGGTATTTGCGCAGAAACAGCAAGGGGGCTCCGTGCCAGTCATGCAGATGGATCACATCGGGCCAGGGCAGTGCGCCAGTCACCAGGGCATGGCAGACAGCATGACAGAACAGCGCAAATTTGCGGGCGTCGGTCGCAAAGGGACCGGCCCCGTCATTGCAATAGATCATACCCACGCCACAGGCGGCAAAAATCCGGTTTTCCACCAGCCAGTGTTCCACCCCGGCGAGGGACTGCGGCACAGCCGCCTTGAAGAGCACGATGCTTTCCAGGGCCCCGGCAAATTCCAGCGTCAGTCTGTTCTGTAATTGCGTGCCGGGCAACAGAGACAGACTCTGATAGCCGGGCGTGACCACATCCACCTGATGCCCGGCCCGCGCCAGCGCCGTTGGCACATCCCTGATGACATCACCGATGCCTCCCACCTTGCCACCGGGCAGGGCACCATTTTCAGCGGCAACCATCAAAATTCGCATGCGCTCTACAACCTGATCATCAAAGGCCAATACCACCGACTTTCTGACCCAGCATGGCTCTTGTCACCAACGTGACGCCCCCTGCCGTGACGCGAAACCCTCTGTTGCGATCCTCGGCGTGGTCGTAGCCGATTTCCGTTCCCGCCGGGATGTTGCAACCCCGGTCGATGATCACCTTGCGCAGCCGGCAGTGGCGCCCGACATTCACTTCCGGCAACAATATCGATTCCTCGATGCTTGAATAGGAATTGGTACGAACATTATAGAAAAGGATGGATTTGTTGACGCTGGAACCGGAAATGATACAGCCTCCCGCCACCAGCGAGTCCACGGCATAACCACGGCGGTCATCGTCGTTGAACACGAATTTCGCCGGTGGCAGCTGTTCCTGAAAGGTCCAGATCGGCCACCGCGGATCATACAGATTCAATGGTGGTACCGGCTGCGCCAGTTCTATATTGGCCAGCCAGTAGGAGTCCAGGGTGCCCACGTCCTTCCAATATGCCCGGGTGTCCTGGGAGGGGTCTGCAAAGCGGTAGGCATAGACCTTGTGCTCCTGCACGATGGACGGAATGATATTCTTGCCAAAGTCGTGGTCGGAACCCCGGTTTTCAGCGTCGGAGCGCAACTGTTCAAACAGAAACTCGCTTTTGAACATGTAATTCCCCATCGACGCCAGGCACATGCCCGGATTGCCGGGAATCGGGGCCGGCTTGGCAGGCTTTTCCTCAAAGCCGATGATGCGGTAGTTTTCATCCACCTGCATCACACCGAACGCTCCGGCCGCCTCCTCGATGGGCACCTGAAAACAGGAAACCGTCATGTCGGAATCGTTATCGCTGTGAAAGGCCAGCATCTCGCCATAATCCTGGCGATAGACATGATCACCGGACAGAATCATGACATGCGTCGGGATCTCGCCGCGAATGATGTCAATGTTCTGGTAGACGGCATCCGCCGTGCCCAGATACCAGTTGTCGGAATAACGCTGGGAAGCGGGCAGAATTTCGATGCCCTCCCCCAATTCCTTTTTGAAATGCCCCCAGCCCCTGACCAGATGCTTGATCAGCGAATGCGCCTTGTACTGGGTGACCACGCCGACCCGGCGGATACCGGAATTGATGCAGTTCGACAGGGGAAAATCGATGATGCGGAACTTGCCGCCAAAATACAGCGCCGGTTTTGCCCGCCATTCCGTCAGTTCATAGAGCCGGGAACCCCTGCCGCCGGCCAGAATCAGGGCATAGGTGTCACGGGTAAGCTTGCTGACATAACGCGATCCTGAATTAAGCATAAAGACTCCCCGGCTATTGATGGGCCATTCACAGTTTCCATATTTCCCGGGCATATTCCCGGATCGTTCTGTCGCTGGAAAAATGGCCGCTGGCCGCCGTATTGAGGATGCTCATGCGGGTCCAGCGTCCCTTGTCCATAAAGGCTTCACCAGCCTCTTGCTGGGCATCGACATAACTGCGGAAATCAGCCGCCGTCAACCAGGGATCATGCGGATTCCGGATGCTTTCGCACAGCGGCTCGAACAGGCCGTTTTCATCCTTTGAGAAAAAACCGCTATCGAGCATGGCCATGACCCTGAGCAGGTCAGGATCGTTGGCGATGATCAGGTTCGGCTGATAGTCCCTGCGCCGCGACTCCACCTCGAGCGCATTCAAACCAAACAGGAAAAAGTTTTCGGCACCGACGGCACCGCGAATTTCAATATTCGCACCATCCATGGTTCCGATCGTGACCGCACCGTTCATCATCAGTTTCATGTTGCCGGTGCCCGATGCTTCCTTGCCGGCAGTGGATATCTGTTCGGACAGATCTGTCCCGGGACAAATCTTCTCCATGGCCGTCACCCGGTAGTTGGGAAGAAAGGCCACGCGCAGATACGGTTGTGCACGCTGGTCGGCATTGATCACAGCCGCCACATTGTTGATCAGCTTGATGATCAACTTGGCAATGAAATACCCGGGGGCGGCCTTGCCCCCGATCAATACACATCTGGGGGCCAGCGTGGCCGTATCCCCCCGCACGATCCTGTCATACAGATGGATGATGTGCAGTACGTTCAGCAGTTGGCGCTTGTACTCATGAATACGCTTTACCTGAACATCAAACAACATGCCGGGATCAAAATCGACATCGCAGCAGGACTTGACGAAGTCTGCCAGGGCGACCTTGTTTGCCGTCTTGACGGCTTGCCATTTTTTCTGGAATTTTGCTTCATCGGCGAAGTCTCTGAGTTTTTCCAGTTCATCGAGATTGCTGATCCAGCCCCTGCCGATGGTCCTGCTGACAAGATCGGCAAGACCTGGATTGCAGAACAACAGCCAACGCCGTGGAGTCACGCCGTTGGTCTTGTTATTGAAACGTTCAGGCCATAATTGATAAAAATCATGAAACAATCCTTCCTTGAGCAGCGTGGTATGCAGTGCGGCCACACCATTCACGGAAAAACTGCCGACAATGGCCAGAAAGGCCATGCGGATATGATGCTCACCGCCTTCTTCAATGATAGACATTGCCTGGGCTTTATTCGTATCACCAGGCCATTTTTCGGCCACTTCCAGCAGAAAACGGCGATTGATCTCATAGATGATTTCCAGCAGTCTCGGCAGCACCTCTGCGAACATCGGTACGGACCAGCGTTCCAGTGCCTCCGGTAGCAGGGTGTGATTGGTATAGGCCATGGTACGGCGGGTGAGCGCCCAGGCCGCCTCCCAATCCATCAGATACTCGTCCATCAGCAAGCGCATCAACTCGGGCACAGCCACTGCCGGATGGGTATCATTGAGCTGGAAACAGTTTTTGTCGGCAAAGCCATCAAAGCTGTTGCTGTGCTGTTCCAGCCAGCGCGAAATCACGTCCTGCAGGCTCGCCGACGACAGGAAATACTGCTGCCGCAGCCGCAGGATTCTGCCGTTGACACTGGCGTCGTTGGGATAAAGCACCATGGAAATACGTGACGCGGCATTCTGTGATGCCACCGCTTCGTTGAAATCCCCGGAATTGAATTCATTGAGATCGAATTTGTCGGCGGACTCTGCCTTCCACAGGCGCAGGGTAATCACATTGTCGTTGTGGTAACCGGGCACCGGAATATCATGGGGCACGGCCAGCACATCCGCCGTACCGAGCCAGCGCGAATGCTGACGGCCTTCCGCATCCACGTAAGTCTCGGTATGCCCACCAAACTTGATCTGCCGGGTGTTGTCAAGCGCGACGAATTCCCAGGGACTGCCGCCTTCCAGCCAGTGATCCGGCACTTCCAATTGGTAGCCATCTTTTATTTTCTGTTCAAAAATACCGTAGTCATAGCGGATACCATAACCGGTAACCGGGTAGTGCAGGGTCGCGCAGCTGTCCAGAAAACAGGCTGCGAGCCGGCCCAGGCCGCCATTGCCAAGACCGGCATCCTGCTCCTGATCGACCACCATTTCAAAGGCACAGCCAAAATCCTTCAGGGCCTGACGCATGGACTCGGCCATATCAAGATTGAGCACGGCATTGGAAAAGGCCCGGCCCATCAGGAACTCCAGCGAGAGATAGGACACCCGGCGGGGATCCTGCTGATGGTTGCGCTCCCTGGTCTGGCGCCAGCGCTCCACGATGCGGTCCCTGACGGCCAGCGCAGCGGCTTCATACAGGAAACGTTCACCGCAGTCGCCATGGTCCCGCCCCAGGGTCAGGTGATAATGCCGGGCGAGATCCTGCTTCACCGCCCGGACATCCATCCCCAGCCAGGGATAACGATCAACAAAGTGTGGGTGGGCGTGTTTATCCATCTTCATAACAAACTACCTTCTACAAGATTGACCATGCCGGAATCCGCGTTGAACATCACGGTGGAATATGGTGACACCATGAAATGCTTGTGAACCGGCGTTGATGCGGACTCGACCAGGCCATCGGCCAACGCAGTATCAAACAGGATGTGCCAGGTGTTCACGTTCTCGCGCACCGGCAGAATGAAATCGACCGGCGTATCACCGGCATGAAAGATCGTGAAAAATATGCGCCAGCGCTCTTCTTCCCGGTTGAACACCTCCAGCAGATAACCCACTGTTTTCAGATGATGCTGGGACCAGTGATTGTTCTCCATCAGCTCGCCGGAAGGATTGAACCAGCGAATGGCCGGATCATAGGGCTTCATCTGCTCATGAATATAACTATCCTGGTTCAGTTCAGGCCAGGCTTTTTTCAGGGCAATGAGCCGCCGGGTGAACGCCAGCAGGTTTCTGCTCTCCTCGGTATCATGGCGCCAGTCCAGCCAGTTCAGTGAATTGTCCTGGCAGTAGGCATTATTGTTGCCGAGCAATGTGCGGCCGCTTTCGTCTCCGGCCAGAAGCATCGGCGTGCCCTGGGAAATCAGCAGGGTCGCCAGCAGGTTCTTGCATTGGCGCTGGCGTATTTCATTGATCTCGGCGATCAGCGTCGGCCCCTCCACGCCATAGTTGTCGCTGTGATTTTCACTGTGGCCGTCGCGATTGTCTTCCAGATTCATTTCATTGTGGCGGTCCCGGTAGCTGACCAGATCATTGAGGGTAAAACCGTCATGGCTGGTAATGAAATTGATGCTGGCAGAGGGTCTTCTTCCCGAATGCTCAAAAATATCACTGGAGCCATGAATTCTTCTGGCGAATTCCGGCAGGATGCCGGCATCTCCGCGCCAGAAACGGCGAATGGTATCCCTGTAACGGTCGTTCCATTCACACCAGCCCGGCGGAAAATTTCCCAACTGGTAACCACCCGGGCCTATGTCCCAGGGTTCGGCAATGAACTTGGTGGAATCCAGAGCAGGATCCTGATTCAGTGCATCAAAAAAACCGTTGCCATTATCAAAGCCGTAATGCTCTCTGCCCAATGTCGGCGCCAGGTCAAACCTGAAGCCGTCGACGCCCATGGTGCCGGCCCAGTAACGCAGGCTGTCCATGACCATCTTGACCACCTGGGGGTGCGCCACATTGAGCGTGTTGCCACAGCCGGTATCATTGATGTAAAAACGCTTGTCCTCCGATTGCAGGCGGTAATAGGAATAGTTGTCGATGCCCTTGAACGACAGGGTGGGACCAAGCCGCCCGCCTTCGGCCGTATGGTTATAGACCACGTCCAGGATCACTTCTATGCCGGCATCATGCAGGCTGTCCACCATCTGCCTGAACTCAGCGATGTCATTCCCGTGCAGGTAAGCCTGATGCGGGGCAAAAAACGTCAGCGTGTTATAACCCCAATAATTACTGAGGCCTTTTTCAACCAGAAAATGCTCACTGATGAAGCCCTGCACCGGTTGCAGTTCCAGGCTGGTAATGCCCAGCGCCTTGAGATAGCTGACCACCTGGGCGTGCCCCATGCCACGGAATGTACCGCGTTGTGCCGGTGGCACTGAGGGATGGCGGTAGGTAAAGCCTTTGACATGGGCCTCATAAATGATGGTTTCAGCCTTGGGCACGCGGTTACATCTGCTCACCTCGACGGCCCGGTCCTCCACGACGACACATTTGGGCATGAAGGCGCTGTTGTCGCGCGCATCGAAGCTCAGATCAGTGTCTGCCGATTCACGCTGATAGCCATAGTGCAGATCAGACCACTGGAAGTTTCCTATCAGCTGTCTGGCATAAGGGTCCAGCAAGAGTTTGTGGTGGTTGAAGCGATGCCCCAGCTGGGGCTGGTAAGGCCCGTAGACCCGATAAGCGTATACAGTCCCCGGTCCGGCTCCCGGCAGGTAACCATGCCAGACCTGATTGGTCAGTTCCGGCAGCACCAGCCGTTGCAATTCCTGACGGCCATCCGCGCTGAACAGGCACAATTCCACTTTTTCCGCATGGGCGGAAAACAACGCAAAGTTCACACCCTGCCCGTCCCAGTGGGCCCCCTGCGGGCTGAGATAACCGCTGCCGAGTCCCGTCATCGGCTTTCTCCCGCTTCACGCTTGAAAACCAGTGTGGACAAGGGCGGCAAGGTCAGCGTGAGTGACCATCGATGGCCATGGGCAGGGCTGTGCCGGGCACTGATACCACCCAGATTGCCCAAACCACTGCCACCATAGATCTCGCTGTCGGAATTGAGACACTCGCGATAGAAACCGGCATCCGGCACCCCAACCCTGAATTCATGATGCGCTGTCGGCAGCATGTTGACGATGACAAGCACCCCGGACGTCGACTGCCGGTTTTTACGCACATAAATGAACAAGGAGTGAGCATGATCGCCGGCGTCGATCCAGGAAAAACCTTCATGGGACGCATCCAGCTCGTACAGGGCGGACGTCGTTTTATACAACAGGTTCAAATCGGTCACCAGTTTCTGTATCCCCTGGTGGGGCGCATAATCCAGAAGATGCCAATCCAGACTGTGCTCATGACTCCATTCGGCGCGCTGCGCAAATTCCCCCCCCATGAACAGCAGCTTCTTGCCGGGATGGGTCCACATAAAGCCCAGATAGGCACGCAGGCCGGCAAATTTCTGCCAGTCGTCACCCGGCATTCGTGCCAGCAGCGAACCCTTGCCGTGCACCACTTCGTCATGACTCAGCGGCAATATGAAGTTTTCGCTGAACGCGTAAAGCAGGCCAAAGGTCATTTGATTGTGATGGAACTTGCGATACAACGGATCCCGCGACATATAGCTCAAGGTATCATTCATCCAGCCCAGATTCCATTTGAAGCCGAAACCCAGTCCTCCCCGTTCGATGAAATCGGTGACACCCGGCCAGGCCGTGGATTCCTCGGCCACCATCATGACACCGGGATAATTGAAATAGGCCCGGCGGTTGATCGCACGAATCAGATCTATCGCCTCCAGGTTCTCGCGTCCGCCATGATAATTGGGCAGCCATTCATCGTGCTTGCGGCTGTAATCCAGATACAGCATCGAGGCCACGGCATCAAAGCGCAGACCATCGACATGATATTCCCCCAGCCAGTACAGCGCGTTACTGAGCAGGTAGCTGACCACCTCGGCCCGGGCATAATTGTAGATCAAGGTATTCCAGTCCGGATGAAAACCCTTGCGGGGGTCGGAATGCTCATAGAGGTGGGTGCCGTCAAAGCGGGCGAGCCCGTGCTCGTCGCTGGGGAAATGCCCTGGCACCCAGTCCAGCAGCACAGCAATGCCCGCCTGGTGGGCACGATCGATAAAATACTTGAAATCCGCAGGCGGGCCGAAACGGCTGCTGGGTGCAAAGAGCCCCAGCGGCTGGTAGCCCCAGGAGGCATCGAGGGGATGTTCACTCACCGGCAGCAGTTGAATATGGGTGAAACCCCGGTCCTTGACATAGCCAAGCAAGGCATCCGCCAGTTCCCGGTAGCTCAGGAAGCGCCAGGGCTCCTGCGGGTCCCGGCGCCATGAACCCAGATGCACTTCATAGATGCTGACGGCCTCCGCATGGCTGGCCCGGCCTGCCCGCGCCTGCATCCAGTCACCGTCCTGCCACCGGTACTCTTCTTGTTCGGGCACCAGCGAGGCCGTCTCCGGGCGCAGTTGCATCTGACGGGCATAGGGGTCGGCCTTCAATGGCAGCACAGTGCCATCGTCTGCCACCACTTGATATTTGTAGGGCACAGCGCTGCTGACATCGGGAATGAAAATTTCCCAGAGGCCCGAGGCAGGATGCCGGCGCATGACGTGAACCCGGCCATCCCAGCTATTGAAATCACCCAGCACTGACACGCGCCGCGCATTCGGTGCCCATACCACGAACAGGACCCCGGCCACACCCTCGCAACAGCGATGGTTGGCGCCCATGAAACGCCAGGCCTGTTCCTGGACGCCACTGTTGAACAGGTACACATCCGTCTCATCGAGCAGGGAGGGAAAACGATAGGGGTCTTCAAGCGTCAGGGTCGCCAGAGGATATTCCACCCGCAGCCGGTAAGGCACCGTCTTCACCCGCTTGACAAGGCCGCTGAACAGGCCTTCGCTGTGAAGCTGTTGCAGGCGCCCCAGGATGCTTTTCCCGGAAGGCGATACCACACTCACACCAAGGGCGCCCGGCAGAAACACGGTAAGCTGCTTCCCGCCTTCCGGATGATCATGCATGCCCAGTACCGCGAAGGCATCCACCAGCGTGCCCTGAACAATCCCGGCTGCTCGTTCGTGAACACCCAAACCGACTTTCATTGTCATTCCCCGATCCTGCACTCTCACAACTCCTGCGCCTGAACCCTGCAGATTCTCAAGGCCTTTCCTGCTTTATACCGGCAAGCATGCGCATCGTACTCTCCCTGGCAAACAGTGTCGCCACCGAACACGGAATCTTGCGTCTCCAGTTGGGATATTCGGTGCTGGTGCCGGGAATGTTGACCGGGGTGTCGAGCAGAGCCAGGTCATCCAGCTGCACGGACAGCAATTGGGATGCGCAGGAGGCACAGCATTGCATTATCGCTGCGCCCAATTCCACATCAAAGGCTCGACTTTCATCCCGCTCAGCCCAGCTTGCCGGCAACAGACCGGCTTCGGCAAGCCAGTCGAACACCGCCCTTTTTTCCCGCTGGCGATGGGCTCTTTCAGCATCGAGCTGGAGGTCACTGGCAATCATCCCCAGGCTTCTGCGCAACAGCAGATCCCGCACGTCCCACCAGGCCCGCAGGGTCGGGACATCATGGTTGGCAATGATGGCCAGGGCCATACGGGCATAATCTGCCGGCTTCCTGAAGTTCAGGACATCCACTTTTTCAAAATAAAACACCAGGTTGGTAAATATTCCCGATTCCTGGATATGGCTGCGTATCGCCGGCGGCACCACGCCCAGATCCTCTCCGATCACCAGACAGCGGGCGCGCATGCTTTCAATCCGGAGAATCGCAAACAGTTCATTCACCGGATAATGGACATAGGCGCCCGAGGCATTGCTGCCATCGGTGGGACACCACCACAGGCGCATCAAGGCCATCACATGGTCTATGCGCAAGGCCCCGCAGCCCTGCATGTTGCTCTGCAAGAGCTCGATAAAGAGGGTGTAGCCGGTTTTTGCCAGCCGATCCGGGCGCAGTGGCGGCAAACCCCAGTTCTGACCATCCGGGTTGTAATTATCAGGCGGTGCGCCAATGCGTGCCTCCCGGCAGAACAATGCCGGATTGGTCTGCACCTCGCAACTGTCGATGCCACCGCCCACGGCCAGATCCCGAATCACGCCCACGGCCATCCCCTGTGCCAGCGCCAGTGCCTGGCAGGCGGCCAGTTGTCGCGCCGCCAGCCATTGCAGATACAGATGGAATCCGCTGTCATGACAGCAGGCGATACCGTCCAGGGCAATCGTGGCCTGAAAGCTGGCAAAAACCCCGAGTGCCGGTCCCTGACTGGCCACATAGTCTTCAAACTGCCTGGCCCGTGGCGAAGCCGTTTGCAGGTGGGTGTCCCGAAAACCCTGATACATGAGATCAAAAGCGCGGAACTTCAGCCTGAAAACCCCGGCGTAATCGACCAGGGGAGCGGCACTGAGCGCCGCTTCCTGCTCTTTCCAGGCCGGCTCACTGCAAAGCGCCAACAACGCCGGGTTGTCACTGAAATCGTCCTCGGCCTGCGGGTCGATATACAGGGGATTCAGAAAACGCCGATCGACCGGACTGTAGGGGCTGCAATTTTCCGGATATTGCAAGTCCAGTGCATGCAGGGGATTCAGCAAAATGAAATCAGCGCCCTGCCGGGCACTGCAGACGATCAGCTCCTGCAAGTCGGAAAAATTGCCCAGCCCCCAATTATGAGCTGAGCGCAGGGAATACAATTGCGCCGATACTCCCCAAAGCTTGCTGCCGGCAGACACCCATTCCGGCCCATAACAGCGCTCCGGGCTGACCATCAGCAGGCTCGACACCCATTTCTCGCCATTACTGAGCTGCAGTTGATGATATCCTGTTGGCAAGGATGGCAGTGGCAACTCCACGGCGCGGAAGTGTTGCCCGTCCAACTGTGCCGTTTCCATGACCGGGAAATCCGCAAAGCTGAATTTCCCGGTCATTTTTTCCCCGGTTTCCAGCCGGACTTCCCAGATCATGGGCTGCCCGGCTTCTTCCTCATGACAGGCACAGCGGACCACAAAGTGCTGCCTGCCCATCAGCACCACCGGGGGCAGCCATTGTGTCCAGGGTTCAGCGCTCGACTGCGCCAGCAGTTCATCCAGTTCCGCTTCGCTGCCGGGGGTAATGCCGCGCGCCACCAGGATGCTGATCCGGTTGCGCAAGGGGGTAAGGGCGACATTACCGGAAAATTCGATGAATTCAGACGCGATGCCCGTCACGTCGAGCAGTTTTTCCAGTTTGCTCCGGGGCAGCGCCAGCATCATCTCGCTCAGGTCGTGTTTGTCGGTTCTCATGATTCCATTGCTTGCAGATTCCAGCGGGTCTATCGGCCTGTTCCGGACAATGCACACATTCGGTGCATTTCCATGCCTCATGCACCTCGGGGCCGGGATGACCCTTGCTGAGACTGTCTGCCACAGCCCCTGGCACTTCGTCCACAAAAGAGACTTGCAAGAAACAGGCCCGGACACCGGCCCGGCTACCATTCTGAAGGATCGGGATTAAGAAAAGTTAAGACAGATCAACAAAAAACCATTCACCGATCATCCTGACCGGATCGGGTTTGCTTTCCTGACAGGGGCAACGGAAGGGTTCATCACCCGCGTCCTCAGTTCCGGTTCAGCAAGGCCAGGGTGGTCAGTGCCCGCGCATGAAGTTAGTGTAGTGTCCTGAATGTATACTTTATTCAGGACACTACACTAATCGCCCTGGCCACCGGTAATCGTCTGCGCTTCACTGGAGGCCGCGCCCATCACCTTGCCGGTGGCAACCATGATCACGGTGCGGGCGTTGGCCGTGCTGCTGCCATCGCGGGCGCGGGTGGCCTCTACCCGGATCTCATCGCCGATCTGCATGCTGTTTTTGTTCCAGCCCCGGTTCTGCAGCATGTGGGGCGGCCCCATCTCGATGCCCCAGTTTTCAATTTCGCCGGTCTCCGGATTTTCCACGTCGAGATAAAAATAGGCGTGGGGGTTATACCATTCCACCTTGGTGACATAGCCCTGCAGTGTCACCGGCTGATTGGCATCATACTGCGCCCGGAACGAATGATGGGCCTGTACCACCACCGGCAGCGCCAGCAGCAACAGTGTGCCGATCCGGGTCAAACGTTTACTCAGGGAAGGCTTCATGGCTCGGTTCTCCTCACTTGCTAACGCGTATCTTCGCAAAAATGTTCTTCGATCTCGCCCCCGTCAACCCAGGCCGCAGTCCAGGTGCTGGTCCAGGGCCGGGTATAGGTCCGGGGATCATCTATGGTGACTTCATAGCTCAGCGTGTCATGGTCCGGGCGGGAAAAACGTTCGGTGAGTTTCAGCGCCGGCGTATGCGGCAGGCCCCCATTGGAAAACCAGAATCTGTCGTTGAAGCCACTGGACTCGACCACCAGGGTGTCGCCTTCCCAGTGGCCGGAAGAATAGCCGTAATACGTCCCGGTGACTTCTTCCGGATTGGGAGGGGTACGACCGTCCATGAAAATCACCCGCCAGTTTCTGTTGCCTCCACCAAACAACACATAGACGCGTTCATAGTTGCGATCCTGAATGATCCTGAAGCCACCCTCCACCTGCATATGACGCGGCCCCGCCGGTGAAATACAAACCTTCACCGGATCATCCTGCAGACCGTTCGCCTGGCGGTACTTGTACAGGCCCAGGGCCCAGGGCTGAAACGGGGCCACCTTGCCGGCATCAGTGATATCCGCCAGCAAACCCCGGCTGTCCATGGCCACCGTCACGCCGTCTTCCACCAGCGCACTGGCACTGGCCTTGCCCCAATAGCCTTTTTCTCCCGGCAGCCGGTCAAAGCGCACGCTGCCATCGGGGTAGCGCGGGGTCTCACGGACCGGGCCCGGCGCTGAACCTGCCGGACCGGATGGGGCCGATGGCGGTGCCTCACTACAGGCCGCCAGCAACAAGTTCACACTGAAGACAACACCGAGACAGACTTTCCACTTCATGCCGACATCCCGCATTTT
Source organism: Pseudomonadales bacterium (assembly GCA_032250895.1). Lineage (GTDB taxonomy): Bacteria > Pseudomonadota > Gammaproteobacteria > Pseudomonadales > Pseudohongiellaceae > JAVVEZ01. Next base: position 37,562 of record JAVVEZ010000017.1, on the reverse strand, counting down.
CCAGATTCCCTTATCAGTTTGTTGAAAAAGTCCATCCATGACCCGGGTTGGCAGGCTGTTTTTCAACAGCCTGCCATTCAAAGATTCGTCGTCAACCGGCTATTCCCTGGTCAGTATCAGAGGACTCTCGACACCGCCAATGGTCCAGGTACCGGTGATGGTGCGCTGATAGGAACCAATGTTCTCCAGCACACCCGCAATGACGATGGGCTCTCCCGACCTGGCAGTGGCCTCGATCCGGACCTGCCAGTTGCTGGCGTCCAGCTCGGCCGCGCTGATATTGACGGCATTGCGGCCGGGATTGATACGGCCGGTGATATGCTCTCCATCCCAGGCCATGACGATGACCACCAGCGTCTTTTCACCCTCGCTCCCCCATTGTCCGCGCCAGGTGCCATCCAACGGAAATCCCTCCTGGGCAAGGGCTGGAAATGCTTGCAATACAGACAATAACAACAGCGCTGTAGCCAGAACTCTCATGCAGCGGAACTCCCTAGTAGGAGCCTGTCGGACTCAGGATTGCCCTACTGCGGCGGCGTTAAATCGGTCCATTTTTCCGCGAAATTTCATTACAGGGGAACCCGCCATGCGCCGAAATTTCGCGAAAAACTGTCCTCAATTTACCACTCGCCTCGCTACGGGCACCTGAGTCCGACAGGCTCCTAGACAATGACTGATATTGATACGTTTTATTATTTACGCCTTTCAGCGTTGCGCCGCTTGCGGGCAGCTCCGGGAATCCATCATTCCCGTCTGCGCGAGGATGACGGCAAGCCAAAATTCCAAAAGTGCCCTTAATATAAACCGGGTTTTACAGAAAAGAAACCGTTTTAAAAAAACAGGTGTTGCCCTTGATAAGGTATCTCGGAATTGATGCCTTTCTCATTCCAGAGCTTCATGGACAGGGCTTCCAGCGCCTCCGGCTCACCATGAATCAACAGGGTTCGGGGCTGATTCCGGAAACAGGAGCGCCACTGCAGGAGTTCGCTCTGTCCGGCATGGGCAGAGAACCCTCCCAGGGTTTCGATCCGCGCGTTGACCACGAATTCATCCCCGAACAGTCTGATTTTTTTTACCCCATCGACCAGCATCCTGCCAAGTGTCCCACGTGCCTGAAAGCCGGCGATAATGATTGTGTTGTGCTTGTTCCAGATGCCCTGCTTGAAATGATGCCGGATCCGGCCACCCGTACACATGCCGCTACCGGCGATTATAATAGCGCCATGACTCACTTTGTTGATAGCCATGGATTCTTCCGGGGTCCTGGTATACACCAGCTGGGGCAGAAAACCCTTCAGGGAGGATTCATAGGCCTGGCTCAACTTTTCCACATCCACCGGGTCGAGCAAGGGCAGGCACTGATCGTAGATATCGGTCACCGCGATGGCCATGGGGCTGTCGAGAAAAACCTGCCAGTCGGCCAGACGGCCGGCATTGCGCAGGCTGCCCAGATGAAAGAGTATCTCCTGCGTCCGACCCACCGCAAAGGCCGGAATCATCACATTGCCTTTTTTCCGCCAGGTATCATCGAGTATCTGTTCGAGCTGCGTCACCGTATCATCCAGCGTCCGGTGATCGCGATTGCCATAAGTTCCTTCCATCAGCAATACGTCCGCCTGGCTCAGCGTCGCCGGGTCATTCATCAGCACCGAACCCTGCTTGCCCAGATCACCGGAAAACACCAGCGTCTTCTCCTGCCCCTTTTCCATCAGCTTCAACTCCACGATGGCCGAGCCCAGGATGTGACCGGCATCATGGAAGGTGACTGTCGCCCGTGGTGTCAATTGCAGCAGTTCACGGTAGCGCGTTCCCTGACAGAGTTTCAGGGCCTTGTCGACGTCGCTTTTCAGATAGGCCGGCTTCAGTGGCTTCTGTCCCCGGCGCTGGCGCCGCCTATTTTCCTGCTGCACGTCGCGTTCATAGAGACCCGCCGCGTCCTTCAGCATCACCGGCAGCAGCTTTGCGCTGGCCCGGGTGCAGTGGATCCTGCCCCGGAAACCCTCGTGTACCAGTTTGGGAATCAGACCACAGTGGTCCAGATGGGCATGCGAAAGAATCAGCGCATCGATCTCCGCCGGCTTGAAGGGAAAATTTTCGTTTTGCAGGCGCTCGATGGCGTCTCCGCCCTGGTGCATGCCGCAATCCAGCAAGACCTTGCCGAGAGCCTCGGATTCCAGCAGATAACAGGAACCCGTCACTTCCTGGGCTGCGCCAATAAACGTCAAGATCGCCATACACCTCTGCTCCACTGATTTTCAGCCAGTGCCAAGCCTATCACAGGGGCTTTGCATCCAGATATATGAGGACGGCGGACAATGCGGATTAGTAACGCATATCAGAAGATATGGCTCTGAAGGCACGCAATGCTTGACTTTCGTCGCGGAATCCCTAATCCTTCGCCCCATGTCGATTCCAGCCCTCAACAGCCAGCACATAATATTTATTGAGTTCTACGCACTTTGAACGAGTGAGTGGGATCGGCGATCAATTGACAGCAAGCTGAAATGAGAAAAACCCGCTCCCAAGGCGGGTTTTTTCGTATGGGCATCGCTAAAACAGGAGACACGCGTGACCGATCAGACAGACTCGGCAGCCACTGAGAGTTTTTCATTCGTCGCCTCGGAACATGAGGTGCTGAAATTCTGGCAGAGTGCTGATATTTTCCAGAAATCGCTGGCCCAGACCCGGGCCAGCAAGCCGTATATTTTCTACGACGGACCGCCCTTTGCCACCGGTCTGCCCCATCATGGCCATCTGGTGGGCTCGACCCTGAAAGACATCATTCCGCGCTACCACACCATGCGGGGACGCTATGTGCAACGCCGTTTCGGCTGGGACTGCCACGGCCTGCCCATCGAGCACGAAATTGACAAGGCACTCGGCATGTCCTCGCAGGAAGCCGTTGCCCAACTCGGCATCAAGGGTTACAACGATGAATGCCGCGGCATCGTGCAGCGCTATACGGCGGAGTGGGAAAAGACCATCACCCGCATCGGACGCTGGGTGGACTTCGAGAACGACTACAAGACCATGGAACCCTGGTACATGGAGTCGGTGTGGTGGGTGCTTCAGCAATTATGGCAAAAAGACCTGATCTACCAGGGTGTCAAGGTCGTGCCCTTCTCCACTGCGCTGGGCACGGTACTGTCAAACTTTGAAGCCGGCTCCAACTATCAGGAAGTGCAGGACCCTGCCGTTACCGTACTGTTCAAACTGCAGGACGAAGACGCCTGCATGGCGGCCTGGACGACCACGCCCTGGACCCTGCCCGCCAACCTGGGGCTGTGTGTGAACCCCGCCATCAGCTACGTAAAAGTCCGGGATACAGAACGCAAGCTCACTATCTATCTGGCCGCTGACAGGCTGGCGGCCATCGATAAAAATGCAAGTCTGGAACGCCTCAGCGAACACCCCGGCAGTGAACTGGTGGGGCTTGCCTATGAACCACTGTTTCCCTATTTTGCCGAACTCGCCGCCGAAGGCGCCTTCCGGGTCCATGCGGACGACTATGTCACGACCGACAGCGGCACCGGCATCGTCCACCTGGCCCCGGCCTTCGGCGAAGATGACTACCGGGTGATGAAAGCGGCCAATGTCGCTGCCCTGGTGTGCCCGATCGACATTGCAGGCAGGTTTACCGATGAGGTCGGGGATTTTGCCGGCATGTATGTCAAGGATGCCGACAAGGGCATCATCCGCATGCTCAAGGATGCCGGCAGGCTGTACCGGCAGGAAGTGATCGTCCACAGCTATCCCTTCTGTCCCCGCTCGGACACCCCCATCATCTACCGCACCATTCCATCCTGGTATGTAAAAGTGGAACAGCTGCGGGGCCGGCTCGCTGCGGTCAACCAGCAGATCAACTGGGTGCCGGAGCATATCAAGGACGGCCGCATGGGCAATTGGCTCGCCAATGCCATCGACTGGTGCATTTCCCGCAATCGCTACTGGGGCACACCGCTGCCGATCTGGTTCAACGAAAGCTCCGGCAAGCATCTGTGCATCGGCTCCATTGCCGAACTGGAACACTACAGTGGCGTGAAGGTGACAGACCTGCACCGCGAAAATGTCGACGCGCTGACATTCCGGATTCCGGGCGAAGAAGGCAGCTACCGGCGTGTCGATGAAGTCCTGGACTGCTGGTTTGAATCCGGCGCCATGCCCTATGCCCAATTGCACTATCCCTTTGAAAATCAGGCCTTGTTCGAGTCGGGTTTCCCCGCCGAGTACATCGCCGAAGGCCTCGATCAGACCCGTGGCTGGTTCTACACACTGCTGGTGCTGAGTACGGCCCTGTATGACAAACCCTCGTTCAAGAATGTCATCGTCAATGGCATCGTCATGGCCGAAGACGGCAAGAAAATGTCCAAGCGGCTGCAGAACTACACCCCGCCGGACGTCCTGATGGAAGAATACGGCGCCGATGCCCTGCGCCTGTATCTGATCAACTCCGGCCTGGTCAAGGCCGAAGAGCAGCGCTTCGCCGACAGCGGCGTCAAGGACATGGTGCGCCGCGCCCTGTTGCCCTGGCTGAATTCCTGCAAATTCCTGGAAACCTATGCCGGCATCGATCACTGGCGGGCCGACAGCAAGCCGGATGCGTCTGCCAACATCATGGACCAGTGGATCATTTCCCGTTTGCAGTCCCTGAAGAGCAGGGTGATACAGGAGATGGAGGCCTACAAACTCTACAATGTGGTGCCGGCGCTGTTCGAGTTCATCGAGGATCTCACCAACTGGTACATCCGCCTGAACCGCTCCCGCTTCTGGGTGGAAACCCTGAGCGCGGACAAGCAGGCCGCCTACCAGACCCTGTACCAGACTCTCGGCGAACTGAATCTCAGCATGGCACCGTTTGCGCCCTTCCTGGCCGAACATATCTACCAGGTGCTGGACGCTTTCGCGCCGGACGCCGACGACCTGCGCAAGGAGTCGGTGCATCTGTGTGCCTACCCGGTCGCCGTCGAAACCCTGATCCAGCCCAAACTGGAACAAGCAGTCGAGCGTATGCAGAACATCATCCTGCTGGGTCGCCAGAAGCGCAACCAGGTCAGGATCAAGACCAAGATCCCACTGGCCAGACTGACCATCATCCACGAAGACCAGGCCATGCTGGATGAAATCGCCCGGCTTGAAGACTATATCCGCGACGAGCTCAATGTAAAAACCATCGAGTACGCCACGGATGAGGAGCGCTTCATCAGCCTCTTCGCCAAACCCAACTCACCCATCCTCGGCAAGCGTCTCGGCAAGGATTTCAAAAAGTTCAAGGCCTTGATCGAAAACCTGAAGGCCGGGGAGCTGAAGCAGCTCCAGGACCAGGGTGCGCTGACCCTGGCCGGCGAGACCTTCAATGCGGAAGAAATCCTGATCTTTCGGGAAGCCAAACAGGACACCGAAGCCGTTTCCAACCGTTTTATTTCCATTGATATGGACTGCACGCTCAGCCCCGAACTCAAGACCGAAGGTCTGGCGCGGGAAGTGGTCAACCGCATCCAGAAGACCCGCAAGGACAATGGTTTGAAGGTCAGCGACCGGATTCACATCCGCTATCGGGCGGAAACGGAACTGGCGGACGCCATCATCCGCCACCGGGACTACATCGCCGGCGAAACCCTGTGCACCCATCTGAGCGCCGTCCAGCAGGACTGCCGGCACCACTTTGATGTGGATGGCCACCCGCTGCAATTCACTCTAGAACTCGACCCGGAGCAAGCACCATGAAAAACACCGATGATTTACGCATCCTTGAAATGAAGGAACTGCTGTCCCCGGAACAGCTGCTGGCGGAATATCCCATCAGCCCGGTCGCCGCCGAAACGGTGTATCAGACCCGCAGTGCCATCCAGGACATCCTGCATGGCCGGGACGACCGGGTATTCGTGGTCGTGGGCCCCTGCTCCATTCACGATCCGGCAGCGGCGCTGGAATATGCCGAGCGTCTGGCCGGGCCACTGCAGGCACTGAAAAACGAGCTGCTGATCGTGATGCGGGTCTATTTCGAGAAACCACGCACCACGGTCGGCTGGAAGGGCCTGATCAACGATCCTCATCTGGACGGCAGTTTCCAGATCAACGAAGGCCTGCGTGCGGCCCGCAGCCTGCTGTTGGCCCTCGCGGAGCAGGGCATTCCGGCCGGCACCGAATACCTGGATCTGATCAGCCCGCAGTATATTGCCGACCTGATCGCCTGGGGGGCCATCGGTGCCCGCACCACCGAGTCACAGTGCCACCGGGAACTGGCCTCCGGCCTGTCCTGCCCGGTGGGATTCAAGAACGGCACCGGCGGTGACATACAGATTGCCATCGACGCCGCGGGTTCGTCCTCGCATCCCCACCATTTCCTGTCCGTCACCAAGGGTGGGCGTTCGGCCATTTTTTCCACGGCCGGCAATCCCGACTGCCATCTGATTCTGCGCGGTGGCGGCAAGCATACCAATTACGACCCGGACAGCATCGATGAAGCCTCGGAGCTGCTGGAACAAGCCCGCATGCGCCCCGCCATCGTGGTGGATTGCAGCCATGCCAACTCGGGCAAGAATCCCGATCGCCAGATCATCGTGTGCAAGGATGTTGCCGGGCAGATCGCCGGTGGCGAAACCCGGATTGCCGGCATCATGCTGGAAAGCCACCTGCTGGCAGGCAACCAGAAAGTGCTGCCCGGCCAGCCCCTGACCTACGGTCAGAGCATCACCGACGCCTGCATGGGCTGGAGCGATACCGACAACCTGCTGCACGAACTGGCGGCAGCCGTCAAAACCCGCCGCCAACTCTGATCAAAGGGGTCAGGATCAAAGGGGTCAGAGTAAATGCAGTACCAGCCCACTCTTGAGTTTGGGCTCGAACCAGGTGGACTTGGGCGGCATCACATCCCCGGCATCGGCGATGGCCAGCAGATTCTCGATGGAGCTTGGGTAGCAGGCAAAGGCCACCGCATATTCCCCACTGTTCACGCCCTGTTCCAGAGCCTGCTGGCTCTGGACCCCACCGATAAAACCGATGCGGGTGTCGGTTCTGGGATTGCCGATTCCCAGCAGGGGCGACAGCACATGGTCCTGTAGAATACTGACATCCAGGCTGGCCACCGGATCACTGTCAGCCACGACCCCGGCCCGGGGCTGCAAGCGATACCAGCGGCCCGCCAGATACATGCCGAAACTGCCGGGTTCAGTGGGTTCGCAGCGCTGCCCGGCGGGCGCTGGAGCAAGCACAAATTTCTCGTTCAGCTGCTGCATGAAGGCCTCCGCCGTGCGCCCATACAAATCCTTGACGACACGGTTGTAGGCCAGAATCTGCATCTGCTCGTGGGGAAAGGCCACCGCCAGAAAATAATTGTAGGCTTCCATGCCGGTATGTCCGGGATTCAAGGCCTGCCGCATTCGGCGGAGGCGCGTGGCGGCGGCCGCACGATGATGACCATCGGCCACATAAAGACAGGGCACCTGCCGGAAGGCCAGCTCGATGGCCGCTATCCGCTCAGCCCCGGACACCACCCAGAGCACATGCCGAACGCCATCGCTGTCGCTGAAATCATAGTCCGGCACCGCGGCCGTGCTGGATGCCATCAGCGCAGCAATATCCGGATCAGTACGAAAGGTTAAAAACACCGGTCCAACCTGGGCATCCAGGTGATCCATGTGATTCACCCGGTCATCTTCCTTGTCCGGGCGGGTGAATTCATGCTTTTTGATGAGACCCTGTTCATATTCATCCACTGCCGCCACGGCCATCAGCCCGGTCTGCACATGCGTACCCATGAGTTGCCGGTAGATGTAGTAACACTCGGTCTCATCCTGCCTGAGGATGCCAGCGGCCAGGAAATGCTTCAGATTTTTGGCACCCTGCCGGTACACACTGGGGTCATGCGGATCGAGTGCCGGTTCCAGATCGATTTCAGGCTTGTTGATATGGAGAAAACTGTGGGGATTGCCCGCTGCCAGCACCCGCGCCTGTGCACTGCTGAGCACATCATAGGGCGGCGCAGCGACACTGGCCGCCAGCGCCGGCGGTGGACGAATACCACGAAAGGGTTTCAATATGGCCATGTCTGTCCTATAACATCAGTCCTACAATACCGCCAGCAATTCCACTTCAAAGATCAGTGCCGCATAAGGCCCGATCATGCCCCCCGCACCATTGGCACCATAGGCCAGTTCATGGGGAACATACAGCTTCCATTTCGAACCGGCAGGCATCAGCTGCAGGGCTTCGGTCCAGCCCGCAATGACGCCGTTGACCGGAAACTCCAGGGCTTCGCCACGTTCAACGGAACTGTCAAACACGGAGCCGTCGGTCAGGGTTCCGTGATAATGCACTTTGACCCTGGAATCTGCCTGCGGCCTGGCTCCATCACCAGCCTCGATGATCTCGTATTGCAGGCCGGAGGCCGTCACCGTGACCTCGGGACGCTCGGCATTGGCTTTCAGAAACTGCTCTCCGGCAGCGGCCTGTGCTCCGGAGCGCTGTTGCTGCTGCCGCAGCATGCGCTGGTTGAGATCATCGATGGCGCTTCTGATATCTTCATCCCTGACCTGGCTCGGCCGGCTTTCGAGGACATCCGCGATGCCTGCAACCAAGGCGCTGACATGCAGGCCATCTATGGGCTGACTGCCCAGCTGCTCACCGACCTGACGGCCAATGCCATAACTGGCGCGTTCGTTGATGGTGGTAAAGCCGCCTGCTGTATCCTCTGACATGTCTGTCCCCTGTATCGGAAGCCCTCCGGCCCAAGGCCGGTGAGGTTTCATTCATGAATAAAGTTCTGGATTCTAGCATGACAGAGGTATCATTGCTGTTTGCAAAACCATTCATCTGCCGTGGGAAACAGCATCCCTTGTCTGCCAAATATTTTATCCAGCTGCTCATTCTTGCCGCAATCTGGGGTAGTTCCTTCCTGTTCACCCGGCTTTCCGTGCCTGAACTCGGTCCCATTCCCCTGACAGCCCTGCGTTCAGGGATCGCCGCACTGGTGCTGTTGCCCATTTTGTTCCTGTCTGCACAGGCCCCGATTTTTCTCCGGCATTGGCAGCATCTTCTGATCGTCGGGATGATCAGTACCGCCCTGCCTTTTTCCTTCATCACCGTCACCACTCTGTACACTTCGGCCGGCTTTGCCTCCATCCTCAACGCCATGACGCCGATATTCAGTGGACTCTTTGCGTGGCTGTGGCTGAAGGAGCAGTTGTCGGTGATGGCCATGATCGGCATCGCTCTGGGCTTTATCGGCGTGCTGATCATGGTGACCGATACCCGCACCATCTCGGCGGATTTTCTGCTGTTGCCCGTATTGACGGGGCTTGCCGCCACCTTGTGTTATGGTCTTACCGGCAATTATTCCCGAAAATTTTTGACCGGCGTGCCTCCGGTCACCATTGCCACCGGCTGCCAGTTCTTTTCTGCACTGGCGCTGTCGCCCATCGCCTGGCTGCTGTGGCCGGAGCAATCCATCAGCACGAGCAGTTGGTTCAGTGCTCTGGTCCTGGGCGTGCTGTGTACCGGCATCGCCTTTATCCTGTTTTTTCATCTGCTGGCGCAAGTCGGTGTGGCCCGGACCATGGTGGTGACCTACATGGTCCCGGTCTTCGCCATGCTCTGGGGCTATCTGTATCTACAGGAGAACGTCACGCCCAAAATGCTGGCCGGAGCCTTGTTCATTCTTACCGGTATTGCCCTGACCACCGGTATTCTGAGGCGCCGGAAAAAGCCCCGGTTGCAGCCGGGTGCCTGAATGCCATGAGCAGCCATAAAGCCCAGCGCCATGCCTTTGCCTCCCAGCCCTGCCTGCACCGCTTGACTGCCGGCATGGAACTGTCAGCCACGTCCTGGACTCAGCGCCATGGCAGACATCTGGAGGGACAGGCATAATGGCCAATCTACAAGCAGGACAGCATGAGCCGCTTATGAAAATCAGTTTTCTTGCCTCCCATGGTGGCTCTTCCGCCAGAGCCATCATTGACGAAATCCGCTCTGGCAGAATGGCGGCAGATATCGGCATCGTGGTCACCAACAACCGTGACGCCGCCATTTTTCACTGGTGCCTGGACAACGATGTGGAGGTCCGTCATCTCAGCAGCAAAACCCACCGGGGCGAGGACAATGCGGATGAGGCCCTGCAGAGCGTGCTGCAAAATGCCGGTACCGACCTGCTGGTATGTTCCGGTTACATGAAAAAAATAGGCCCGCTCACACTCGCCGCCTTCGCCGGTCGCATCCTCAATATCCACCCCTCACTGCTGCCCAGGCACGGTGGCAGGGGCATGTATGGTGACCGCGTGCATGCTGCCGTGCTGGCGGCAGGCGAGCGCGAATCGGGCGCTTCAGTGCACTATGTCACGGCCGAATACGATGCCGGGCCAGTGCTGAAACAGAAAACCGTGCCGGTGCTGCCCGGCGATACCGTCGCCAGCCTGCGAGCCCGGGTTCAGGCCATCGAACCGGCACTCTACATCGCCGCGCTGCATCAACTGAGCGACACGGCGACAACAGGAAATTCTCAGGTATGAGCTCTTCCGGGCAGTCCTCCTCACCCGAGACCCCTCAGGGTGTCTATCACGCCCCCTGGGAAAAAGCCTTTGCCCGCATCACCTCTCCGCTGGAAGAGTTCATTCACAGTCAGGCCACCACCGGCCTGCTGTTGATGGCCATGGCGAGCCTGGCCCTGGTGCTGGCAAACAGTGGCCTGGCGGATGAATATGAGGCCGTCAAACATCTGTACGCCGGTTTCAGCATCGGTTCCTGGGATCTCAGGCTCAGTTTGCAGCATTGGGTCAACGACGGCCTGATGGCCTTGTTTTTCTTTGTCGTCGGCCTCGAGCTCAAGCGCGAGATGCTGGTCGGCGAGCTGGCCAGCCCCCGCCAGGCCATCCTGCCGATAATAGCCGCTCTGGGTGGCATGGTGGTACCCGCCCTGATCTACACCGCTTTCAATTATGGCAGCGCAGGTGCCCTCGGCTGGGGAGTTCCGATGGCTACGGATATAGCCTTTGCAATAGGCATTCTGGTGCTGCTGGGCGATCGGATACCCAGGGCACTGGTGACCTTTCTGATCGCCCTGGCCATTGTCGACGATCTCGGTGCTGTCGTCGTCATTGCGCTGTTTTATACCGAAAACATTGCCGTATCCTGGCTGTTGCCGGCGGCGCTGATATTGGGTCTGCTGATCATCCTGAACCTCGCAGGGATCCGCCGCACCACACCTTATTTCCTGCTTGCCGTGCTGCTGTGGTATACCTTGCTGCAATCTGGCGTACATGCCACCCTGGCGGGTGTGCTGGGTGCCTTTACGGTGCCGGCCAGGGCCAAGTACGATCCGGCTGTCTTCAGCGCCCATGTCAAACGCCTGCTGGTAAATTTTGACACCAGCTACCAACAAAAACAGAACATCATGCTCAACAGTGATCTGCATGCCATCACCCAGACTCTGCAAAACGGTATCCTCCGGGTGCAGCCCTCGCTGCTACGGCTGGAACATGCCTGGCATCTGCCGGTCGCTTTTCTGGTGATTCCGGTTTTTGCGTTGTTCAATGCCGGTATCCCCATAGCCATCGGTTCGCTGGCAGAGGTGTTGAGCCATCCCGTCACCCTGGGGGTCGGGGCAGGACTGGTAGTGGGGAAGTTCGTCGGCATCACCGGCGCCAGCTGGCTGACCCTGAAACTGGGTTTGGCACAATTACCCGCCACAGTCCGCTTCAGTCAAATTGCCGGCGTCTCCCTGCTGGGAGGAATCGGCTTTACCATGGCCATCTTCATTGCCGAACTGGCTTTTGTCCAGCAACCAGACGTCCTGCTGATGGCCAAGACCGGCATCCTGCTGGCCTCGCTGGCAGCAGGCGTCAGCGGCTTGATCTGGCTGTACCTGTGTGCGCCCAAAGCCGGGACCGAGTAGCCAATTCTGGCATCCTCCCAAATAAACCCTGCCTGCGGGGAGGATGCCGGACATTCAGCAACATCACTGCCATTGCCGTGGATCAACCCGGTAATAAAGACTCAGCTCGGCAAACAGGGCCGGGTGTTTTTCCGCCATTTGCAGGGGCTTTTCAAAAAACACCTCGGTCGCCACCGCAAAAAATTCCGCCGGATTGGTGGCGCCGTACGTGTCCATCAGTGACGCATGTCCGTGTTCCAGGGAATCCGTGAGTTTCGCGAACTCCGCCGACAGCACCTGCGCCCAGGTCTGGTAGCTGTTCTTCTCCAGCAGCGGAGCGCCATTCGCCGTCCCGGACTCACTGTCGAGCTGATGGGAAAATTCATGCAGGGCCACATTGTGCCCGTCATGAAAATTCTCTATGCCCGCTTCGACGTCATCCCAGGACAGGATCACCTTGCCATGGCTCCAGGATTCTCCGAGCAGACCCTGGTGTTCCTGGCTGACAATCCCATCAGCCTGGTGCCACTGTCGGTTGACCCGGAACGCACTGGGGTAAATCAGAATATGCTGCAAGCCCGAATACAGACTACTGTTGCGGTTCAGCAGCAACAGACAGGCTTCTGCCGCCACCGTGATTCGTATCTCGTCGTTGAGCTCGAGACCGCCGCAGCCATAGAAACGCTTTTTGGCGACAAACAGCCTGATCATCCGCTGCAACTGACTCCGTTCGGATTCGCTGAGCTTGCTGAAAAACGGCAGGCGCCGTTCAAGAATGGGCTGCCAGGATGCTGGAAAAGGGCCACGGAGAATACGTTTGTCGCGCCAGCGCGGATAGGCAATAAAACCACCCACGAGCAAAACCAGGCTGAGCAGTATATACAAGGCGGTCATCGCTTCTTATCACCATTACGACAGATGCCGGGACAGTAGCATAATTCCCGGCAAGGATAGCCAGTGAATCTCTGATTAGTCATCCCCGTCTGCGGGGTATAATTCATCGGTGGCATGGCACTCTTCCAAGCCCCCAGAAATACATTACTCAGAGGCCTCCAAACCGTGAGCATTGCCATTTATACTCATCCCGACTGTCTGGAACATGATCCCGGCCCGGGCCACCCGGAAAACGCCGGGCGCTTACGCGCCATTCTGGCCGCACTCCACTCGGCCAGCTATGTCAGCAGGCTGAACTTCGTGACACCTCCGCCGGGCAGGGATGAACAGATTCTGCTGGCCCACAGTCCTGAACACCTTGCCCATATCAAGGCCTCGGCACCGGCCAGTGGTCGTGTTGCCCTCGATGGCGATACCCTGCTGTCCGGAGGCTCGTTGACCGCCGCGCGCTATGGTGCCGGCGCCGCCTGTCAGGGGCTCGATGATGTCCTGGCCGGACGTTTCAGCAAGGCCTTCTGCGCCACACGGCCCCCGGGCCATCACGCCACCCGGAATCAGGCCATGGGCTTCTGCCTCTTCAACAATATCGGCATTGCGGCACTTCATGCCCAACAGCAGCACAGGCTGCAACGTGTCGCCATCGTCGATTTCGATGTGCACCACGGCAACGGCAGCCAGGACATCCTCCGCGGCCGGGAAGGCATTTTATATATTTCGACGCACCAGAGCCCGCTCTATCCGGGCACTGGCACCAGCGCCGAGAACATACCGGGCAACATCGCCAATTTTCCGCTGCCCGCTGGCACCGGCGGTGAGCTGTACCGGGAAATATTCCTGAGCGCCATTCTGCCACAATTGCATGCCTTCAAACCGGACATGATCCTGATATCGGCAGGCTTTGATGCCCACCGGCTGGATCCGCTGGCGGGGCTCGCACTGGACACGGCAGACTACCTTTGGCTCGGCGAACAGCTGGGGGCCTGCGCTGAGCAATATTGTCAGGGGCATCTGCTCGCCGTGCTGGAGGGAGGCTATAATCTGCAGGTGCTGGGCGACTGCGTAGCTGCATTTCTTGAAGGACTGCTGTAAGCAGAAACAGCCCTGTGTCCTTTTTCTGTCTGGTCTGACACGGATCCTATCGGCAGTGGCGGGGTGGTCCGGCGAGGAGCGCAAGCGAGCGAGCGGAGCCACCACGGCGCTGTCTTGCCCAGTGGGTACGATTCAGGTTCCTCTTCCCTGTCTCCTTCAGCTTCTTCAAGCATCAAGGGGAAAGAATCATTGAGAATTGGCAGCGTCCGCCGCATTCCCGATTTGCAGTACATGGGCGGTCAATAATTCGATTTCGCCTGCCGTCAGCCCTTCGCCCTGGGGAGGACATTGGGATTCCACGCCACGGGTGATGGCCAGCCGGATATTCATCATGGCGCCACCATGTTGCCAGTAGTCATCGCGCAGGTTTGGAACACCCAGTTCGGGATTGCCCCTGCCTTCAGGACCATGACAATCGATGCAGTTCTCCCGGTAGAGCGTCTGAGCTTTTTGCTCGAAATTAGACAGGGATTCGCCCGACGAAAACGCCTGCACATAGGCAACCAGCACCCCGATATCCATCTCTCCGAGTACTCTGCCCAGCGCCGGCATGACACTGGTCCGTCCCTGACTGATCGTGGTGCGAATGGCGGCGGCACTCGCTCCATAGTCATAAGCCCCCTTCGCCAGATCCGTCGCCCCCCTGACACCCCGATGATCGGCCCCATGACAGGAGGCGCAGTGGACGGCATACAGTTGTGCGCCCAGGGCCAGCGCGGCCGGATCACTGCGCAGGCTGTCTGCGTCGATACCGGCATAGGCCTCACTGTGCGTGCGCAGTTCCAGCAAGGCTTGCGGCGACAGCGCTGTTTCCGGCACAACATTCTGCTGGCCACCACAGGCCGCCAGCAACAGAACGAACAGGAGACGCCACATGATCGAGGGCTACTCCCAACGTCCCAGGGTGCGCCCGTCTTCAAAGCGGGCACCCACGAACAGGCCCGCCGGAGTGCCGTCGAGCATGGGGTTGATACGCAGACTCACCCGGGTTCCCGGTGCAAAGGTGGACGGCCGGATGCCCTGCCGGGCCAGCTGATTGGGGCTGCCCCATTCCAGGCTCCATTCCACCGGCGCGCCCTGTGCAGCGGCCACCTCGAGCTGAATCCAGCTGTGTGGATTGGTGAACTGAAACTCCCTTACAGTGCCATTCAGTTCCAGCACCTTGTCGTGATCGAACATGGCCGCCGAATGGTGGGACCAGGCGGCCTGCGCCAGCAAAGCCAGCAGGCCAGCCAGCACCGGGGCAAAGATTTTCAGCACTTGCCGTGTTTTCATGCTCAGGTCCTCATGGTGGCTTTATTCATAGCCGCGATCGATGATATTGCCGTCCGCATCCAGGGTCAGGGTCTTGCCGGTCAGCGGGTCCACCGGGTTGCGATTGTTTTCCGAACAGGCATAGTCATAGGCTCGCGTGCCCTCCGGCAGGCGCTTGTAGCGCTTGCTGACCACCCACGGCCGGGTCAATGCCTTGCTGTCATCGATGGTCATCTGTGCTTCGAGCGTTTCTGCATCGATCTGCTGCAGACGGGTGATGATATGAGCCGCGTCACTGAGCATAAGTCCGGTACGATCGATAAGGGTTCTGCCGGACGCCGAACTGTGCAGACTGAGCGTGTCGAAGACCAGCGTCTGACCCTCCCAGTGTCCGACCGAATCACCGGTGTGAGTCGGCCACCTGTCTTCCGGCGGTGGGTGGGCACGCCCATCGGTATAGATGCGCAGCACATTGGGGCCATTTTCGGTAATGATCCATACCTGCTTCGGCGTGAGCGCAAATTCGTAGACATCGGGGAGATTCAACAGACGCGGAAAGCCGGCGGGAATGCCGCAGTCAGACTGGGGATCGGGCAAGGCCCCCTGGTCACGCAGAGCCAGATTCTCCTGGTACTGTCTTTCCCATTCTTCGTTATATGGAGGATGCTCACGCACCCCCGGGGTGCCGGAACCACCGTTTCCGGTCACCGTGGCACGGTCAAAGACCGTACCTCCCTGCATGGCCCAGACCCCGCTCCAGTCCGGCAACGCAGTCTGAGCCTGGGCCGGCACCGCGCCCAGCAGGAGCAAGGCAAGGCCCAGGATCCACTTCAGGCCAGCCTGGTATCCCGTCATGAGTGTTGCCCACATGTTTCGTCTCCGCGATCGCCACTATATCATCGCCACTATTGTGGATATTCCGCTGCGCAGCATAAACAGGACGCCGGACGAAAGCAACGGGCTGTTCCGGTTCCTGTTGGCAGAGATACCTGGCGCTGCCCAAAAAAAAGGGCTGCCGAAGCAGCCCCTTGAGTCCCGTTCAAATCGCGCTTAAAAATCACGCTTCATGGTAATCGCCCAGGTTCGCGGCAGGCCGGGCTGGCCGCTGACCGTGGAAGAACTGTCCGGCTGCGAGAACAGTGACAGGAAATAATACTTGTCCGTCAGGTTCTGCACCTCGAGGGCGATCGTCCAGGCTTCGTCGGGCGCCTTCCAGGTCAAGCGGGCATTGGCCAGGAAGTAGCTGTCGATGCGGTTGAAGACATCATTGTTGATGGGATCGGTATAAATGTGCGACTGGTAGTTGCCATCGACCCGGGCCGTCAGCGTGCCGCCGTTCGACAAGGGAGCCTCATACTGAACACCCGTACTCCACTTCCATTCCGGCGTGAACGGCGTCACCATGCTGAGCGACAAAGCCGCCGGCAGCACGGCCGGGTCCACCGTGAACTTCTTGTAGTCGAAGTCCAGGTAACTGACCGCACCGTCGAAGGACAGATGCTCGATTGGAGAATAGGTTACTTCCAGTTCAGCGCCCTTGACCTTGGCCTTGCCGACATTGTTGGGCTGCAGGCAGGGAGCTGTCGGACAGGCATTGAGCGTCAGGATGATGTTCTTGTAATCATTGTAGAACAAGGCCGCATTCACGCGCAGGCTACGATCGAAGAGGTCGCTCTTGAAACCCACTTCATAGCTGGTCAGGGTTTCCGGATCGAAGGATTTCAACTGGTTCGCGGCGCCGGCGGACGGTCCGAAGAAGGGACGCGGGTTCACGCCACCTGAACGGAAGCCGGTGGAGACCTGGGTGTAGCTCATGAAGGTATCCGAAAAGCGGTGATCGAGCGCCACCCGCCAGTCGGTGCGATCACCCTTGAACGAGTCGGTGACATTGTACAGCCCCAGCAGCAGGCAGTTGGGTTCATTGCCGATACCGGTCGGACCGGCGGTCGGAGCACCCAGAAAGAAGGCACAGGGCGCCGATGGAATGCTGCCGTCCGGGTTGCTGCGGAAATAGGTGTAGACCTTCTTGTCCCGCGAGTATCGCACACCGCCCGACAGATTGGTGCTGTCGTTCAGGTGGAAGGTGGTTTGCGCGAAGGCAGCCTTGGACGTGGACGGCGTGGTGTCCGGCCCATGGATGAAGTCGATGCCGGCATAGTTCAAATCGACGCGGGCTTCGAGTGTACCGCCCTGTTCGAACCAGAAGCCACCGACAGTGAAGTCGAGGCGGTCATCGAAGAGCGCGCCATTGAGGCGGATTTCCTGACTCCACTGGTGATGTTTCAGGGTCTGCAGAAGCTGCTGACTGGCGATGGGCGAGCCATCGGCGTCCTGCGCCCATGACGAGTCATATTCCCGCCAGGAGCTGATCGACTTCAACTCGAAATCAGGGCTGATGGACCAGTCAACCGTGCTCTGAATGCCATAGGTGTCCAACTGCTGAACGGGATCGACGGCAAAGGGCTTGAAGGGTGACTGGCTGGTGGCCGGCACTCCGTCGAGGAAGGTGGCGTAGTTGATGTATTGCGGATTGTAGCCCTCCGGCGACGTATCACAGGAAAACGGACCGGCGGGCACGAAACGGCAATCATAGGGAATCGCGTTGCCGTTCGAATCCGCCAGCCAGGGACTGCCCTCCGGAGTCGTTGCCGCATGGTTGGCGCGAATCAGAACATCGGCGCCGGCCTGCGAACTGTCGTTGGTGAAGTCACCGGCAACATTGACCTCCACATCCGGGCTCGCGATCCAGCGCAGCGACAGGCGTGCGGCGGCATAGGACGTGCCACCCAGGGTACCAAGCTTCTCGCCATTGCCCAGACCCAGATTAAACGATGGGATGTCCTCACCGGGATGCGTTTGGGCATAGTCGAGACGATCCACATAGCCGTCACGGTTCTTGGACACACCCGCCACGCGTGCGAACAGCACGTCATCGATGAGCGTGAAATCGGCAAAGCCACGGGCTTCGACGCGATTGTACGAACCGTAGCTTGCCTGGAAGGAGCCGGTGCCTTCACCGCTGGGCTTGCTGGAAAAAAGTTTGATGGCGCCGCCGATCGAGTTGCGGCCCGCCAGGGTGCCTTGCGGCCCGCGCAGAATTTCCACACGGTCGAGGTCCATCAGATCGAGGAGCGACCCGGTCAGGGTCGGGTAGTAGACATCATCGACATAAACACCGACACCGGGTTCGAGAGCAAAGTTGAAGTCGGTCTGACCGACGCCGCGAATGAAGGCGATCAGGCCCGAGCCATTGGCCTGCCCCTGGGGCGCCAGCGTCACATTCGGGGCCTGGGCAGCCACCTCGTAGATGCTGGTCTGGCTTCGCGCCTCCATCAGGTCGGAATTGACCGCCGTGATGGCCAGCGGCGTATCCTGAAGCCGGGTCTCACGAAATTGCGCGGTAACCACGATTTCGCTGAGCGTTTCGCCGTCCTGAGCCAGAACCTGAGTCGCCGGTCCTGCGGTTCCCATCACCGTCGCCAGGGTCGAGGCAACGATACCGAGGCGAAGTTTATTGAAGCGAGCGAACGGTATGGCCGTTTTCATTGTTATGTCTCCCTTTTGTCTTTGATTTTATTTGTTGTAATTTTATTTTTTTAGCGATGTTGAAACAGTGAGATAAAAATACTCCTCAGCACCTTTTTTTTGTTGAATTTTGAAATGTATTTCCTGCTACAACGGTCTGATTTTAGTTTTTTCTTTGACGGGAGTCTAGCAATTTTATTTTCGCTTGTCGAAACTATTTTTCAAGCAATTGTATTTCATCAACTTTTACAGGAATCCGGTATGCGCCGGGGCAACGACAAGAGTACGCCGGAGCGACTGCAGGGACGATGACAAGAGCACGCCGGGACGATTGATGATAGCGGGATTATTTAGAGGCTCCTATTACGAATCGATCAAGGGATGCAGTGCAAGGCAAAACCGGGCGAAAAAGCGCAGTTTACATGGAGTAAATGAGCATTTTGAGCCCGGTTTTAACGCAGCAATGCGCCCTTCAGCGGTTTGTAACACGGCAGTATTAGTGTCGTGGCGCGAAGCCTTCATAGCTGGGCACGCCTTCCGGTATATGATGGAAAGCCTGTTTTTCGCTGGTCCAGATCACCATGTCCGGCTTGTCGAAAACGCCGGGGTCATCGAGAGTGCCAACCTTGATGATCGTCAATCCTCTGCCACCGGGGGGCTGAGTGATCAGATGCGTGCCACAGTCCGGGCAGAAATAGCGGGTGACCGGCTGTTCCAGATCGCCGCGCCGATACATGCTGGCCTCGCCCCTGGTAAAGCTGAACCCGGCTTCAGGCATCCCAATGACCACGTTGGGGCTGCCACCCGAAATATACTGGCATTCCCGGCAACAGCACTGCCCCTTGAACAAGGGTTCCCCTTCCGCACGGTAGCGCACTGCCCCACAATAACATCCACCTTCAAGTTTCATGCCATTCTCCTGTTCTGCTAGTTGTTTCCTGTACGATTACCTGTGAGCTCTTCTTCCATTTTCAGCATGCCACTGCTGACACCCCGGAAGGAAGTCGTGGTCAGCCATTGCAGGGACGCGTCAAACAACTGCCGGGCATCCCGTTCCCACATGGCATTGTGGGAAGAACAGGCCATTTCCACATAGACTTTCTTTTCGGCTCCCAGATCCTGATAAAACTCGCGCACGCGTGCCGGCTGGACCTGCGCATCGTGAGAGCCTGCCACCATCAGGATGGGCGTTCGGGTGGCCTTGACCACGGCCGGCGTCCAGCCGAAGGTCGGCGTTCTGGGCGCTCGGCGTACCCCCGTTCCCCAACCGGCGCCGACCGGATCCGATGCCAGCATGGCCTGCCAGACAGCTTCCAGCACAGCCGGTTCATACTGCTGTGTACAGCCCACCTGGCGTTCCCAGTTGCTGACAAAATCAGCCCGGGACTGCTTGGTCATGGCAACCCCAGCAAGATTCGCCTGCCCGGCAGTGGCCGGCAGGTTGCGATTGTAGGCCGGAGCCAGCAGCACGATATTAGCGACTTTTTCCGGGTGCTGCGCGGCATATCCGGCCGCCCGCGGGCCGCCCTGGGACCAGCCCACCAGGTGAATCCTGCTGACCGAACGCAGCGCCCGCAGATAATCCACCACGGCATCGATATCCTGCCAGTCCGATGCCATGGTGGTGACGGCGGACTCCTGACTGGCTGCACAGGAGTCGCCAAACACCTCCATCTGCTGGGATGGGGAAAGATTGCAGCGGTCGTTCATCGCCAGGGGGCGGGTGGAACGGCCATAACCCGTGGTATCCATGGCGAAGGTGTCCATCCCGGCGGCGGCCAGATAGGCCATCCAGCCATAGCCCGGATAAGGGACATCAAAAGCCACTTCGGCAGGCGTGCCGGCACCATGGATGAACAGCACCACCTTGCCCTCCAGCGCCCCAGACCCGCTGACCTGCGCCTGCGTGCGCTCCCGCACATAGAGCTGGGAAACATTGCCGGCCATGCCGGGGGCGCTGGAAACCACCGGCACGTAGTGATCGACAAGACCGACAGTGCCGCCATCAGGCAACTGGGCGCAGGCCACCATCAGCAGGCCCGACAGGCCGCTCATGACACGCACAATGCCATCAAGGAATTTTTTCATGAAAACCCCACCTCTACTGGAAAAAGCCATAGACTAAGTCAGCGGCCAGGGCCTGGCAAGTCAATTGACTATTGCGAACGACACGGGAATAATCCCGGGCAGCTCCACGGCAATCGAAAGCAAGACAGCTCCATGACAAGCAAAACAAAAAAGGAGAAACAACCATGGCTGATGCGGCAAATGACTCAAGACGCGATCTGATCAGGCAGGGCCTGGCCCTGGGCGGCATGGCGGCGACGTCCAGCCTGCCCTTCTGGTCCAGCCTGGCGCTGGGTGCAGGCGAAGAGCTGGTGCCCTTCACCGACATGCCGGAGGCCTACGCGGTGCCGCCGGTAACGCCCGGCGCCATTCACTACCTGGACACCCGCGCGATTGACTCCTTCTATACTCCCAATGATGATTTCTACATCATCCAGCATTACAACCAGCCGGTGCTGGCCGAGGACAGCTACCGGCTGCAGATCAGCGGCCTGGTGGACAAGCCAATGATCCTGAACCTGGCCGAGCTGAAGCGCCGGCCCAAGGTCGAAATCGACGCCGGTTTCGAATGCGGCGGCAACGGCGAACGCCTGTTTCAGGGCCTGATCGGCAATGCCCGCTGGGGCGGCATCAGCCTGAGCGCCCTGCTGCAGGACGCCGGGGTGCAGGACGGCGGCAGTGAAATCGTCTTCTATGGTGCCGACAAGGGCATGGAGAACATCCGCGACATCAATATCGAACAGGCCTTCGGCCGCAGTCTGCATGTCGATGATGCGCTGCGCCCGGAACTGATGCTGGCCTATGAAATGAATGGCCAGCCCCTGCCCTTGTATCACGGTGCCCCGCTGCGCCTGATCGTGCCCGGCTGGTACGGGGTGGCCAATGTCAAATGGCTGAGCCAGATTCATGTTCAGGACCGGCGCTACATGGGCCGCTTCATGGCACGGGACTATGTGACGCTGAGCCGCAAGGACGTCGGCGGCGAAGAACGCTGGGAAGAACATTCGGTTACCCGCATCCAGCTCAAATCCGCCATCATCCGGGTGACCAGGACCGGCAGCAGCCATCACATCACCGGTTTTGCGTTGAACGACGGAACGCCTCTGGACCGTGTCGAAATCAGTATCGACGACGGTCCCTGGCAGCAGGCAAACATAGAGCCCGGCGCCTCAAAATATTCCTGGAAACTGTTCAGCCTGGACTGGCACAAGGCCAGCCCCGGCGAGCACACCCTGGTCTCGCGGGTCATCGATGCCAACGGCCAGGTCCAGGCCACTGCCGCAGAGATGCCCGAAAAGCCCACCCGCTGGGAGAATTATGCCCAGTTTCCGCGCAAGGTGGTGATTTCCTGACGACGTCTTTTGGGGGCCGGAATGAACGCCCCCCCTTCAGGTTTTTTCACATCAGTCTTCAAACATACGCTATTCCATATATATGAATTTTCATATATATTGGCGCTTCCTTGTTTTTCAGCCTGGAGCCGCCTCATGGATGCCCTGTCCTTTTACAAGTGCCTGGCCGATGCCACCCGTTTGAGGCTGCTCCTGCTGCTCACCCGGGAAAGCGAGCTCTGCGTCTGTGAATTGACCGAGTCCCTCGGGGACAGCCAACCGAAAATTTCCCGCCACCTGGCCCAGCTCAGGGCCTGCAAACTGATCCAGGACCGCCGTCAGGGACAGTGGGTATTTTACCGGCTCGACGACAAGTTGCCGCGCTGGTGCCGGGAGGTGCTCGAACAGACCCTGCGCGCAGAGCAGGACCTGATCACACAAGCCTGCCTCGATCTGGACAACATGAGCAGACGGGCCCTGCGCTGCGCGCCATGAAAATTCTGTTCATCTGCACCCACAACCGTTGCCGCAGCATTCTGGCCGAAGCCATCGCCAGGCACTTTGGCGAAGGCCTGATCCAGGCGCTGAGCGCCGGCAGCCAGCCCGCTGACACGGTGCATCCCCTCACCCTTGCCCACCTGGAAAAACACGGCGTACCCACCGCAGGACTGCACAGCAAATCCTGGCATGACTGTGAGTACTTTGAGCCGGATGTGGTCATTACCGTGTGCGACGATGCCGCCGGGGAGGCCTGTCCGCTGTGGTTTGGCAAGGCCGCGGTGATCCACTGGGGACTGCCTGATCCCAGTCGCATTGCCGGGGATCCTGCTGCACGGCCTGATGCGATAGAGGCCGCCTTCAACAACACCATCGGCCTATTGAAATACCGCATCCTGACATTACGGGGCTGGCTGGCCGCCGGCCGGACCCTGGTTGATATGGAACATGACTTGCGCAAAATGGGAGCAGTACATGGGAATTTTTGAACGCTTCCTGAGCCTGTGGGTGGCATTGGCGATAACGGCCGGCGTCATTCTGGGCCAGTATCTGCCGGGACTGTTCGTGGCCATTGCCGGACTGGAGTTCGCCCATGTCAACCTGCCGGTGGCCGCTCTGATCTGGGTCATGATTTATCCCATGATGATTCAGATCGATTTTGCCTCTGTCAAGGACGCCGGCAAAAAGCCTGCGGGCCTGGTGTTGACCTGCGTGGTCAACTGGTTGATCAAACCCTTTTCCATGGCACTGCTGGCCTGGCTGTTTTTCCGGGTGTTGTTTGCAGCTCTGGTGGAACCGCAACTGGCCACCGAATATATTGCCGGCATGATTCTGCTGGGCGTGGCGCCCTGCACCGCCATGGTCTTTGTCTGGAGCCAGTTGTCCAGAGGAGACCCCAACTATACCCTGGTGCAGGTGTCCCTGAATGACATCATCATGATTTTCGCCTTTGCCCCGCTGGCTGCCTTTCTGTTGGGGGTTTCCGATATCCAGGTGCCCTGGGCAACCCTGTTGCTGTCGGTGCTGCTGTACGTCGTTCTGCCATTGGTGGCCGGCATCGGCACTCGCCACCATCTGAACCAGAAGGGAAACCCCAGCAGTGTGAACCTTTTCGTCCACAGGCTGAAACCCTGGTCGATAACCGGCCTGCTGGCAACGGTGGTCCTGCTGTTTGGTTTTCAGGCGGAAACGATCCTGAACAATCCCTTGACCATCCTGCTCATCGCGCTGCCACTGCTGATCCAGAGCTATGGCATTTTCTTTATTACCCTGGCCGGAGCCAGGCTCCTGCATCTGCCCCATGCGATTGCCGGACCGGCCTGCCTGATCGGCACCTCCAATTTCTTTGAGCTGGCGGTGGCCGTGGCCATTTCCCTGTTCGGTCTCGATTCCGGCGCGGCGCTGGCCACCGTGGTCGGTGTGCTGGTGGAAGTGCCCGTGATGCTGTCCCTGGTCTTTCTGATCAATCGCAGTCAGCAAGAGCCTGTAAATCCCTGAACGATGACGTCAGCAGGAAAGGAATACCGCCGCTGCCTTGTCCATCGAAGTCATGGCCGTAGCGAGGCGGATGACGCTATCATAGCGCTGCTTTGGTAATCGACACGGGAAAGCGCATGATCATCTACGGGGTTGCCCTCTTGTCCGCCTGCCTGCTGGCGGGTCAGTTTGCCGGTGAACTGCTCGGCCAGTGGCTCGGCGTACAGGCCAATGTGGGCGGGGTCGGCATTGCCATGTTGTTACTGATGCTGGCCTGTCAGTCGGAACGTTGCAATGCGCTGATTGCCGGACCTGCCGGCAGGGGCATTCATTTCTGGAGCGCGATGTACATCCCCATCGTGGTTGCCATGGCGGCAACGCAGAACGTGGCTGCCGCCGTGGATGGCGGCCTGCTGGCCATACTCGCGGCCGTGCTGGCGGTGATCGCCGGCTTTGCTTTGGTGCCATTGTTGAGCCGGATCGGCAAACCCGGGGAAGCCCTGCCGCCCGCATCGGACCACGACGCGTCATGAGCGCCCTGACTGCGGTCGTCAGCGCCAACGGTCTGATTGTCGCCTTCCTGGCCGTCGGCCTGCTGTTGTGGCTGTCTTACTTCATGTCCGCACAGATCACCGGAGGCCGTATCCACGGTTCCGCCATCGCGATTCTGCTGGGCCTGCTGGCCGCCTACTGGGCAGGCCGGGCAACGGGCGGCAGCCGGGGGCTCGCGGACATCAGTCTGCTGGCAGGGATCGGCCTGATGGGCGGCGGCATGCTGCGCGATTTTGCCATTGTCTCCACCGCCTTCGGGGTCCACCCCAGTGAACTCCGCAAAGCGGGGCTCGCCGGCAGCCTGTCGATTGTGGTGGGTGTGCTGGTCTCCTTCGTGCTCGGTGCGGCAGTGGCGGTGGCCTTTGGTTATCGTGACGCGGAAAGTATCACCACCATCGGAGCCGGCGCGGTGACCTACATCGTCGGTCCGGTGACCGGCACCGCCATCGGCGCCAGTTCGGAAGTACTGGCATTGAGCGTGACGACCGGCGTGGTGAAATCCATTCTGGTGATGGTCTTCACGCCGCTGCTGGCACGCCGTATCGGCCTGAACAATCCGCAGGCGGCGATGGTGTTCGGGGGGTTGATGGGAACGACCAGCGGTGTCGCGGGCGGACTGGCGGCCACCGATCCGCGCCTGGTACCCTATGGCGCCATGACGGCCACTTTCTATACCGGCGCCGGCTGCCTGCTGGCGCCCTCGGTCCTGTACCTGCTGGTACGGGCGCTGACTTGAGAGCAGACTTGCCGATGCCGTTACCCACAGCTGATACCACGGACTTCTTTCCGCCACTGAGGCCAGCCAATGACGACCCTGCCCTGCTGCAAGGCACGCAGTCGTGGTCCTATGCGGCACTGGATGCCCGCAGTAAAAGTCTGGCCTCTGGCCTGCTGCACGATTGCCGCGACCTCGAGGAGGAACGTATCGCCTTTTTCATGCCGGCCAGTGTCGACTATGTGACGGCGCTGCTGGGCGTTTGGCGCGCAGGGGGCATCGCGGTACCGTTGAATGTGGCCGCCGCGATGCCGGAACTGGAGCATGTACTGACGACGGCTGGTGTCAGACGCCTGCTCATCGGAGCCGGACCGATGGCGTCGGCAGGCACACCCTTGCGCGTGCTGTGTGCAAGACTGGATATAGCGGTACTGACGCTTGAGACTGTCTTGCAGGAAAACCTCACGCCGCTGCCATTACTCGATCCCGGACGTCGTGCCTTGATGCTGTTCACCAGCGGCACGACCAACAAACCCAAGGGTGTGGTCAGCACTCACCGCAATATTCGCGCCCAGATCAGCACGCTGCTCGAAGCCTGGGCCTGGCAGCGAAGCGATGCGCTGCCCCTCTTTCTGCCCCTGCACCACATCCACGGCATCATCAATATCCTGTGCTGTGCGCTGTGGGCAGGCGCCCGGGTCGAGCTCTTTGTGAAATTCGATGCCGATGCCGTGCTGACGGCGGTGGCCAACGGCGCCTACACGGTCTTCATGGCGGTACCGACGGTCTACGTCCTCATCCTGCGGCATCTGAGCACGCTGCCCGGACCGGACAGTCAGCGGATCACTACCGGTTTTGCTGCCATGCGTCTGAATGTCAGCGGCTCGGCAGCCTGCCCGGTCACACTCTTTCAGCAATGGCAGGCGCTGACCGGACAGACCCTGCTGGAACGCTACGGCATGACCGAGATCGGCATGGGCATCGCCAATCCCTACCGAGGCGAGCGGCGTGCCGGTGCGGTTGGCCTGCCCCTGCCCGGAGTCGAGGTCGCGCTCCATGGTGAAGACGGCAGGGTCATCGCCGGCGATGGCGAGCCCGGTGAAATCCGCATTCGTGGCGACAATGTCTTTCTGGAATACTGGAACAATCCGCAGGCCACGGCGCAGAGCTTCCGCGCAGGCTGGTTCTGCACCGGTGATATCGCCGTGCGGGAGGACGGCTATTACCGGATCATGGGCCGCGCCTCGGTCGACATCATCAAATCGGGCGGTTACAAACTCTCTGCGCTGGAAATCGAGGACGTCCTGCTGGCTCATGCCGCCATCGCCGAATGCGCGGTGATCGGCATCGAGGATGCCACCTGGGGCGAGCTGGTCAGCGCCTTCGTCGTGCTCAGGCCCGGCACGAGCCTGAGCCTTGCAGCACTGAAACACTGGTGTGAAGGCCGCCTGTCCCCCTACAAGGTGCCCCGACAACTGCAGGTGCTGACCGCACTGCCGCGCAACGCGATGGGCAAGGTCACCAAACCGGCGCTGAAAGCACTTGTGCCGCCGGCACCCTGACGGCCTGAACCACCTGTGGAAGGCATCTGTGGAAATACCGAATTTTCGCAGGCACTCTTATTTCCCGCTTGCTTTTCCGACATTTTCTTGTCACCGTTCTGCTCATCCTTTCGGGATACCTATGACCACGATATCGAGATACAAGGAGGAACCAATGACGGCTTTTTCCAGACGATCCTTCATCAGAACCCTGTCATGGGGAGCGGCGGCTCCCGTCCTTTTCCCCACGGCCGCAGCGGCCCAGAGCCGGGCGGACATTCCCACCGCCTTTGCCGGCAATGCCAGCCTGCAGGCGCTGCCCTTCGACTCCGGCCAGCTCGACGGTTTTTCGCAGCGCCTGATCGACTCACATTGGGAAAACAATTACGGCGGCTCGGTCCGGGCACTGAACACCATCAAACAACGACTGCAGGAAGCCCTGGCCGACGATGGCCTGCCCGCCTTCGTCTACAACGACCTGAAACGCGAGCACCTGCTGCGTACCGGGTCGGTGGTTCTGCATGAATACTACTTCGCCAATATGGCACCGCCCGGCGGCAGAAATGCCGGCCTCGACCGCGACCTGGCCCGCGCCTTCGGCAGCGTGCAGAACTGGGAACGCGAGTTTCGCCGCATCGGGGCCGGACTCGGCGGCGGTTCGGGCTGGGTCATGCTGGCCTGGAACACACACCTGCAAACGCTGGAAAATTACTGGATGTGGGACCACATGCATGCGCCGGCGGCTGCGGTTCCGATTCTGGTGATGGACATGTACGAGCATTCCTACCAGATGGACTATGGCGCCGCCACCGCGCAGTACATCGACGCCTTTCTGCGCAATGTCAATTGGGAAGTGGTCGCCGAACGCCTGAACAAGGCCGTGACGGTCTGATTTTTATGGTCCACTGGCTATGAACACGGCATTGCCCAGACCCCTGATGCTGCTGGTGGCCCTGTGTCAGGGCATACTGCTGTTCCTGCTGTACCGGGCCGTGGACCTGAAGCACTGGCCAGCTGGCGAGTTGGCCTGGCTCTTCGCGCTGGCCGCTTTCCTGGTCGCCGTGCCGGTGTTTTTCCTGTTGCTGGTGGAGCCTGGCGCGCTCCGGAAAAATCTGCTCTGCCTGCTGCCGTTCGCGCTGGCCGTGACCGCCGCTTCGGCCTACATGGGCTGGCAGCTCGAGCCGGACGAATTCATCGGCATGCGCAGTGCCGTCAGTTTCGTCCTGATTCCGACTCTGGGCATCGCCGCCTTCAAGGCCTTGCTGTATGCCCAGGCATATTCCGCAGATGGCGCCATCTCGTACCCAGCGCTGTTTCATTATTCCTGGCGCAATTTTTTGACTTTGGGGCTGAGCCTGCTCTTCGTACTGCTGTTCATCGGCATTCTCAGGCTCTGGGGCGCCCTGTTCGCCACCATCGGCATCCACTTCTTCGACCGGCTTTTCGAGCAGCAATGGTTCCTGTTTCCGGCCGCCACGGTGGCCCTGGCCTTCGCGGTGATCATCTTCCGCAACCTGGACCTGATCATCGACAGCATCGCCAATATCCTCAAGGCGCTGATCAAATTCCTGCTGCCCCTGCTGTCTGTGCTCTCCCTGTCTTTTCTGCTGGCCCTGCCGTTCACCGGGCTGGAGCCACTGTGGGACACCCGCCTGGGTTCCGGCCTGCTGTTGTGGTTGCAGGCCTTGAGCCTGTTTTCCGTCAACGCCGTGTACCAGGGGGACAGCCGGGGAAGGCCCTATCCCGCCCTGGTGCACAGGATCATCTACGTTGGTGTGGCGGTGCTGCCGGTATACAGCATCATCGCCTTCCATGGCCTGTTCGCCCGCATCGATCAGTACGGTTTGACGGTGCAGCGCTGCTGGGCCGTATTGACGGCGGGATTGCTGTTCCTGTTCACGCTGGGATACCTGTGGGGCATCGTGCGCAGGCAGGACGCCTGGCTGGATGCCCTCGCCCGGGTCAATATCCGGCTGGGCGCGGTGGTGATGACCGTCATGCTGCTGGTGAATACACCGGTGCTCAACTTCCAGGGCCTGGCGGCGCAGAACCAATTGGCGCGGGTGCATGGCGGTGATATCGCGGCCACTGCCCTGGACCTGGACTATTTTCGCGCCAGCCTGGGCCGTCAGGGCTATCTGGCCTTACAGCAGGTGAAAACGGACTATGGTGCCGCCGACCCCCGCCTGGCAGCGCGGATCGATGCTCTCTACGCCACGCCGGCCCTGCCCGGCGATACCCTGACCCTGGACCGCTTCCGGGAAGAACTGGTGATATGGCCCGAAGGCGGCAGGGTACCCGAAGCGGTGATGACGGCCCTGCTGGAGCAGGCCAGGCGCATGACGCCCCGCCTGCCGACGGAGCTCCGGTTTTTCGTGGTCCTGGTGGATCTCGATGACGACGGCACAGACGAAATCGTATTCCTTCCCGAGAGCCAGGGTTTTGTCATGCCGGCCATGCTGTGGCGGCAGGTAAATGCTTCCTGGGAAACCCGGATGCTGACTGCCGCCAGCGCCCCCGGGAGCGTGGATATCGCCGCCTCGCTGCGGCAAAATCAGGTTGAAGTGCTCGAAGCCCGCTGGCGGGAACTGCGTATCGGCGGCATCCGCCTTTCCGTTGCGCCGGAGAATGCACCGCCGGCACTGTCAATGCCGCGCTGAGCAGCAGTTTGTTGCAAATTTGATCTGTGCCTTTCCTGCCGTGTGTAGCATACTTGCTCTTGCCGACAGAAAGACAACAGGGAGCAATCACAATGAATACTCTGCCCAAAGCGGTTCTGGGCCGCACCGGCCTCAAGGTCACCAAACTGGGTTACGGGGCCATGGAACTGCGTGGCACCGATCACTTTCCACGGCTGAGCCCCAAAGAGGCGGGGGCGATCCTGAACGCGGTGCTGGATCAGGGCATCAACTACATCGACACCTCGCCGGATTACGGCTACTCGGAACAGGAGATCGGCGACCGGATTGCCCACCGTCGCAGCGAATTTTACCTGGCCAGCAAATGTGGCTGCCCGATTGCCGCACCGGATACTCCTCACGACCGGCTCAAGCCCCACGACTTCAGCCGGGCCAATGTGCGCGCCGGCGTCGAGCAAAGCCTGCGCCGCATGAAGACGGATTATCTCGATGTCGTGCAGTTCCATGTCAGCCCCTCGCGCGCCGTGCTGGAAGCCAACGATTCCGTCGCGGAGCTGTTGCGGCTCAAGGAAGAAGGCAAGGTGCGTTTCATCGGCATCTCCGGCAACAATCCCCAGCTTGCGGAGCAGATTGAGATGGGCGTATTCGACGTGATCCAGACGCCCTATTCGCTGCTTGAACGCGAGCATGAAGACCTGATTCACCAGGCCGCTCTGGGTGGTGCCGGCATCGTGCTTCGCGGCGGTGTGGCGCGCGGCGTCATTGTCAAGGATGAAGCCCTGATCGATGAATACCCTGCCTTTCTGCAGGCCGCGTTCCGGGCCCGCCGCCGGCTCTGGCAGGAGACCGGGATCGACGATTTACTGGCCGGAATGACACCGATGGAGTTCATGCTCCGCTTTACCATCAGCAATCCCGACATGACGACCACCATCGTCGGTACCGCCAATCCGGAGCACCTGATCAACAATGTGCAGGTGGCGGCCCGCGGTCCCTTGCCCGCCGATATCCACGCAGAGGCTTGCAGGCGCTTTCCGAAGGGATAGGCAAGGGAACAGAGAAACAGGTGCCAGAGCCGAATTTCAAAATTCCTGTATTCTTGATGCCACGGTCCACCACTGTCAGTGAATTCAAAACGGGACCTGGAGATGGTTCCATCATTCTGTCTCTTTTTCACACTGTTTACATGGCCCTGAATGAAGGCTAAGCTAGACTCTCACATAAGCCATGCAAACAAGACCCATAACAATTACAAGCATTATTGCAGGGGGGCTCCATGAAATATGCCGTCTGGTTCGTACGATTGGTGTTCGCGGCATGGATGATTCCCGCAGGCCTGAACCATTTCATACCGCTGTTTCCTCAGCCGATGGGCACCCAGCCCTTGAGCCAGGAGCTGATCAGCGCCCTGCTCGACAGCCATCTGTTCGATCTGGTCAAGGCCGTGGAGCTGGTTGCGGGGCTCGGCGTGTTGATCGGGTTCTATACGCCGCTCATGCTGCTGATCTGCCTGCCGGTATCTTTCGGTGTGTTCTATTGGGATGCGCCACTCGAAGGCTGGAACTCGTTTGCCGCCCTGTATGGCTACACCACACTGCTTTTCAACGTTCTGCTGTGCCTGGCCTATTCCAGGAGTTATCGTCCGATGTTCACCCTGCGTGCGGAGGCTGGCGTATGAGCATGAAGCAACTCGTCCTTGTGGGTCGCCTCCTCTTTGGTGCGTGGATGCTGCTCAACGGCGCCAACTATCTGTTTCTGTCACTCTGGCCCGCACCCGGCGGCCATGAGCCAATGGCCATTCAACTGATGAGCGCCCTGGTGAACTCGCGGCTGCTGGATGTGGCCATGGCGCTTCAATTGCTGGCGGGGGCCCTGGTACTCGCGGGCTTCTTTGTGCCTGTGGCGCTCTGCGCGCTGATGCCGATCTCTACCTGTGCGCTGTTCTGGGCCGCGATTCTGGATCAGCAGCCCCTGACTGCGCTGTTGGCGTTCGCGGCTTTCGCCCTCAACGGACTGTTGATGCTGGCCTGGCTCCCTTACTACCGCGGCGCGCTGCAACGGCACGCGCTGGCGATCGGGGAGGACTGAGGAAATGCCCATGAGCTATGATGCACTGTTCGTAAACCCCACCGGCCGCACCTCACGTGCACAGTTCGTGCCGGCGCTTATCACGCTCCTCGCAGTGCTCGCCTTCTATGCTTTTCTCGTGACCGGCCGCACGGGGCAGTTCTGCTTGTTGGTGCTGATGTATCCGGCTTTCGTATTGCTCGCCCGGCGTGTACGCGACATGGGCTACTCTGCCTGGCTGGTGCTCGTACCTCTGGTGCTGATGCTTGCCACCTTCGCCATCCAGCTCGGCTACCTGGACCTAAGCGACACCCTGGATGGCGCCCTTCTGTGGATCGCACTCACCGTCTCTGCCGCGTTCGCACTGTGGGGCTGCGTGAACCCGAACAGCGAGGCCTGAGAGGCTCCTGAGTTCAGGACTCCCTGACAATTTAACAGATGAACATCGGCGATATTCAGATCGAACGTATCCTGGAAATGGAGACACCCTTCCTGCCTCCCATGACGGCGTTTCCGGATGCGCCGCCCGCTGCCATCGAACAGCACCGGCACTGGCTGGAACCGAACGCACTGTGCCCGGCCAGCGGCAAGCTGATTATCGCCATCCAGACCTATGTGATCCGCACCAGGCACCACCTTATCCTGGTGGACACCTGTCTCGGCTGCGACAAGACCAACACTTTTTTCCCCGAATGGCATCAGCGCAGCGATCGGGCCTGGTACCAGAAACTGCTGGCCAAAGGCATCCATCCCGAACAGGTGGACTATGTGTTCTGCACTCATTTGCATGGCGACCACTGCGGCTGGAATACGCAGCTGGTCGACGGACGCTGGGTACCGACCTTTCCAAACGCGACCTACATCATCGCCAAACAGGAGATCGAACACGTGGCGGCGGCCGGTACACCTGCCTACCAGGAAAGCGTGCTGCCGGTCATGGAAGCCGGGCAGGTGCTGCCGGTCGCGACGGATTTTGCGCTCGATGACCAGGTCTGGCTGCAAGCCACGCCCGGGCATACGCCCGGTCATGTGGCGGTACACCTGCAATCCGGAGCACAGCGCGCGGTGCTGTGCGGCGATCTGATTCACAGCCCGCTGCAATGCCTGTATCCGCACTGGGCTTACTGGATCGACAGCGATCCCAAACAGGCCATTGCAACACGCACACAGTTTCTACAGACGCAGTGTGAACACCAGACATTGGTCATGACCGCGCACTTCCCTTCCCCTTCGATTGGCTATGTGCAGGCGCATGGAGAAGCTTTCAAATTTCAGTTCCGCGATTTCTGAGACAAGGAAAGCTCTGGATAACCCTGGTGTATCTTAAGGAAGCTCTGAATACTCCCAGCCGAACGGCGTGCCTGCCGGCACTTCCTCCATAAAGGCTTCGACGGCGTGGATGCGGCCCTCGTAGATCTTGAACATTTCCCAGACGGAGAGTTCGCCCTCGCCACGCAGCAGTGAGCCGGGGCCGAAGTTCATGCGCAGCCACACGATACCCTGCTCTGCATCCACTGCGGCCACACGGGCCTGAATGCCGGCCAGGGTGGGCAGGCGCTGTTCACGGATCTTGTCGCAGCCGGGAAAGAAGGTGCAATTCGGGCCGGCCATCAGTTGACCGTTTTCAAAGCGATAGGCAGCGGGCGCGAACTGCGTACCGGCGGTGACGAAGCTGCCGATGCGCAGGCCTTCCGGATAGAGCAGCGCCAGACGGATCATTTCCTGCCGGGTGTTGCGCTGCGCCGGTGTCGGGGTCACATTCATCGCCGCGCTCGCTTCGATAATGGCCGCCGGATTGAAGATCATGCCTTCCTCGCGGCTGCGCACCACGGTGGACTCCACCTGCACGATGAGGCCGCCTTCCACCTTCAGCCGAATCGCCACCAATACCGGCTTGCCGGCCTCCAGCGCCAGGACATGCACGCCGGCCGTACTGTTGCCGACATCCAGGATGTCCTGGCGGAAAGTCCCCAGGCCGTCGATGCTTTGCCACAGACCTTCACCCAACTGCAGCGGCTGGTGGTCCTCGGTGAAGCGCAGCGCCGGCGCCAGCGGCAGGAGCCCGGGGTCGTGCTTGAGCATGGCGTCGAGATAGCTCGTGATCATGCTGCGCAGGCAGTCACGATCGCAGCTCTGCGCGAACACTGGCTGGACCCAAAAAAGTGTGATGACAACGAGAATGAGTTTACGCATGGCCCTGTACTTTAGAGCTGTTCCGGATTCAACGCAAGACCATCGAGAATCTGTCGATCCTGCTGAGAACCATTGAGCGAGCGCTTGCCATCTTCAGCAGATACGCGGCAACAGTTCACCCGCCGGCAGGTCCAGAATCCGCCGGCCGCCGATCGAGGTTTTCAATGTGACCAGGCCTGCTTTCCCCACCACCACCTCTCCGATGACGGCAGCCTGTGGTTGAAACCGGCGCATAAGCTCCAGCGCGCTGGGCGCGTCATTTGCGGCGATAAATGCAACGAAGCAGCCCTCGTTCGCCACCTGCATGGGGTCGATGCCCAGGATCTCGCAGGCGCTGCGTACGCTGTCGTCAACCGGAATCGCCATCTCATCGCCATCGACCTGCAGCCCGGATGTCCGCGCAATCTCGTTCAGCACCGCTGCCAATCCCCCGCGCGTGGCATCGCGCAGGCAATGCACCTCGATGTCCCGGTCCAGCAGCGCCATGACCGTGGCGGCCAGCGGCGCACAGTCGCTTTCAATGAGACTTGAGAAAGACAGGCTTTCCCGCTGCGCCATCACGGCCATGCCGTGATGGCCGACAGCGCCGGAAAGCAGCACCACATCCCCCGCCGTGACCTGCGCCGGGCCAATCGGCCGCGTGTGTTCCAGGACACCGATGCCACAGGTATTGATGTAAATACCGTCGCCGTGCCCGCGCTCCACCACCTTGGTATCTCCTGTCACGATGCGCACTTCCGCCGCATCCGCCGCCGCCCGCATGGATTGTGCGATACGCCAGAGCGTGGCCATCGGCAGACCTTCTTCGAGAATGAAGCCTGCGCTCAGATAGCGCGGCCGTGCGCCGCACATGGCCAGATCATTGACCGTTCCGTTCACCGCCAGCATGCCGATATCTCCGCCTGGAAAGAACAGGGGCCGCACGACGAAACTGTCGGTGCTCATCGCCACCCTGTCCGTCGGCACATCCAGCACCACTCCGTCATGCCCCGTGTCGCTACCAAAGGCCGCACCGAAAAGCTCCTCGATCAGCCGGGCAGACAAGCGCCCGCCGCCGCCATGCGCCATCAGCACATGAGGGTATTCCGCCAATGGCAGGGGACAGGTCATTGCCGGCGTCGCGTTGTGCTGTATCACGCCGCATCCTCGCGCCGGTATTTGTAATAGGCGGCGCAGGCTCCCTCACCCGAGACCATGGTGGCGCCCAGCGGGCGTTCGGGCGTGCAGGTCTTGCCGAAAGCCGGGCATTCACAGGGCTTTTTGATCCCCTGCAGGACAAGTCCGCTGATGCATTCCGGCGCTTCCGCCACCTGTGCATCGGCAAGGCCAAAGCGGTTTTCGGCGTCGAAGGCACGGTATTTTTCCGCCAGTCCCCAACCGCTTTGCGCGATTTCACCGATGCCGCGCCACTTGCGTGGAATGAGCTCGAACACCTCGGCCAGCAGAACTTGCGCCGGCCCGTTTCCTGCCGTGGCAACAACGCGCGCATACTGGTTTTCGAGCTCCGCACGTCCCTCTTCGAGCTGCCTCACGCACATATGGATGCCCTGCAGAATGTCGAGTGGTTCGAAACCCGTCACAACGATGGGCACGGCGTATTTTTCCACCAATGGCAGATAGGCACCGGTCCCCATGATGGCACAGACATGGCCGGCCGCGAGAAAAGCCTGCACGCGGTTCTGGGTGGACGACAAAATCGCCTCCATCGCCGGTGGAACGAGAACGTGGGAAACGAGGACGGACAGGTTTTTCAGTCCCTGCTGCCGGGCCTGCTGCACCAGCATGGCGTTGCCGGGGGCAGTGGTCTCGAAGCCGACGGCGAAAAACACCACCTCGCGTGCAGGGTTGGCGCGCGCGATGTGTAGACAGTCGAGCGGGGAATAGACGATGCGCACGTCGCCGCCCGCCGCCCGCACGGCTTGCAGGTCGCGCCCGGAGCCCGGCACGCGCAACATGTCGCCGAAGGAGCAGAAAATCACTTCCGGCCTGGCCGCGATGGCGATTGCCTTGTCGATCATCTCCAGCGGAGTGACGCAGACGGGACAGCCGGGCCCATGGACGAGCCTGATCGCCGCTGGCAGCAGATCGAGGATGCCGAAGCGTACGATGGCGTGCGTCTGCCCGCCGCAGACCTCCATGAGTGTCCATTCCTTGGTGACGATGGCTTTCAACGCATCGGCGTATTTTCCTGCCGCCGCCCCGTCCCGGTATTCATCGACATATTTCATGATGCCGCTGCTCCGATGCTGTCCAGATAGTCGAACAGGCGCCGCGCCTCCTCCGGCTGGACGATGCTGATGGCGACGCCCGCATGGACCAGCACATAATCCCCTACCCGCGCCTCCGGCACGAAGGCCAGGCTGGCCCGTTTTTCAAGCGTGCCGAAACGAATCATGCCGCTGCGCTCGGCTGCCCTTGCACCTTCGATGCTTCTTACTTCACCCGGTATGGCAAGGCACATCAGTGCGTCTCCCTGCGTAAAACAGCCATGATCTGACCTGCTGCGATACCGCCGTCATTGGGCGGGATGTCACGGTGCCACAAGGGCTCGAATCCCGCCGTGCGCAGACCATTGACCGCGCTTTCAAGCAGCCGCCTGTTCTGAAAACAGCCGCCGCTGAGCACGACCTGTCGTTCGTCCTGACGGCGGGCCATGGCAACGATCATAGCGGCCAGCGTGTTGTGAAAACGTGCAGAAATGATGCCCGCAGGCGTTTTGCTTTCAATATCGTCGATAATTTTTCGCAACATGGGCCGCCAGTCGAGGATGTTGTCATCACTGCTGAAATCATACACGCCGTCGTCATCCATTACCGAAAATTCCAGCGCCGCGAATTCCAGAGTCATAGCCGCCTCGCCCTCGAAGCTGTTTTCAAGCCCGCTGCCGGTCAGCGCCGCCACGGCATCGAAGAGCCGGCCCGCGCTCGAGGTCAGCGGGGCGTTCAGCTGTTTTTCCATTGCCTGCATGAGCAGACGGCGCTCCTCTTCCACCCACCCAGAAAGGCAGGTTGGAAGGCGCTCTGTGGCGCCCATGGCATACAAAACGCCCAGCGCCGCGCGGCGTGGATCGCGGATCGCCGCTTCCCCGCCCGGCAAGGGAAAGGGCAGAAAATGGGCCACCCGTTCATAGTGATGCGGCGTAATGGCCAGAAACTCCCCGCCCCAGATCGTGCCGTCGCCACCATAGCCGGTACCGTCCCAGACGACAGCGAAACAGGGCGCTTCCCGCCCATTGTCGAGCAGGCAGGCAAGCGCATGGGCATAATGGTGCTGCACCGGCAGGCAATTTGCGGCGCTTTTCCCGAAGCTTTCCCGCGCCATGCGTGTGGAGCGGTAATCCGGATGCGCGTCGTGCGCGACGATTTGCGGTACGGCACGGTACAGATCCATCAGCGCAGCCGCAGATTGTTGCTGCGCGGCGCAGGCTTCCGGCGTATCCAGATCGCCAATATGCGGTCCCAGCAACAAGCGTCGGCCAAGTGCGAAGGCGACGGTGTTTTTCATGTGTCCGCCGCTGGCAAGGACCGGCCTCTGCACTGCCTCTGCCAGCATCAGCGCCAATGGTGCATAACCACGCCCGCGGCGCAGGACCGTTTTGCGGCCGGCCATGACATGCACGATGGAATCATCAGCACGGTTGACGATGGGCCGGTCATGCACCAGGAACAGGTCGGCAATGCCCTGCAAGCGCTGCAGCGCCTCGCCTTCATCACAGCAGATGGGTTCGCTGGCACGGTTGCCGCTGGTGGCGATGACGGGGAATCCCAGTGCCTGCAGCACGAGCACATGCAAAGGCGTATAGGGGAGCATGACGCCGGCATAGGGGTTTCCCGGCGCGACATTCGCCGCCAGGCGGGC